>CAIUKQ010000249.1 GCA_903899705.1 uncultured beta proteobacterium
CAGGATGGATTCGGCCACCCGCGCGATCGGCGTGTAGCCCTTCACCGGATCAAAGCGCGAATTGAGCGAGAGAAACCCGTTGGTGATGTGCGTGCTGGCCACCGACATCATCAGCGTGTAGCCATCCGGTGCCGAGCGCTGCACCTGCTCGTGACCGATGGAACCGCCGGCACCGGGAACCGTTTCCATGATCACCGGCTGGCCAAGCGATTCGGTGAGGCCCTGCGACACCAGTCGCGCCACGAGGTCGATGCCGCCGGCCACCGTGACGATGGTCTTGATGGGCTTTACCGGATAGGTTTGCGCCTGCGCCGTGACAGAAACCGAAAGCGCCGCGGCAACCATCACACCTTTGAAAATGCAATTGCTCTTCTTCATCCCCGTCTCCTTGAATGCGTCAAGTCAGAATTCAATCAATCCTTCAAAGCATCCCGCGAATCGCACAGTACCTCGGCGCCATTGGCGGTGATGGCCACCATGGCCGAGGCGATGCCGCCGCCCTTGTCGTCGCGCGTGCCCGTATGCAGCGAATACACGTTGCCCGCAACCATGGGGCTGGCATCGTCGGCACGCAGCGGGCAGCCCTCATCCAGCGACAGGCCGATGCGTCGCCCGAAGGAATTGGTGAGCACAGGGTGAATGGCGCGCGTGCCAAGTGCTTGAATTCCCTTGGAAAACAGGTCTTCCCCGACCGCGCCGGGCTTCACCGCGGTCTTGAGCGCATCCAGCGCCGCTTCCACCTTGGGATAGCGGTTGGGTCCCTTGGAGGCCGAGACGAACAGCTCCGACCAGAACCCCTGCACCTTCACTGCAAAGTGCACCACGATGTCATCGCCCGTGGGTTTGAACTCGCCGCGATAGGGCACCAGCGTCTTGCCGCCGTCCAGGCTCACCAGCGTGCGCACATCCTGCGCGGCCAGCGACCGCGCCACGCGCTCGCCCTCGAGCACCGCCGCTTCGGCATTGACGCCGGAGCGCCATGCCTTGACCATTGCCTTCGAGGCCGTCTTCACCACCTCGCAGGATTCGCGCAACAGCGACAGTTCACGCGGACGCAAGGGGCGCTTGGAATCATCAAACCCCTGCGCCTCGGAAAGGTGGAACCGGTCGCCCAGGCTTTTCTCCATGGATTTGAACAGGCGCGGTTGCATGCGCTCCATGCCGATGGTGCCGATGCCGATGGGCGCATCGCCCTTCAGGCCTGCAATCCAAGGATCGAACCCGGCTTCCCACTGCCAGCCGGAGATCACGTCGGTGATCCAGGTCATGAGCTTCATGGCCGGCATATCGCGCGAACTCATCGACACCAGCAGGCGCGGCTCGCCCTCGCGCGGAATCATCGCGATCGTCCAGCGAACCCGCGGCACGAAGTTGGTGTAGTAAGCCAGTGCCGTGTGCTCATCGGCATCTCCGTAGATAAACATGGCCTTCCAGCCGTTTTGATCCATGGCGTCGTAGAGATCCTTGCAACGGATCTGGAATTCATCGCGCGGCAGGCTGTCCTGCTCCCAGGTGTAGGCGCCCAGAACAATCGAGGGGTGTACGGTTTTCATATTGCCTCAGACCGGAATGAAATCAAGTTCGGCGTCCCGCTCGGAGAACGACTGTGCGCCCTGCGGCGTGATCACCACCGGCTCGCCGCACATCAGGTAGCCGGTTTCGGGCAGGTACTGGTTGGGGTGCATCACGAACACCATGCCCTCCTCCAGCACCACCTCGCTGTCATCGGTGATGTCACCGGGCCGGTCGGAGGTGATGCCAAGGCCATGACCGCGAACACGCATGTAGGGCGGCTGGCAGTACTTGCCGTAGCCCGCGGCGCGAAACACGTCGTTGATGGCATTGGCCACGTCCTTCACCTTGGTGCCGGGCACCGCCTTTTCCTGGCCGCGGTGCATGGCATCCTGCAGCACCTTGTATTTCTCGCGCAGCAAAGGTGACGGCTCGCCGATCACCGTGGTGCGGCAGATCTGCACGAACTGGCCCTTGTAGCAGGGGGTGATCTCGGAAAGGATGATGTCGCCCACATCCAACTTGCGGTGGCCGGAGGCACGCACCGCGAGGTTGTGCTGCGAGGCCGAGAGCAGAAGGAAATTGTCCTCGGCCCCCATGCCCTTCATGTAGCAGTACAAATCGGCCGTGAGCTCGAATTCGCGCATGCCGGGCCTGGCGATTTCGCGAAGGCGCTCGTAACCGCGCTCGGCAATCCAGGTGCCTTTCTTTCCGGCGGCCAGCTCATCGGCGTTGCGCACCCGCGCGATCTGGCTCGCAAATCCGTCATTAGCGGGGCGCTTGCCACCCAGAACCTTTTCGATCTTCTTCGCGGTCTCGGCAAACAGTGTCACCAGACCCACGGTGACGACTTTCGCGGGATTCAACTTGATTTTCTTCAAGGCGCGCTCGATGCCATCGGCAAGGTCGTCGCACCCGAGAGTGTCATCGGTGCGGCTGATTTCGGCGGCGCGCTCGGCATCCCAGCCCGGCGTGATCACAAGCGTGCTGCGACCGGAGCGCTCGATGATGACCGCAGACTCCGCGATCGGGCGCACGCCCGAAAACACGAACACCACATTGGAATCGAGAAAAAGGTTCTGGCCATTGCAGGCCGCGAGCATCGCGTCGAACCCTTCCTTCTCGAGGTACTTCACCGTCTCGTCAATCCTGACGTCTCTCGCCATGTCATTCCCCCTTCGTGAGTCCCGCGTTATAGCACCCGACGCAGACTCGGGCAATCCCGGTTTGAAGGCGGGCCGCGACCGATAGCGGCCGGGCGCATTAGAATTGCCGTGAAGCAGCGATCCCTCATCAATGAACCGGCGGCCAGGCCCAACGCGATCAAGGAATTCCCCGAATGAATGCCAGAGAATCAGCAACAACCGCGCAACGTTCCGCCACGCCCCCAGCCACCCGCGGCATTCACCACCTTGCCTTCACCACCGAAGATATGAAACTCACCACCGAATTCATCGTCCGGGTGGTGGGCATGCCGCTGGTTCACGCCATGAAAGTGCCGCCCGGCGTGGGCACGGGACCGGGCAATCGCGGCAATCCGCCCTATGAGGAACTGCGGCACTATTTTTTCGACATGGGCAATGATTCGCTGCTGGCCTACTTTGAATTGCCCGCGGGTGCCGAACCCAAGGCGAAGCGGGATGCCATCGGCGGCATGCAGCACTGCGCGTTCGCAATCACGCCCACGGAGCAGCAGAACCTGATGAAGAGGCTCAAGGAAAATGGCATCCGTTTCGACGGCCCGTTTGAAAGCCTGCCGGGCCTGTTCTCCGTCTATTTTTTCGATCCCAATGGCATCCGCATGGAAGCCTGCGCCGAGCCTGCCGCCGGCGACAATCCCGGGGTCATTGCGAGCGTACTGCAGACCAAAACCGAGGCAGGCAGCGAGTTGGCCACGCTCAAAGGCGCGGATCCAAAGTGGATGACCGAGTTCACCACCGCCCTGCCCGAGTGATCAAGACCCCGAGAAACAAGCGTCCCTTTGCCATTGCCGGCGGCGGGATCGGGGGCCTCGCCTGTGCCCTCGCGCTCGCGCGCCGCGGATTTGCCAGCGTGGTACTCGAACAGGCCCGTGATTTCGGCGAGGTCGGTGTGGGCCTGCAGGTTGCGCCCAATGCGCTGCATGTCCTTGATGCCCTGGGCGTCGGCGAACGCGCGAAGAAGGACGCTTTTCTCATCGAGCGCATGGTGATGGCCGACGCGGTAAGCGGCGAAGAAATTCTCAACATCGAGTGCGGCGAAGCCTTCAGGAAACGGTTCGGCAACCCCTATGCCGTGGCGCACCGCGCGGATATTCATGGCGCGCTGCTGGAGGGCTGCCGGGAACAGCCGCTGGTCACCTTGCGAACCAGCAGCCGCGTCACCGCTTATGAAGAGCGCGGCGACGGCGTCACGGCGACGCTTGCCAACGGCGACACGATCGACGCTGACGCGCTCGTGGGCGCCGATGGCGTGCATTCCGTCATCCGCCAGCGCATCGTCGGCGACGGCGAACCCCTGCCCTCGGGCGCCATGATCTACCGTGCGGTGATCCCCGCCGAACAGATGCCGAAAGACCTCCAGAATCCCTACCCCATCATGTGGGTGGGTCCGGGCACCCACATCATTTACTACCCGGTGCGCGACTGGAAGGTATTCAACTTCGGCGCCACCATCGTCACCGGCGCCGATTCGGTTGACGAAACTAGCGATGCGCCACCCTCGGAAGCCCTGCCCCTGTTCGAACACGGGTGCGACATTCCGCTTCGGGTGATGCGCATCCCGCAAAGCTTCAAGCGCTACCTGATCCGCCACCGGGAGCCGGCGGAGAACTGGACCCAGGGTGCGGTCACGCTGCTGGGCGATGCCGCGCATCCCATGGTGCAGTACATCGCGCAGGGCGCGGCCATGGCGCTCGAGGACGCCATCTGTCTGGGTGCCTGCGTTGACCAAAGCGATGGCAATTACGCCGATGCGTTCAGGCAATACCAGGCAATCCGTATCGTTCGCGCAAGCCGGGTGCAGATGTCATCACTGATGATGGACAGGATCTATCATGCGAAGGGAGTCGCAAGGAGGGTGCGAAACAGCCTGTTCGAGGGACGCACCCAGGAGGAGCATTACGACCGGCTGTCGTGGCTTTATACGGCGCCAGAGTACGTGCGTTGAACACACGCAAACGCAATCCGGAGACGTCAGGCTAAAGAATTTGCAAAAATGGCAGCAGCGTGCGGCCGATACCGGAGATGAAACTGAACACCGGCACGCCGACAAAACTGAGCAGCACCAACCCCATCAGCGCCATGTTGCCGAAGCGCGCATTGAAGTCCTGATATGCATAGGCTGCCCGGGCGCTGAGAAAGTACGGCAGGATGTAGTGGCCATCCAGCGCCCCCAGCGGGATCAGGTTGAAGAGCATCAGGGTCAGGTTGATCGTAGCGAGGTAATAGAAAAACAATTCCCCGCCCGGATTCAGCATGAAGCCCCAACCCGCCTCGCTGCCCACGGCATAGAGATTCACCGTCACGAATGCCAGCACCAGGTTCATTCCCGGCCCCGCCGCTGAAACCCAGAGATCCGCCCAGCGCGATGTGAAATTGCGCGGGTTGGTGGGCACGGGCTTGGCCCAACCGAAGCCGACCAGCACCACCATCAAAAGCCCCATCGGATCGATGTGGGCGATCGGGTTGATGGTCAGGCGCCCCATGCGCTCCGCGGTATCGTCGCCATAGAGTTTCGCAACGGCCGCATGGCCGAACTCGTGGAATGAGAGCGATATGACGAGCGCGATCACGATCAGCGTAAATAGGGCGATCTGACCGCCAAGGAGAAGATTGAGCATCGCCCGATTCTACGGGGAAGGAAGGCAAACTACCAATTCAATGCCGGTGCCCCGCGTTAAACTCGCATCGCAGATGCCGATCCACGGCGCAGGTAAAAAAAGGAGTGAACGAACATGAAATCCGGATTCAGGCACAAACGCTTAGCCGTCGCGGTTGCCGGACTTGCCGCAGTTGTCGGACTTGCATTGCCAGGCGCGGTCTCCGCGCAGTCCTATCCGGTCAAACCGGTGCGCATGATCCTCACCTATTCGGGCGGCATTGAAGCCATTGCACGCCTGATGGCGCTACGCCTTGGCGAATCGCTCGGGCAGTCGTTTATTGTCGAAGGCCAGGCGGGTGCCGGCGGCTCCATCGGCGCGACCACCGTGGCAAAGGCCGCCCCCGACGGCTATACCATTCTCTCCACCACCGGCAGCACGCAGGTGCAGCGCGGCTTTCTGATCAAAAACGTCCCTTATGAGGCGGTGAAGGATTTCACGCCGATCACCCTATCCTGGGAAACCATGATCGTGGTCGGCGCAACCAACGATGCCCCGTTCAAATCGTTTCGCGAAATGATCACCTACGCAAAAGCCAACCCGGGAAAGATTTCCTACGGAACCTCGGGCCTTGGAACCAGCCACCACCTCGCGCTGGAACAGATCAACCTGCTGGCGGGCACGAACATCGTGCACATTCCCTACAAGGGCGGCGATCAGGTGATCACCGACGTGATCGCCGGGCGCATCCAGGCCTCGTCATCGCCGCTGTTCAGCTTGGAACCCAGCGTCACCGCCGGCAAGGCGAAATACCTGGCATTCGTGAATTCAAAACGATTTGAGGGTGCGGCCGACGTTCCGACAGTGCGCGAAATCATTCCCGGGTTCGAGGCGCCACCGCTTTGGTCGGGCTTCTTCGGCCCGCCCAACCTGCCGCCCGCCATCGTGAAACGCCTGCACGGGGAAATCACCAGGATTGCAGCCACCACCGAAGTCAGGGCGCGCCTGTTTGCCGGCGGACTGCTTCTGGTGAACAGCACGCCCGAGCAACTGGCACTGACCATCAAGCACGATATTCAGACAGTGAGCGACATCGTCAAGAAGGCGAAGATCCAACCGGAATAGGAATCCGCTTTTCTCAGGGTTATTCCGGTTGTATTCCCGCCAGTTTCGCGGCGCGCCCGAACACCTCGAAGGACTGTTTGTAGATCACCGCGAATTCCTCCGGCGTATTGCCCACGCCGGTGTGCAGGTTGGTCTCCAGCCAGGCGCGGGCCTCGGGAGTCTTCAGGGAAGCCGCGAGTTCCCGGTACAGCCGCGTGACGATGGGCCTCGGCAGCGCAGGCTGGCCGAACAGGGCATACCACGAGGCCGGCTTCTCAAAAGAAGGCACCGTCTCGGTAAAAGTCGGCAGGTCCGGCGCACCCGCGTAGCGTTTGGGCTCGAGCAGCGCGAGCACCTTGATCTTTCCCGCTTTCTCCAGCGGCCGCGCAGTGCCCAGCGTGACGATGGTCATTTCAATGCGCCCGGCAAACACGTCGTTCAGCGCCTGCGGCGGCCCCTTGTACGGCACATGCACGATATCGAGTCCCGCCGACTGCTTGATGAGTTCGCCGGTGAAATGAAAGAACGAGCCGATGCCGGGCGTGCCGTACGACCATTTCCCGGGATTCTTTTTTGCGAAGTCGACGAACTCCTTGACGGTGGAAACCGGCACCTTGGGATACAGCAGCAGCGCCGTCACCGGTTCGGCGGCGATGCTGATGGGCAGCAGATCCTTTGTCGGGTCAATGGGCAGGCTTTTGGAAAGATAGACACTGGTCACCACCTGGCTGGGCGTGGCCCAGAGCAGCGTGTAGCCATCCGGCGCGGCGCGCGCCACAACCTCCGCGCCGATCATGCCATTGGCGCCCGCGCGATTCTCGGCAACAATGGGCTGGCCCATGGCTTCGCCCATCTTGGTGCCGATGAGACGGCCGAACAGCTCGAAGGCCGAACCCGGGATGGTCGGCAATATCAACCGGATCGGTTTCGCCGGATACTCCTGTGAATACGCGCATGCGCAGAACATCAATGCCAGCATGGTGTTGGCAATCTGCGTGAGGCGCGTTGCGCCGGATTTTGAATGTCGCATGAAGTCCCCTTTCCTTTGCTCCGATACACTATCGCCGCAATCATATTCGGGGTCAATCATGACTGAAGGCGCAACACACCCGGCAACCGCAAAACCGGCAATCGGCTTCCCAAAAAACGCGTGGTATGTCGCCGCGTATCCGGAAGAAATCAACGACTCACCGTTTGCGCGAACCATTCTGGGCGAGCACCTGGTGTTCTACCGCCGCGGGGATGGCATGCCGGCTGCTCTTCAGGACACCTGCCCGCACCGCCTCGCGCCGCTGAGCCGGGGCCGCATCATCGATGATTGCATCGAGTGCCCCTATCACGGCCTTCGCTTTGGCAGCGACGGCAAATGCAATTTCAATCCACACCCGCCGGGAACCATTCCGGTGAAGATGGCGGTCCGCCGCTACGCGGCGGAGGAGCGGCACGGACTGGTCTGGGTGTGGATGGGGCGCGAAGACCGCGCGAACGCTGCGAACATTCCCGATCTTTCCTACCTCACCGACACCGCCCGCTGGCGTACCGTTCACGGCTATTTCAATCTGCCATGCGGCGCCGACCTGATGATCGACAACATCATGGACCTCTCGCACCTGGAGTTTCTTCACAAGGGGTCGCTGTCCACCGGATACCGCGAAGACACGCGAGCCACCATGACCACCTCCGAAGAAGGCGGCAATGTTCGCGTGAGCTGGGTGCTGCGGAATTTCGTCACCACCAGCCACGTGCGCGAAGTCAACGACGTGGGCGGGCGCTCCGACAGCTACCGTGATTCGGTCTGGATTGCGCCCTGCATCGTGAGGAATGAACTAGTGCAGGTGCCGGCGGGCACGCCGCGCGATACGGGACGCCAGCGTTTCAATACCCACATCGTCACGCCCGAGACTCACAGCAGCCTGCACGACTTTGCCCTGCGCAGCCGGAATTTTTCGCTCGATGACGCCGAGATCGACCGGCGGCTGCTGGAAGGCCAGAAGCCGGTGGTGGTCGATGAAGACGGCGCCATGCTCGCAATCATCCAGCAACGCATGGGCGATGCGCCTTTCGAATCCTTCGACCCGGTGATGTTTCACATCGACGTCGGCGCCGTGCGGGTGCGGCGGATACTGGATCGAATGGTCGCGGATGAGGCCGATGGCGCCTCCTGAGGCCTGACCGCCAATCCACTTAACCAATTGATTTTTAAGGATATTTAATAATGACCTTTGTCCTTGTTCACGGTGCCTGGCACGGCGCCTGGTGCTGGCGCCATGTGCTTCCGCTGCTCAGGCAGGCGGGATTCGAATCACACGCGGTGACGCTCACAGGCCTGGGCGATCGCGCGCACCTTGCGCATGCGGACATCAACCTCGACACCCACATTCAGGATGTGATCGGCCTGATTGAAACAGAGGAACTGCACGACGTGGTGCTGGTGGGACACAGCTATGCCGGCATGGTGATCACCGGGGTTGCCGACCGCATCGGTGACAGAATCAAACGCCTTGTCTACTTCGATGCCTTTGTCCCGTCCAACGGCAAGTCTTTGCTGGACTATGCGGGCGAAGCGCGCGCGGCAATGCAGCGCAGGGAAGGCGAGACGAGCGGCACCATAGGCCCCATGCCGGCGGCGGCACTGGGGCTTACCCGCGCCGATGACATCGCGTGGGCCACGCGGCGGCAGGTGCGTCATCCCTTTCGCACCATGTCACAGGCGCTCGCACTCTCGAACGAGGCCGCACTGGCAAAGATTCCGAAAGCCTTCGTCAATTGCCATTCGGCAACGGGCACCTTCGAGCAGTTCGCGGTGAAGATCCGCGAGAATCCGTCCTGGCTCTACCGGGACCTGAAGACAGGCCACGACGCCATGATCATCGATCCCGAGGGCACCGCACGTGTGCTCATCGAGTGCGCAACTGCCTGATCAACGGCAATCAATAGCGCACCCGCAGGGCGGATTGCAGGGGATTTACTCTTCGAGAAATTCAACCAGCCGGCCGCTGGTCATGCGCAGGCGCCGGCTGAGCAGCCGCGCAACCGGCAGGATGACGCTTAGCGCCACCGCCGGCCGCTCGGTGGCCATGCGTTCAAAATGCGTTTTCGACAGGATGAGCAATCGCGACGGCCGCAGGGCAATGCAGGTGGCCGAGCGCGGCTCATTGTCGATCAGGGCCATTTCGCCGATGGAGCGCGCCCTGCTTTCAATGGAAACCACACGCGAATCACGACCTCCCGCCTCCTTCTGGATGCGGATTTCTCCTGAAACCAGAAAGCCCATCCAGTCCCCGCGCTGCCCTTCGCGGAAAATGACATCTCCCTCTGCGTAGTCACGGAGAATCAGGTGCGTGGCAAGCGCCCGCAGCGCCACGCCATCGAGGCCGGAGAACATTTCGAACGCCTCGATGCACGCCAGAATCTCCGCAACATCGGAGGATTTCATTGCATCAGGGGAAGTCGCGATGGTGTGCGTCAACATGTCGAAAATGGTAGCCGGACCGCCCGAATCGAAATGCCGCATTAGCGGGCTAAAAACAGGCCAGTTCCTATCCGGATCGGCGTAATATTCTTTTGTCCTCCATTAGAAAGCTTCGCCATGGCCGATCCCGCCGCAGTCAGTACCATTGTGGTCAACGTCTTCTCGGATTACGTCTGACCCTGGTGTTACCTCAGTACCGTGCGTATTGAAAAACTGAAAAAAAACTACGACGTCACCGTCAAGCTGGTGCACTTTCCGCTGCACCCCGACACGCCCGAAGAGGGTGTTTCACTGGACGTGTTGTTCGCCGGCAGCAAGGCCGAGGAACGTGCCGCGAGGCAGGAACGCATGACGGGCCTGATGAAAGCCGAAGGCCTGCCCTATGGCGAGCGCACCCACACCTACAACAGTCGCCTCGCCCAGGAACTGGGCAAATGGGCCGACACCCAGCCGGATGGCTTCCCATTGCACGATGCCATCTACAAGGCCTACTTCGTCGAGGGTAAGAACGTCGGCGATGTGGAAACGCTGGTCGGGTTGGCGGCGTCTGTCGGCCTCTCCGCCGATGCCGCCCGTGAGGTGCTCACAAAGCGCACCTTCCGCGACGCCATCGACCGGGACTGGAAGTCATCGCGCGCGGCCGGTGTGACCGGTGTGCCGACTTTCGCGGCCGGCGGCTACGGCGTGGTGGGCGCGCAGCCCTACGAGGTACTGGAACAGCTGATGGCGTCCGTAGGCGCAAAGCGCAGGCCGGAGGCCTGAATTACTCCGGCTTGATCCCTGCATCAGCGGTGACCTTGCCGTATTTTTGAAGGTCCACGCGGATGGTCTCGGCAAATGCCTCGGGCGTGTCGTTGACCACCACCAACCCTAGGGAAGTAAAGAGCTTGCTCACTTCGGGCGAGGACGTCGCGGCATTGAATTCGCGATTCAACCGGATCACCAGATCGCGGGACATGGCACCCGGTCCGAGCACGCCGGTCCAGCCGTCAAACCAGAAATCCGGATAGACCTCCGCTGCCGCAGGAAGATCCGGCAGGAGAGGGCCGCCACGCGTCCTGTTCAGCGTCGCAATCACCTTGACCTTGCCGGCGCGAATGGGATTGATCGACGAACTCAGCGGGTCGAACAGCATGTTCACTTCGCCGCCCTGCACCGCCAGCATCGCAGGGGCATTCCCCTTGTAATTGACATTGATGAGGTCGGTTTTCGCGTAGGCGCGCAGGAGTTCGCAGCCCACGGTGGGCAGAGCGCCTGACGACGCGCAACTCACGGCGCCCGGTTTGGCGCGGATCGCGGCAATCACCTCCTGCAGGGTGTTGGGCGCGAAGCCGTTGCTGGCGATCAGCACAGTGCCGCTCACCGAGAACCGCACGATGGCACTGAAGTCACGCGGATCGGGGCTGCCCTTGACGAAAAACGGATTCGTGGTCATGCCGGGTGTGGCATAGAGCAGCATGTATCCGTCGGGGGGTGATTTCAGCACCACCTCGGCGCCGACATTTCCGGATCCTCCCGGGCGTGAATCAATGATGACGGGCTGACCGATACGCTCGCTGAATTTCGGAACGATCACCCGCGCCAGAGCGTCGGCCGGGCCGCCGGGCGCGAAGGGCACCAGCATATGGATCGGTTTGGTTGGAAAACCCTGCGCCAGCGACAAACTGCAGGACGCCAGGACGACGACAGCAAACATCCGTTCAACCATCAACCTCACCTTCATGCATCCTCCCTCAAGGAAACAGCGAAATGATTTGAAATAGTCTTGCGAGATCAGTCAATCTTGATGTTGAGCGTGCGAACGATCTTGCCGTAGCGGTCGTATTCGCTGCGGATGAACTTGTCGAAGGTCTCGCGCGAATTGATCCATACATCGGCGCCGCCCACGCTCGCGACCTTGTCGGCAGTTTCCTTGACGGCCAGCACGCGGTTGATTTCCTCGTGCAGGCGAGTCACGACCGGTTCCGGAGTGCCGCCGGTACCCCACACACCCAGCCAGTTATTGAATTCAACACCCGGGAAGGTTTCACCGATGGTGGGCAGGTCGGGCAGGTAGGACAGGCGGTTCTTTCCGGAACTCACAATGGCGCGGATCTTCCCCGCGCGGATCTGGTTGGCCGCGGAATTACCGCCGACCACCACCTGCACATCACCCGCCACGGCCGCCGCCACCGCGGGCGTGCCGCTGCGGAATGGCACGTGCGTGAGATTGATGCCGGCCTGGATCTTCACGGCCTCCATCACCAGATGGTGAATGCTGGCATTCCCACCGGAGGCAAATGTCATCGGCGGATTGGCGCGCTTTGCATAGTCGATGAACTCCCTGAAGGTCTTCACCGGCACCGCGGGGTTCACCGAAATCACCACCTGGCTCACTGTGGTGGATGCAATGGGTACGACGTCCTTCAGGGTATCGAAGGGCATGTTGGAGTAGACATGCGGGTTGATCACCACGAGGCTGTCCGCACCGTACAACAGGGTATAGCCGTCGGGCCGCGACTTGGCCACCACATCCCCGCCGACATTGCCGTTGGCGCCCGTGCGGTTCTCGACGATGACCGATTGGCCCAACCGCTCACTCAAGGGGGGCGCAAGCACCCGTGCGCCGATGTCCGGCGCGCCACCCGGCTCGATGGTGACGATCATCCGGATGGATTTCACCGGGTAGGACTGCGCGCACAGGGTTTGAGTCGCAACAGCCAGCGCCCCGGCAAGAATCGTCGACAGATTGCGCTTCGCATTCATGATGCCCCCTCGAGATCCGGAAAATTGCACTCTACCGCTTTTTCGTCACATGCCTCAAATCAACGCTGGCGATCAGGCGGTTTTCCACCACGGCGAGAGCACATCCACATCTGCCGCCAGATTCTGCGAGCGCACCACCATCTCATCGATCGGATCGGGCGCGCCTTCACGAACGATGTACCGCGGCTCGCGCCCCGCTTTCACATCCTCGACCGCCTCGATCATCATGCGCCGCATGCGCATCACCGCAACGTCGGCGGTGCCGAGGAACTCCGTGGAACGGTCGAAAATCGGACCCTGGCTCTCCACCGCAAATTTGTCGTGCTCCTGGAAATAGCGTCCCAGCCCCGCGTAGGTACGGGTCTTCATCTCCTCGCGATCCTGCAGAAAGCGGTTGTGCATTCCCCGGCCGGAGGCATACTTTGAATCGAGGAAAGCGAATTCCTCGTCCTGGTACGCAGCATCCACCGGACCGTCATAGCGGTAGGCAATCGAGAACTTCCAGTGCGCCGTATCGTTGATCGGCACGTGCCAGTGCACCCAGTAGCCCATGTTGGGAACGATGCGGTTGGTTTTGGGATTGAGCATCGGCCCGCCATCAAACGACGAATAATTGGGCAGAACGATATTGGTGATGCGCACCAGATTGCTGCCCGAATCCCCAGCGCGTATCGCAAGGATGCGAAGACCGTATCCGGTCTCCACCACTTCGATGCGCGGCGCGGCATCGGCCACCAGCAGCCGGTTCAGATCGGGCTGATGAGATTCTCCCTGCGGCAGGAACCGGTGCAGCACCGACAAGTGCTGAGGATCGCAATTGCCTTCCTGACCCTGCAGGTAATTGCATTCATGGTGGATCTTGGTGTACCAGGCATGGTCCGTGGCACCGCGCAGGAACGGAAGATCGGGCAGGCGAGGCGGTTTGCCCGGCCCCATGTACGCGAATATCAGCCCGCCCGCATCGACGCAGGGATAGGCGGCGAATTTCACCTTGTCCTTCAGTGTGCTCCCAGCCGGTTCGCCGGGTTGCTCGAGGCAGTGTCCATCCCCCGAAAACAACCAGCCGTGATAAAGGCAGCGCAGGCCCCCATTCTCGACGCGTGCATAGCTCAGATCGGCGCCGCGATGCGGGCAGCGCCGGATGATGAGATTGGGTTTGCCCTGTTCATCACGAAAAAGAACCAGCTTCTCCGACAGCAGTTCCACCTCGACGGGGGCGCCGCCTGCCGGCAGCTCGCGCGCGAGGGCAACCGGCTGCCAGTAGCGCCGCATGAATTCGCCGCCGGGCGTGCCGGGACCGGCACGACAAATGAGATCGTTTTGTTCCTGGGTCAACATATGCGCATCCCGTTTTTTTGCCTGACGGATGCTGCAGTTGAGCAAGCCCCGCTGTCAAGCGGGCCGGCGGAATTCCGGACCGGCAAACGGGGAGGAAGTCTAATCGGCTACCATCGTCCTCCGGTGGAGAAAATCTCTTGAGATGACTGGCATGACCGATTGCTTATCAAAAGGAAAATGGGGGCGCATCAGGTTGGGCGTCCTGTCGTTCGCATGCGCGCTTCCTTGTGCACTTGCGATTGCGCAATCCTTTCCGTCAAAACCCATCCGCGCCATCTCGCAATTCGGTTCCGGTGCGTCGGGCGATCTTGCAAGCCGCATCGTGCTGTCACCCATGGCCGATATTCTCGGGCAGCCCATCGTGATCGAAAACCGCCCCGGCGCCACCGGCCTTGTGGCCTCGGAACCCGTGGCGCGCGCCGCACCGGACGGATACACCCTTCTGGTCAGCTCGCCCTCGCAGCTGGTGAGGTTCGCCGGCGGTTACAAGGGCTCGGTCGATCCGGTGAAGGATTTCACGCCGATATTTCCGGTCGGGGACAACCCCACCGGGATATTCGTCAATGCGTCCCTGCCAATCAATACCTTCAGGGAACTGCTTGATTACTCGCGCGCGAATCCGAACAAGCTCTCCTATGGCACCTCGGGCGTGGGATCCAAAAGCCATCTGGCAGCGGAATCCATACAGCAACTCTCCAGCGTAAAAATGGTTCACGTGCCCTACAAGGTCGGCAATCAGGCGCTGCTTGATGTCATCGCGGGCCAGCTGCCGGTGTCGCTGTCCATCAGCGACCTGGCGGTGCCGCACATGCGCGCGGGAAAGATCAAGGCGCTGGCCATCCTTGGCGATCGCTCCAACGCGTTTCCCGGCGTTCCGGCAGTGGCGGAAGTGGTGCCCGGCTTCATCGCCCCGCCCTCCTGGGTGGGGTTCTCAGGTCCGGCCAGTATGCCGCAGGGATTGGTGCGGCGCCTCAGCGAAGTCGCCACCCGCGCCATCAGGACGCCCGAGGCAGCCGCCAAGATGCAGTCCATCGGCTACGAGGTCTGGGCCTATCCGCCCGAAGAATTCGCGGCCATGATCCGGCGCGATGTCGAACTCATCGCACGCATCATTCGTGAATCGAATATCAAAATAGAGAACTAAACAGGATCATCGTACAAGGGCGCCCTGCCCCCTTGTACGTCCCCCACTTCAGAGAAAAGAACATTCAATGAGCTCACCCAAAATAGCCATCGTCGGTGCCGGCATGGGCGGCATGGCCGCCGCCGCAACGCTGCGCCAGGCCGGTTTCAGCGTGCAGGTCTACGAACAGGCCAGCCGCTTCGCGCGCATCGGTGCGGGCATACAGATGATGCCCAACTCCATGAAGGTCCTGCGCGGCATCGGCGTGGAAGACCACCTGAGGCGGACCGCCTTTGCGCCCTACTCGCACCTGAACCGCATCGGCGACACCGGCGAAGTCAGCAACGAACTGCCGATGCCCGAGTCGCTGTATGGCGCGCCCTATCTGTGCATGCATCGCGGCGACCTGCACGATGCGCTCGTCTCGGCCGTGCCCTCCGAAATCATTCACCTGGGCAAGAAACTGGTCGGCCTCGAGCCGCGCGGGGAGGAAGTGGAACTCGCCTTCGCCGACGGCAGCAAGGTTCGCGCCGATGCGGTGATCGGCGCCGATGGCGTGCATTCGCTGGTGCGCGAAATCCTGCTGGGGCCGGACAAACCGATACACAAGGGACGCATTGCCTACCGGGGCGTGTTTCCCTCGTCACTCATGGGCGGACGCGAAATCCTGCCCTCGCGCACCAAGTGGTGGGGCGAGGACCGCCACATCGTCATCTACTACACCACCATTACGCGCTCGGAGGTGTATTTCGTCACCAGTGTTCCGGAGCCCGCGGAATGGATGACACAGGAGTCCTGGTCCGCAAAAGGCGACATGGGCGAATTGCGGAAAGCCTACGAAGGATTTCACGAAGAGGTCCGCATGGTGCTCGACGCCTGTCCGGAATGCCACAAATGGGCGATCCTCGAGCGCGAGCCGCTGCCGCGCTGGAGTGTCGGCAAGGTTGTCCTGATGGGCGATGCCTGCCATCCGATGACGCCTTACATGGCCCAAGGCGCGGCCACCTCCATTGAAGATTCGGCGGTGCTGGCGCGTTGCATGCAGGAATTTTCCGGCAAGAGCATCGAGACGGCCTTCCAGCGTTACGAGGCGCACCGCAAGCCGCGCACCTCGCGCATCCAGGCCATCTCGAGTGCCAATACCTGGTTGAAGAGCGGCGAGGCGGACACCAGCTGGCTGTATGGTTATGACGCATGGAACACGCCGCTGACCTCTTAGCGGCATTCGTGAATTTTCATCGACGAATCGGGGGAAACATGACGATTGGGCACTTGATTTCAAAAGCAACCCGGCGGTGCGCCGTACTCGCGCCATTGGGTGTAGTCGCCTGCGCACTGTTCGCAGGTTCGGCCATGGCGCAATCCTGGCCCAATGCAACCGTGAAGATCGTGGTGCCATCCGCCCCTGGAACCCAATCAGACATCATTTCGCGGGTGCTGGCACAACGCCTACAAGCGGTGCTGGGACAGTCGGTGATCATCGACAACAAGCCCGGGGCCGACGGCATGCTGGCGGTGGAGGCCGTCATTGCCGCCCCGGCCGACGGATTGTCGTTCGTCAACGTGCAATCGGGTTCGCTCACCATCGCGCCGACGCTCTACCCCACACGCATCCGCTACGACCCGGAACGCGACCTGATGCCGATCACGCACACCGTCAAGGCCACCTTCATCCTGACGGTGGCGGCGCCTTCCTCGGTGCGCGACATCAAATCCTTTGTCGCCTACAGCAAGACCAACCCGAAACAGTCGGCCATCGGCCACATGCCGGGAGCCGCCTACCTCGGAGCCCTGGTGTTTCGCGCGGTGAGCACGGCGGATTCCGAACTGATCCCCTACAAGGGTCAACCGCAGATATGGACCGACCTCTTGGGCGAGCGCATCCTGGCCGGAATCGAACCCGTGGGCGGCGCCTTCCCTCAGATCCGTGCGGGCAAGATGCGCGCGATCGCTTTGCTGGGCGCGCAACGCACGGCGCTGCTGCCCGATGTGCCCACGGCCGCGGAGCAGGGATTTGCCGGTGTCGAGGCGGACGCATGGAATGCGCTGTTCGCGCGCGCGGGCACGTCACCGGCCGTCATCGATCGCATGCAAAGGGAAACCGTGCGCATCCTCGGCTCGGCCGAGGTGAAGGAATCCCTGCTCAAGCAGGGCATGGAAGTGGAATTGAGCGACCCGAAGACACTGGGTCAGCGCGTGCGCGATGACCGCGCCAAATGGGCCAGGGCCATCAAGGAATTCAACGTGAAGGCCGAGGACTGAACTATCGCCGGCCAACACGCCGGTGAAAGAAGTTAACGGGATGTCCGGACATCCTTTTCGATCATTTCATCCAGCATGCGCCTCGCCGCCATCGGAGCCGCGTCCACCGCAATGCTGATCTGCGGTGCGCCGGGCAAAGACTCCATTCGGCGCTGCTGGGCTTCGATCACCACCACGTCTTCGCGGAACACCCGCACGAAATCCTCGGCGAACATTTTTTCCGTTGTCGCATCCTGCAGGTTGAAGCCGCGCACAAAGCAGAAAAAATAATGCGTGGTGTTTTCGCTCTCGGGCGTGGGCGCCGAGAGTGCCATCAGGTCGATGCGGTGCCCGCTCCTGTTGCCCTCCCGCGCACCGGTGCCGGTATCGGCGCAACCGGCGAAATTCACCGAAAAGCAGGGCGCCTGGTGCTCGACAATCTGCCAGCGGTCCACGTTTGCATTGAATTGCCCGAATCCCTGGTACATGGGCGGTGCCGGGCGGTCGATGATCCAGCGCGTCATGCGCACCTTGCCATCGACCCGTTCCGTGGTCATGGGAAATTCATTGATGGCCGCGCTGCCGATGGACGAGGAATGCACATAGGCCAGGTGTGTGACATCGAGCACATTGTCATTGATGAGCTGGTAATGGCAGCGCATATGGAAGGGATCAGGCCTGGTGCAGGCCCATTCGGGATGCGTGGTCCACCACCAGTCGGGAATCAGCGATTCATCCGCCTTCGCCGGATCGCCCATCCAGATCCAGATCCAGTTCCAGCGCTCGATCACCGGATAGGAGCGGATGCGCGCGTCCGGCGGTATGCGGTCCTGCCCGGGGATTTCCACACAGGCGCCCGCCGCATCGAATTTCAGGCCGTGATAACCGCAGCGAAGGTTGTCACCGACCACAACACCAAGGGACAGTTGCGCATGCCGATGGCAGCAGCGATCTTCCAGCGCGACCGGGGTTCCATCGGATTGCCGATAGAACACAATCGGTTCGTTCAGGAGGGTTCGGGCGAAAGGTTTGTCCTTTGAAACCTCGCGGTCCCAGGCGGCGACGTACCAGGCATTGCGCAAAAACATGTCACATCCCAGCTTAAGTCAAGCGGCTGTGACGCCTAACCGCAGCTACAGTTACCGCCGCAGCAGCTTTGGAGTGAATTTCCGGTGCTCGCCGCGCTGGGGCTGGAGAACATGCCGTGCAATGCGGGGACCGACAGGGTCACCCGCGGCGCGGGGGTCTCGCACGTCGGGCAGGGTTGCGGATCGCGAAATTGGATCAATGGACGAATGGCGGTAAAGCCGCCATGGTCTTTGCATTCGTATTCGTAGGTGGGCATGGTTTTGAAACCGTTCCGGTATTTCAGGGTTTGACACCCACATAATACCAAGGGAAACGCTGATGAAGCCGGTTCGCACCCCACCCATTTGCGTTTCCCTCTGAAATGGGGGAGTTACGAGGGGGCGTAGGCCGAATGGTACTTACTTAATCTTTTTCGGGTGTCCATGTTTGCGGACA
>CAIUKQ010000250.1 GCA_903899705.1 uncultured beta proteobacterium
GCCGCAGCACCTGCTCGACTCGATCAAAGTGGCAGCCAACGCCCGTGACGTGCCGTATCAGTCACTCATCAAGGTTTGGCTGCAAGAGAAGATCGAGCAGCACTGATCGGGAGAGACTCATGCGTGTCCGAATCACACGCGGCACCAAGAACGTTTTTGCCGATCTTGGTTTCCCCGATGCCGAAACCCATCGGCTCAAGGCGGAACTGGTTACCCGCCTTCAGGGGCCATCACCGCCCAGGAGTTGACCCAGGTCGTGGCGGCCAAACGCATGGGCCTGAGTCAGCCGGATGTTTCTCGGCTGCTCAATGGGCAATTCCGCGACGTGTCGGTAGAGCGGTTGATGCGGCTGCTGACACGGCTCGGTTGCGATGTGGACATCACCATCCGTAACCCTGGGAAAGCTGCGGCACCCCGGGACACAATCCGCCTGCAGGCCGCATCAGTATAAGATCCATATCCCAAGGACTGAGGCAATGACAGCACCCCTCGATCACACAGACCTTGCGCCTGACGAATCAAACACCGTCAATGAACGCCACCTTTGGATTCAAAAAGGCTGGACAGCACGAGTCATCAAGAACGAAGACGATGACGGATGGGCAGTTGAAATGATTACGGATGGTCAATCGGAACCTGCATTGGTGGGCCCCTGGACCATGGGCCGCGACAAGAAGAATCCCAAGCCACTCGACATCAACGCATTCAATACATTGGCTAAAACGGCTTCTGAAGTGCTGCTTCGACACGAGCATCAACTAGCCGGAGTCGAACCACCGATACTTGGATTTTCTGTCCACTCGCGTAGGCATCTAAAGCGATAGCCGCATCGCCGCCAGTCGCTCCAGCGCCTCACCCGTCACCCGCGCCAGCTTCCACTCATGCAGGATGCTCGCGCCCATGCTTTCGTAGAATTTGATCGCCGGTTCGTTCCAGTCGAGCACCATCCATTCGAACCGTCCGCAGCCGCGCTCGACGGCCAGGCGTGCGATGTGTAGCAGCATGGCCTTTCCATATCCTTGGCGGCGGGAGTCGCGGCGCACGTAGAGGTCTTCGAGGTAGAGGCCTTTTTTGCCGAGGAAGGTGGAGAAGTTGTGGAAGATGACGGCGAAGGCCACGGGTTCTCCATTGGCTTCGCCGATCAGGGTTTCGGCGGAGCTCTTCGGGCCGAACAGTTCTTTGGCCAGGGTTTCTTCGGTGGCCACCATCAGGTGGTTGAGCTTTTCGTACTCGGCCAGTTCGCGGATCAGCGAGAGGATGACGGGGACGTCTGCCTGTGTGGCGGGGCGGATGTGCAAAAGTTTATCGCTCATCTATTAGGGAGTGACGCCGGCGTCTCGCGTACTCGGCAGGTGTGCGCTCGACCATGGAATGGTCGCGATCGGGATCATCAGGTATGTCTTGACAATATTGGGATTAATGGGGTCAGAGCACGGTAACTTGATCACGTCCAAGCAGTTTTTTGAATCCGGCGTCGAAGGTGACGACGTGTTCGCCCATATACATCGCCGCGGCTGCGAGCCATGCATCCGGGATATCGTTGGCGAGGAGTTGCTTTTCGATACAGAGTTGGCGGAAGAGCGGCCATTCGCCGCCGAGGACGGGTATCTCCACTCCCGGAATTGCGAGGAGCGCGTCCAGAAATGCCATGGATTGTTGAATGGACATGGGCTTGACGAAAATTTTCGAATTGGTGGACAGGCGCAGAAAACTCGCTACCACCATGGGCATCAAACAAAGTGTCGCGCCATTCGCGCAAGCCGCAATGGCCTTGGTCAGAAAGGCATGGGCGGTTTTGTGATGCGGGTGGTCCGAGCGCGAGGCCGCGACCAACACGTTGACATCGGGTGTCAAGCCGGTACGCCTTGTCCAGGCCTCAATCCGCGCTGTCCGCGGCATCCAGCAGAGCTCTATTGCTCTTTGGATCCAGACCTGTCACCAACCCGCCGCGTCCTTTGAATACCGGAAAGCCTTGATCGATGGATTTGCTTGTGCCACGCGTGGTTCGCAGGCGTAGTTGAAGTCCTTCCTCGATCAACCGCGTGAGGCTGGTGCGTTGCCGGGCCGCCAGCGCCTTGGCATTGGCGAGCAGGGTATCGTTGATATCGAGCGTGGTCTTCATTTTTATACGATACAGATTTCTGTACCGCAGGTCAATTCGACGCGTTCATTTACTGCGGCGTGACGCCGGCGTCGCGCACGATCTCCGCCCAGCGCGCGCGCTCGGCCAGGGCGTGTTCGACCATGGTCTTGGGGTTTCGCGCGCCGAGGCGGTTGGCCCAGCCCAGGGCGAGCAGCCGCTTCGAGAATTCCGGGTCGCGCACGATGCGGTCCATGGCTTCGTTGAGCCGTCGCACCATGTCGGGCGGAACGCCCCGGGGCGCGATCAGGCCTATCCAGGATTCCATATTGCCGCCGGGCAGGACGTCGGAGATCTTCTGCACGTTCTCGTAGCCAGGCAGTGGCGTCTCGGGACTCATGCCCAGCACCTTGAGTTTGCCCGCCTTGATGTGCGGTTCGTAGGCGGTGATGGAATTGACGATGAGGTCGGTGCGGCCCGAGAGCGCGTCCTGCACCGCGGTGGGTGTGCTTTTGTATTCCACCTCAAGCAGGCTCATGCCAAGTTTCTTGCTCAGCCAGCGGAAGTACATGCCGTTGACCGGCACGGTGACCTGGTAGCTGTACTTGCCCGGATTCTTCTTCGCCACCTGGATGAGTTCGGTGAAGTTGCTCGCGGGAAACGATGCATGCGCGCCCACCATGGTCCACACGGTGTCCACCATCATCGCGATGTAGTCGAAGTCGCGATCGGGATCGTATGGTAACTGCTTGAAAATATTAGGATTTATGGCGGATAAAACACCCGATCCAAGGCCGATGGTGTAGCCGTCGGGGGCGGCGCGCGCCAGCGCTTCGGCGGCGATGAAGAAATTGGCGCCAGGTCTGTTCTCGATCAGGAAGGGCTGCCGCAGGATCTGTTCCAGTTGTGTTGCGGCAAGCCGGGTGACGGTATCGGGGCCGGCCCCGGCGCTGTTCGGGATGATCCATCGCACCGGTTTGGCCGGCCATGTCTGGGCGTGGGACATGCCGGCCAGCGTGCAGAGAGCCAATGCCAGGAGCGGTTTGCGCATGATCGCGGCCTAGGGTGTTATTGCGCTTCGATGCCGGCGGCCTTGACCGCCTTGTCGATGATCGCGTAGTCCTTCACCTGCTGTTCGGCGAGCGCCTCGGGCGAGGAGCCGATGCCGAAGAAGGTGAACTCCTTCAGCTTTGACGTCACATCCGGTGCCTGCAGCGCCTTGACCACTTCGGCATGGATGCGGCGCGAGATGGCCGGCGGCAGCCCGGCCGGGCCGTAAAAATTGAGGCCGGTGGGTATGCGCTGGTAACCACTGATCTCCTCGCCCATGGCGGGCACATTGGGCAGATCCGGATAGCGTTTGTAATCCAGCACCACCAGCAGCCGCATCTTGCCGGCGCGCACTAGGGGCATCACCGCGCCCACCGGCGCGTAGACCAGCGGAATCTCCCCGGCGACCAGGCCGTTGATGGCCTCAATGCTGGTCTTGTAGGGCACCTGCACCAGGTTGATGCCGAATTGCTGCTTGAACAGCTCCATCTCCAGGTGGTAGGTGCCGCCGATGCCGTTGGTGCCATAGGTGTACTTGCCGGGGCTCGCCTTGGCGAGGTCGATCATTTCCTTCACCGATTTGCCCGGGTAGGAGGGATGCACGCTGATGGCGATCGGGCCGTCCACCACCGAAGATATCGGCGTGAAGTCCTTCATCGGATCGAACGGTTTGTTCTTGATCAGGTAGGGCGGAATCATCAGCATGCTGGGCAGCACATAGAGCAGGGTGTGTCCGTCCGCGGGTGCGCGCATCACAATTTGCGCGGCGCCCACGCCGCTTGCCACCGTCTGCGATTCGATCACCAGGGGCTGGCCCATGGACTCGCTCATCTTCTGCGTGACAAGGCGTATCGCCGTGTCGGCCGGATTGCCGGGACCGAAGGCGGAAAGAATCCGTATCGGTTTGGAAGGATAGGTCTGTGCCTGTGCCGCGATGCTGACTAATGAGGCGAGTGCAAGTGCGAGTGCTCGTTTCATGAATTCCTCCGTTTATCAGACGCCGTTGAATACTTCGAACCAGTCCTCCAACACCTCGGGATCGCGATAGGTGATCTGCGGGGCGAAATGCGTGACCCCGGCCCGCGCCATTTCGCGGATGCGTTCCTGCATCTCGGCCTTGGTGCAGGTCATGGTGGTGGCCTTGATGAGATCGCCGGTGCACACCTCATGCTCTTCGGGACGAAGGTACATCAGGTGCCCCTTGTGGTTGGTGAGGTAGCGCGCGTCCTCCGGCCGGTAGGATTCGTAGATCTCCTTGTAACGATCGACCAGCGGCTGGAACTGCGGCGGCATCGGGCGGGGCGGCGTGCCTTTGGCCTGCTCGCCCAGTTTGTGCATCAGGATCATCGCCGCCGGCCCGGCAATGGATTTCACGCGCGGGCTGTCCGCAGACTCGCCTTCCTTCAGGATGCAGCCGGAACAGGCGGCAGTGACCTGCAGGTCTTCGGGTTTGTTGCCGGCCGCAATCCAGGCGACTTTGAGTTCATCGATGTTCTTTCTCGCATGCTCCACGTTGCCGGGCACGTCAATCAAGCCGGCGCCAAGTCGGGCGATCATGGCGCGCCCCTTGGGTCCGAAGGCGGAGATGTGCAGTGGGATCGGATCCTTGATGTTGATCGCGCCGATATCCGGATCCATGAAACGGATCTTGCGTTGCTTCTCCTCGAAGGTCCACTCCAGCGTGTCACCGGCGAGCAGGCCCTGCACCACGCGCACGTACTCCTCCAGGTCGGCCTGTTTCCCGCGCGTCAATCCCATGGTGCTCCTGGCTGTGGAGCCCGTGGAGAGGCCCCAGTCGATGCGTCCCGGCGCCAGCGCATTGAGCGTGGCAAGCCCGCTCGCCGCGACGGGCGCGATGCGGTTGGAGGGAATCATCACGCCGGTGCCCAACCGGATTTTCTTCGTCACCATGGCGGTTGCGCCCATGATGGTGAACAGTTCCGAATTCAGCATCTGCGTATCGTAGAACCAGGCGCGGGAGAACCCGAGCTCCTCGGCGCGCTTGACCACCTGCCAGCTGCTGGCGACCGGTGGCATGAATATTCCGTAATCCATATCGTCTCCCCTAATCAGAACCGGCTCATCGGTGTGCGCGGCTTGTGCTTCGCACTCATCGAAAAGCCGGGGCCACTTCCTCCATGAAACGCGACATCTCATCCTTCACCTGGGAATGCGGCTTGAGGCCCAGATTGAAATAGAGAATGACTTCGTCGTACCCGTGCTTTTCAACCTTTTCCTTGAGAAGGTCGACGATCTTCGCCGAATTGCCGATAAGGATGGCATCGGTGGTGAGATCCTCGGGTTTCATCGCTTTGCGGCGCGCGACGATGTCCACGAAATATTGATAGTTCGCCGGCGCGGTTTTTGGATCGCCGGGCAGGGCGGGATTGGTGCACTCCTGGTGGTAGCGCAACTGGCGCCTGCGCGCCGCGAGATCCTGTTCCGGGTTATCCGCGAAATGCATGAAGTAACTGGTGATGAGCTTGCCGGGCTTGCGCCCCTGCGCTTCGCATCCCTCGCGGTACATGCTCGAGACGGATGCGAGACCGCCGTGCACGGCGGTGGCTGCCGCAGCGGAAACCACCAGACCCATGTTCATCTTCGCGGCGAGATCGATCGACGGCTTGGAGAACGAGGCAATGTGGATCGGAATCGGCTGCTGCACCGGGTGGGGTGTGATGCTGACATTGTCGAACGAGTAGTACTTGCCACGATGCGAAACGGGCTCGCCCGACGTCCACAGGCGGTGCACGATTTCCAGGCTCTCGGCGAAGATTTCCGCGTTCTCCTCGAAGTTCGCCTCGAGCGGACCGTATTCGTTGCGGTCGTAGCCGCGGCCCGTGGCGAAATCAACGCGCCCGCCCGAGAGCAGATCCAGTGTCGCCCATTGCTCGGCCACGCGGATGGGATGGTGCAACGGGAGCACGTTCACGGCCGGCGCAAGGCGGATCTTCGTCGTTTTGGCAGCCACCTGGCCGAGCAGCAGGTCGGGGCACGACGTCACACCCAGGGTGCTGAAGTGGTGCTCGCCTATCCAGGCGGAATGCATGCCGATGGCGTCCGCGTGGATGGCTTCCGCGACGATGTTGGTGATGCACTCGTTGGGCGAGCGCGTGTTGTTTTCGTAATGGTTGTCGCTGAGCGTGAAATAGCCGAAACGCAAAACTGTTCTCCTGTGAATTCGGCGCATGGTGCGCGAAGGGCATTGTAGTGCCGCCGAAGTTTGCGCGGTGCGCGACGGTTTGTGGACTGTCCCTGCGCGTCCCCAATATTCTTCGCGACGTCGCGGTTGGGGTTATCCTTGGCGCCCGGGCCGCTTGGCCTGAGTGTCCATTGAGGAGATTTCATGGCTTCCAAATACCTGCTTTGCAGTTTCGTCACCTGTCCCTGGGTGCAGCGCGCCGCGATCGTCCTCCAGGAGAAGAAGGTCGCGTACGACATCAACTACATCGACCCGGACAACCGGCCTGACTGGTTTCGCGCCATCTCCCCGCATGCCAAGGTCCCCGTCCTGCAGATCGACGGCAAGACGGCGCTGTTCGAATCCAATGCCATCGCGGAATACCTGGATGAGACAACGGCACCAAAGCTGCATCCGGAGGATCCGATCCTGCGCGCCCGCAACCGCGCGTGGACGGATTACGTGTCTACCTTTGCCTCCGTGGTCACCGGCGCGCTGTACGCGGATTCCGAGGAGGACTTCAATGCCAAGACCGCAAAGATTCCCGCGGTATTCGCCAAGCTCGATGAAGCGCTTGCCCTGCGTGGCAATGACGGACCGTTTTTCAACGGGCCGAAGCTGTCGCTGGTCGACGCGGCTTATGCGCCCTTCCTTCAGCGCTATACCTTCATGAACCGGCTAAAGGATGTGGGAATCATTGAAAAATATCCGCGTCTGGCCGCATGGCGTGATGCTTTGCTGGCCTCGCCTGCGGTGAAGGCATCAACCGTTCCTGTCATCGAGGCCGAGTGGCACAAAAATCTGCTCAAGCGCAAGCGCTGGTTGCAGAAGTTTGTGCCGGAGAGCGCGGCGGCTTAGGAGAAGTAATGCAGCTGGAGATGGTGAAACAGTTTTTGTCCGCGAGCAAGGCGGGATCCGTGGGCAGATTGCACCTCATGGCGTGGTTGGCGGCTGCCATTTTGCAGACAGCTGCCGGCCTTGCAGCAGCGCAGAATTTTCCTGCGAAACCGGTACGCCTGGTGGTCCCCAACGCGCCCGGCGGTGGCACCGACATTCTCGCGCGCCTTCTTGCGACCAAACTTCAGGAAATCTGGGGGCAGTCGGTTATCGTCGAATACAAGCCGGGGGCCGGCACGGTGACGGGCACGGAATACGTCGCGCGGTCGGCGCCCGATGGCCTGACGCTTGGCATGAGCGTCTCCTCGCACATGATCAATCCCAGCCTGCGAACCAATCTCCCGTATGACACGTTGCGCGATTTTTCCGGGGTGTCGCTCACGGCCATTGCCCATACCGTGATTTCCGCGACGCCTTCGCTGCCCGTCAACAATCTGGGCGAATTGATCGCACTGGCTAAGAAGCAGCCGGGTGTCCTGGGTTACGCAACCGCCGGGGCGGGCAGCGGCCTGCACATGACCGGTGAGCTTCTTAAAATGACAACGGGCATCGATATCGTTCATGTGCCCTACAAGGGCAGCGGCCCGGCATTTCCGGATGTGATTGCCGGTCGCGTCCAGCTGATGATCGATCCGCTGTTTTCCGCGTTGCCCTATATCAAGGCGGGAAAACTCAAGGCGATCGCCATTGCGAGCGCAAAACGCGCCGCCAACACCCCGGACATTCCCACCGTGGCGGAAACGCTTCCCGGATTTGTCGTGCAAAGTCTCAACGGCATCGTCGTCCCGGCGGCCACGCCGCGCCCGATTGTGGCGAAGATCAGCGCGGATCTCGCAACCGCTGTTCGCTACCCGGACATGCGTGCGCGCATGGCTGAAATCGGCCTTGAGCCCGCGGGCAGCACGCCGGAGGAGTTTGATGCGCTGATTCGATCCGAAATCGAGCGCTGGGCGAAGGTCGTGAAATTCTCGGGTGCGAAGGCGGAATAAACCGGCTTCGCGCGACCATCGGTCACCGGCGGTGGATACGACTCACGCCGCGCGGTTCCGGCGCAACCAGGCCAGCAGCTCGCCCACGATGCCGCGGCGAAACAGCAGGACGCAAAACACGAAGGTGGCGCCGATGATCACGGTGACCCATGAGCCCACGCGGTCGGCAAGGTAATTCTGCAATCCGATGATGGTGGCGGCGCCCACCGCGGGCCCTGCGAAGGTGCCCATGCCCCCCAGCAGCGACATCAGCACCACTTCGCCCGAGAGCGACCAGTGCACATCCGACAGCGTTGCAAAACCCAGCACCAGTGTCTTCAGGGAACCGGCCAGCCCCGATAGCGATGTCGACAACACGAAGGCCAGCAGCTTGTAGCGATCCACGTCATAGCCCAGTGAAATCGCCCGCGGTTCGTTTTCGCGAATGGCTTTCAGCACCTGGCCATAGGGGGAATGCACGATGCGCACGATGCCCAGGAACACCGCGACGAACACTGCGAGCACCACGAAATACATCGCAAGGTCATCGGCCAGGGGCAGCACACCGAAAAGAACGCCGCGCGGCACTCCCTGCAATCCATCCTCTCCGCCGGTGAAGGGCGCCTGCAGGCAGATGAAATAAATCATCTGGGCCATGGCCAGCGTGATCATCGCGAAGTAGATGCCCTGGCGGCGGATCGCGATCAAACCGACGACCAGGCCAATGGCGCCCGCGGCAAGCGTGCCCGCGAGCACGCCCATTTCCGGTGACCATCCGGCGCTTCGCACCAGCCAGCCCGTTGCATAGGCGCCCGAACCCATGAAGGCGGCGTGCCCGAAGGACAGCAGACCGGTGTAGCCCAGCAGCAGGTTGAAGGCGCAGGCAAAGATGGCGAAACAGAGCGCGTTCATCAGAAAGATGGGGTACACGCCGACGAACGGCGCCGCCAGCAGAAACGCGAGCACCGCCATCCAGGTGAGTTGGCCGATGCGGCTGACGGAAAGACGTTTTGCCACCGGTACGCCAGGCAAAGCCGGATCATCTTTTCCGGTGGAGACAGTCACCTCACATCTCCTTGCCGAAGAGGCCGGTCGGACGGATCACCAGCACGATGGCCATGATGACAAAGACCACGATGTTGGAGGCTTCCGGATAAAAGACCTTTGTCAGTCCCTCGACCATACCCAGCGCGATGCCGGTGATGATGGATCCCAGTATCGATCCCATGCCGCCGATGACCACCACGGCGAACACCACAATGATGAGGTTCGATCCCATCAGCGGCGTGATCTGAATCACGGGTGCCGCCAGCACGCCGGCCAGGGCGGCCAGGGCCGCGCCCCCGGCATAGGTGAGCGTCACCATCAGGGGCACATTGATGCCGAAAGCCTGCACCAGACGGGGATTTTCCGTGCCGGCGCGAAGCGTTGCGCCAAGCCGGGTCTTCTCGATCAGAAACCAGGTGCCAAGGCAAACGGAAAGCGATGCCACCACCACCCAGGCGCGGTAATTGGGCAGGATCATGAAGCCGAGGTTGGTGGCGCCACGCAGCAGTTCGGGCACCGGATATTGCTGTCCGGAAACCCCGAACTGGTCGCGGAACAGGCCTTCAAACACCAGCGCCAGGCCAAAGGTCAGGAGCAGTCCGTACAACGGATCGAGCTTGTAGAGCCGCCGCAGCATGGTGCGTTCAATGAAGACTCCGAGTGCGCCAACGGCAAGCGGCGCCAGCAGCAACGCCCACCAGTAATTGAGTCCGAGCTTTTCCAGGCTCAGCCAGGCCACGTAGGCGCCGATCATGTAGAGGGCGCCGTGCGCGAAATTGACGATGCCAAGCAGCCCGAATATCACCGCCAGTCCCAGGCTCAGCATGGCGTAGAACGAACCGTTCACCAGCCCCAGCAGCAACTGCCCGAGAAACGCCTGGATGGGGATGCCGAAGATCTCGTTCAATCACGCTTCCTTGAAAACGGCCCGCGTGGGGGGGCGGGCCGTCAGTCTTCAGGTTAAAGCCGGTGGATCATGAAACCCGGATGAACCGGTCAGACTACTTCCAAGCCGCGCACTTGGACTCCGCCTTGGTGGCCCACGCCGTTTCACCCTTGAAGGTCTCGACGACGTTGTAATAATCCCAGGGCTCCTTGGACTGGTCCTGCGACTTGACTTGCATCAGGTACATGTCGTGCACCATGCGTCCGTCGGCGCGGATGTATCCGCCTTTGGCGAAGACATCGTTGATCTTGGTCTTCTTCATTTGCGCGAGCACCTTGTTCGCGTCATCCGTGCCGACCGCCTTGACGGCCGTCAGGTACTGGCGGGTCGCGGAGTAGTCGGCGGCTTGAAGCGATGAGGGCATGCGCTTGAGTTTCTCGAAGAATTTGCGGCTCCAGGCGCGCGCCTCGGCGTCCCGGTTCCAGTACCAGCTGTCCGTGAGGTACATGCCCTGGGTGGTCGGGAGTCCGAGTGAATGGATGTCGTTGATGAACACCAGCAGACCGGCGAGTTTCATCGTCTTGGTGACGCCGAATTCGTTGGCGGCCTTGATGGCGTTGATGGTGTCGCCACCCGCGTTGGCCAGGCCCAGTATCTGCGCCTTGCTGCCCTGCGCCTGCAGCATGAAGGAGGAGAAGTCGCTCGCTGACAGCGGGTGCTTGACCGACCCGACCACATTGCCGCCGGCGCTCTTGACGACCGCCGTGGTGTCGGCCTGCAAGGCCGCGCCGAAGGCGTAATCGGCCGTGAGGAAATACCAGCTCTTGCCCCCCGCCTTGACCACCGCGTTGCCGGTTCCCTTGGCCAGCGCCACAGTGTCATAAGCCCAGTGCACGGTGTATGGGGAGCACTGCTCGCTCGTTAGCGCCGAAGTGGCCGCGCCCACGACAAGAAAGGGCTTCTTCTTTTCGGCGGCAACATTGGCCATGGCGAGGGCTGTGCCGGAATTGGTCCCGCCGATCAGCATGTCGAGGCCTTGCTGGTCGAACCATTCGCGCGCTTTCGAAGCCGCCACGTCGGCGCGGTTCTGGTGATCGGCGAACAGCACTTCGATTTTCTTGCTGTTGATATTGCCGCCCATGTCGGCGATGGCCATGCGGATGGCCTCCACACCCGCGGGCCCGTCGATATCGGCATACACGCTGGACATGTCGGTGATGATGCCGATGCGGATGACATCGCCGGAATACTGCGCCTGCGCCGGGCCTGCGCCGCCCATGGCGACGCCAAAGGCGAGCGCGCAGGCTGCTGCGGATTGCTTGATTTTCATCGTGACCTTCATGTCTCTCTCCTTGGTGGTTTATTCAATTAATGCGTCAATTAACTCATTGAATTATTTGATCTTTTAATGTACTAAACACCCAGATATTCGTGCATCCGATCCAGTCGTTCCGGCAACTGTGCCTGGGTGAATTCCTGCAGAATTTTCCCGTGCTCCATGACCAGAAAGCGATCTGCCAGCGGTGCGGCAAAGCGGAAATTCTGCTCGACCATCACTATGGTATAGCCCTTCCTGCGCAATGTCGTCACCATTTCGGCAAGCCTTTGAACAATCACCGGTGCCAGACCTTCCGATATTTCATCCAGCAGCAACAGGCGCGCGCCGGTCCGCAGTATCCGCGCCACCGCCAGCATCTGCTGCTCCCCGCCGGACAGGCGTGTGCCCTGGCTCGCCGAACGTTCCTTCAGATTGGGGAACATGTCGTAAATTTCCGCGACGCTCATGCCACCACTGGCGAGCACCGGCGGCAGCAGCA
>CAIUKQ010000251.1 GCA_903899705.1 uncultured beta proteobacterium
CAGATAGGCCTGCAGGAAGAGTTTGAATTTCATCTATGCCTCCTATGATTCCCTGGTGGCTCTCAGCGCTTCTGTGGGGGCAATGACTTCATCGCCTCGAGCGCAAGCTCATTGGGCGGACTGCCATCGAGGCACACGCTCATCTCGAGCGCGTACTCAAAGCTGCGCGCGACGCCGCTTTGATCGGTCCAGCGCAAGTCGGGCGCAGTGATCTGGGCCCGCAGTCGCTTGCAATCTGCCCGCGAATAGGTGACCGGCGGATCCACCGGGTGCACATCAACAAAGAACGCCGCGCTGGTCTTAAGAGCTCCGCGCGCGTAATCGCCAAAGGCGCCATCGAGCTTGCCCTGATAGCGACTCTCGGGCGATCGGATCGCCGCAAAGAAAGCCTCGCGAATATCCATGGTTTGCGCGGGAGCCGGCCTCATTGAAGCAAGCCCGATCAACCCGAGAGCGATTGCTGCAACTCGCTTCATTGCGGGGCCTTTTGCGCTGCAAACAGGCGTGTCGTCATGGCGGCCATAGCGGCCTGAAAGAGCGGATCCGGGAGCAGCTGCTCGTCCTTGGTGGCGGCATCGCTTTGCACAGTCTCCGGCGTACCAACCGTGGGGCGAATCTTTACGGCAACGATCACGTGCTGGTCGTACTTTTTCCAGTTCTTGCACATCTCGGCCGTGCCCAAGCACCAGCCGCGCTCATCGCCTGCGATCAATTTATTGAACGAGCCCTTGGCGCCGGTGAGCGCCCCCAAGCCATCGAGCAGACCCACTCCGAACAACATGGTCGGGGTCAGGCTTCCGGTCAGACCTTGTGCGATAAGGCCCACGTCGGTCGAGGTTGTGCGGGTCGCCTTTTCGGCTTTGTCCGCGAGGCTCTCGGTGGTCTTGGCAGCGCTTTCTTCGGCCATGCGGCCTACGTCAACGACAACTTCGCGAGCCCGTGGGAGTTGGAACTTGAATCCTGCGGTGAATTCAACAGCAACATCTGCCTCCTGCGCTGTGGGCACCACTTCGAAGCCGCGATCAGCAAAGCCCTCGCGAAGCTGCGCGGTGAGCCTTTCGCTGGACGTGAATTCAACGAAGACCTTTTTCTTCGGTGCTTTCGTGCCTTCGGTGCCACCAGTAGCCAGAAGCGTCGACTCTCCTGTGCTGATCACGTTGATTTGCGGGCTTGGGGCAGCTTTTCGTTCGGGCGCAGCTGCGGGGGTCTCGGTTTGGGCTTGAACGATGCCGGCGACAAGGCTCGAAGCGGCAACCAAGCCGATTGAAAGCGACCACAAAGTTCGCGCAACGCTGGTCTTTATCAAGGCCATCTCCTTATGGTTTTGTTGGCAATTTCGGGTTGTTGAAGTAATTGACCGTCTGCTGCTGCACGGCTTGGACCGCTCGAGCGTTGAGCAAGTTGGTATCCAGGTTCTTGGGGACGATCTCTTCGAAAAACTCGGCCAGATCCATCTTGCTGAAGTCGAGCGCCTGCAACTGGTCCGGCGTGAATCCGGAGCAGTTCGGGTTTTTCGGGTCGCCGTAGGTCTTGCCGATCTGAGCTCGGCCTTGCTCGTTGATGATTCGCGCAAGCCGGCTGTTGTAGCAGCAGGAACTTTCCTTTTTCTCCAGACACACACCGAGAAACCTCTTGGAGCAGTAGCTGCCCGCGTAGGTGCAAAGCCGCTGGTCTTTTTTCATTGCGAGCTGCTGCTCGTTGGGTGCGCACTGAAGGTATTGGCTGATGATTTGAATTGCCACCGCTGCCGCAAAGGAATACGGGTCAAACGCAAAAGGAGGCTCCAGGCCCGGGACAAAGGTGATCCCGTAGAAGCTCAGATTGCCGCCGCCAAACAGCGTGTAAGACGATCCCGATGAGCTGCCGTACAGCGCCGATAAAAGCTCAGTCGGCACCAGGGCGTTGCTGAGCGCGTCGTAGACGTATTTGCTGCCAAGGAATTGCACCGCTTCATTGCCGATGATCTTCACGCCCTGGAACATCGCGCTGTTGGCGACCGATGCGCCGCCGCCCCCGCCACCTTTTGCGTGGCAGCAGTTCACAAGCCCGCCGAGCTTCACGGTGCAGTCAGCACCCGCACCCTTGAAGATCTCCATCGTGGCCGGATCCATGTACACGCCGCCCTGTCGAGATAGTTCCAGGCCGGTCAGCACTTTGGCCATGTCGGTGTCGGGCGTGCTGGTGGGGCCAGAGCAGTCGCCGTTGACGCACACACCGGTCGCGCATGTGGTCGTCGTGCTCGTTGTGCCTTCCTTGACCTTGCACTGGAACTGACGCTCGAGCAGGCTGCATGAGCCGTTCTTCAAGTTCTCGAGACAGCGCGAGCCTGTCGAGTTGCAAGCCGGATTGGCGTTCAGTTCAGCGCAATCGCTTTGACGCTGTGCGCTTGCGCAGACGTAATCGTCGCTCCACTGCCAGCAGTCCTTGTAGACCGGCATGCCGTTGATCGTGCGGGTCTCGGGTCCAGCCACGCAGGTGTGGGCCGCAAGCGTGCAATCGGGGTTGGACTGATACTGCGTGCACTGCGCGGTGTTGGTCGTGTCCGAGACGACGGTGTAGGTATTGGCAAGTACGACAACCCCTTGCGCAGGGGTACTCGAGTTGCCGCACCGATAGGTGTTCTGAAAGTTCAGGCAAGTGCCATCGAAGGCGGTCTGCGTGCAGATCGAGCCGGTCTGCACGCAGCTTGGCGTTGCCGCGATGGCTGCGCAGTAGTCGACCGAATTGGGTGCGACGCACTCATAGGAGTCTTCATATCGCCAACAGTCTCGAGTGACATCGACGCCACCGATATTGCGGGTGCCACCAGCCTCGGCGCAGACGGTGTTCACCTTGCGACATTCGGCAGCGAAGGACGGATTGCCTGCACTGCACAGGACGATGCAGATCGACAGCAAGGTCGTGAGCCAACGCAAACGATTAAAGTGATTTGCGCTCATTGGGCCCTCGCCTCGAGGCCCGCGCACTGGTTATCCCACTCGTCGTAGACGTTGATGATGTTGGTGGCCTGTCGAAACGAAAGCGTCATCACCCCACCGCTCATCACCTGTTCCGGGTAACCGAGCATCTGATAGCACTGAGAGTCGCTGCCTGGCACGGCCCCTGCCGGGCAAGTCGGATCGAAGCCGCCATACCCGTTGTCGACATAGGTCACCGGCCCGACAGGAACTCCGCACTGCCCGCCTTGTAGAACCTGGCCTGCAGGGCACAATTCGGCGATGCCAGTAGAGACGTTGTAGCTGCATTGCTTGTTGGCGTCGCAGCCCCCCATGACGTACAAGCCAGATCCGATGTGACGAAGCGTTGGCTCGCTCGGGCTAACGAAGGTGTTCGCCTGCGTTGGCAGTTGATTGATGTCCGGGTTCGGATGACCTTCCGGTCCCGATCCGTATTCACCCTCGTTCACGTTGCCGCGAAACCAGCCAAGCTCAATGCCACCGAGGTTGCAAAAGGCGCGTACAACGCCCCCGTCTTCATAGACGTCCTTGCCCTTGCGGTATCGGTATCCCCATCCAAAGCCGGCCGCGGTCAGCACGTCGCCGCTATTGCAGCTTGGGGTAACCGATGTGGTGACCCGTAAAATCCGGCTGCATTGCAAGTTATCGAGGCGGTTCGGGCTGCGCTCGCACTGGTAGTTATATTTCGCATCGACCACGACTTCCTGTCCGATCGCGCAGGCCTTGTTCTCATTGACCGAGAACTCCTGGCAGACCTGGGTATCGAAGACTGCCGGTGTGGTGGTGGTCGCGCTCTTGCAGGTGTCGTAGGTCGAGAAGATGTCGCCAATCTGCCCACTTGGGTGTGCCCCGATGGCGCGAGCCTTTGAGAGCAGGGGATCGTTGGTCTGGATCTGGAACTGAGGGCGGGTCAGCCGCGCCTTGGCGACTAGGTTGACCGCCTGGCATTCGAGATCGGTCTGGGTGTTGCAGCCGGCCACCTTTGCCGCACCTGGGCCAACGGTGCTGCCCATGCCGCCCTGGAAGTACGAGGTCTGATTCTGGCTCGTCCCGGTGTAGCCCGGCACGGCCTGGCCGGGATCGCCAGAGGTGATGCCTTGCTTGATCGAGGGCGTGGCTGAGCCGCCTAGTTGTTTGCCGAGCGCTGAGGCGTCGGACTTTGACATTGGCTGCGCAAAGCTTGGCTGCACCAGGGCGAGCTGCGCCATGACTGCGGTCGCAAAGAGAAGCGCCC
>CAIUKQ010000252.1 GCA_903899705.1 uncultured beta proteobacterium
ATTGAACCAATGCTGGTGTCCCGCATCGAAGACCGCAACGGCACGGTGCTGGAAACGTTCGAGTCCACACGAGATGCCGAGCCCGCCATGCCCAGGCCCAGGGCCCTTGAACTCGTCAACGTGATGCGCGGCGTGGTCGATGAGGGCACGGGGGCCGCGATTCGCCAGCGCTTTGGCATCACCTCCGATGTGGCGGGCAAGACCGGCACCACACAGGAAAGCAGCGATGGCTGGTTCATACTCATGCATCCGCAACTGGTGGCCGGCGCAAGGGTTGGCTTCAATGACAACCGCGTCACCATGGGTCCATGGGGGCCGGGTGCGAGCAGCGCGCTCCCGATGGTGGCCGAGGTATTCAGGCAGGCGCTGGGCGAACGCTGGATCGATCCCGATTCGGAGTTCGACATCCCGCGCCCGCGCCGTCGGGTGCCACCTTCCGAAGACGGCGAACAGCAGTCACAGCGGCCGGCGAACCTCGTGAAGAAATTCGTGGACACGCTGAAACGGATCTTCGGTCAGGAGCCCTGAGCCGTCCGGTGGATGACTACAGTGTTGCTTGCTGTTGCAGGCAGCTACTGCTTTTGCAATCCAATGTCCTTCGCCACCTTGCCGTACATGTCGTACTCCGCTTTCGAAAGCGTTGCGAGGTCTTCCGGTGTGCCGGACCATTTTTCCGCGGCGCTCTTCTTCAGGCGGTCGAGGATGTCGGGTTGCTGCAGAGAGGTGTTCACCGCCGCGTTGAGGATGGACACGATCTCGCGCGGGGTGCCGGCCGGTGCGAACAGGCCGAACCAGGTGGAGAAACCGAAGCCCTTGAGGCCTTCTTCCTGCACGGTGGGAATCTGCGGTACCATTTCCGAACGCTGCGGGGTGCCGATGGCAAGGGCGCGCAGACGACCGGCCTGAACGAGGGGCATGGCGTTGGTGGGCGAGATGAACATGGCCTGCAGTTCGCCGCTGGACACATGCGTCATCCCGAGGGTGAGGTTGTTGTAAGGCACATGCGTCATGTGGATGCCCGCCATCGACGAAAACATTTCCATCGCCAGGTGCAAAGTGCCGCCGTTGCCGTTGGAGGCATAGTTGAGCTTGCCCGGGCGCTCTTTGGCGTAGGCGATGAATTCCTTCATGTTGCGCACCGGCAGGTCGGGGTTGATCACCAGCAACGATGCGCTGCGGGCGAAGGGCGCAATGGCGGTGAAATCCTTCAACGGGTCATAGGAGAGTTTGGCGGTGATGTGCGGCACGATGGCAAATGGCGCCGTGGCCCCGGAGAGGAGCGTGTAGCCGTCAGGCGCCGCATGCGCCACCAGCTCCGAGCCGAGGATGCCCGCGGCGCCGGGCTTGTTCTCCATGATCACCGGCTGCCCCAGTGAACCCAGGCCCGAGCCGAGGATGCGCGACACCGTGTCGACCGCCGCGCCCGCGCCGAAGGCGATGATCAGGCGGATGGGTTTGTTGGGATAACCCGACTGGGCACTGGCGGCTCCGGTGAGCAGCATCGTGACCCAAAAGGCCAATGTTGCGGCCGGCAAGGTGAATCGTCGTGGTGAAATGTTTCGTCGCATGATCTTCTCCATCGGAATCAACGGCAAGGTCCTGCCTTTATACACGTGCATTGGAAGCCGGATGCGGGGTGAGCCCCTTCACGGTTTCTTCGGTGCGTGCAGCTTGCCGCGATTGGCCCAGGCATCGCCGAACATGCAGGCGGCCACCGCCCAGTACACCGGGCCCACACCCAGAGCCGCGCCCACCGCGCCTGAGAGCAGCGGCACAAGGGTTTGTGCCAGATTGGCCATGGTCATGCGAAGACCGATCACCTCGCCGACCTTGTCGGGCGGCGAGGCGTCGTACATGACGGTGGTGGAGAGCGGGCCTGCGAGTCCCAGGCCGATGCCCATTATGAAAGCCAGGGACACGAGCACCGAATAGACCTGAGTGAACGGAATGAGCAGGAAGCCCGCTCCGATCAGGATGTGGGAGATCACGATGAGCGGCCAGGGCTGGTAGCGCAGCAGCAGGGCCCGGCTGAACAGGCGCACGACCACCGTGCCGCCTGAGAGGCACGCGGCCAGTGTGCCGATGGCGGTGGCCGAGAGTGAAATGGAATGCCCGTACAGGGGCAGCATGAATCCCCAGATGCTCCAGATGGCGTTATTGCTGGCCGCTGCGATGTAGGCGCGCCGCAGTTCGTGGTCCTTCAGCAGGGCCCAGCCCGACACCGGCGTGGGTTCCTCGCGTTTCTCGACCGATTTCTCCGGAAATTTCAGCAGGCCCATCCACACCGCGGCCATCGGGGTGAAGCCGAATGCCGCAGTGACGAAGAATGCATTGGCATAGCCCAGGTGGTCGATGGCTATTCCTGCCGAGAGGGGCCCGAGAAAGGTGGCCATGGAAATCGCCAGCGCCTGGGTGCTGAAGTTGTTGGCGCGGTCCTGGGGCGTGCCATAGCGGCCCACGGTCTGGTGGGTGGTCATCTGGAACATCGAATTGAACGTGCCCATCAGCGGTGCCACAATGAAAAGCGCGGGCAGTTCGTGCCAAACACCGCCGATCAGTGCGCCCAGCGTCACCATGGAGGAGGCCAGCATCATCGGCTGGCGCGGGCCGGTGCGGTCTATCCAGCGCCCCACGCGCACCGCGACCATGGCGGCGATGATGCCGTAGAGCGCGGCGAGCAGCCCGATGAGTGCTGGCGATGCGCCCAGTGAGGCGGCAAACAGCATCACCGTCAGGCGCGAACCGTTCATGGCCATGTGGTTGAACGAGGCGAGGGTGACGTGGATGTGAAGCGGCTTCATCCCCGGGCCTGTTTCAGCGCGCCCGTGCAGTTGCGTTTGCGGCATCCCAGCCGCCGCCCAGCGCGCGGATCAGCTGCACGCTGGCGCGTCGCTGCCGGGTATCGAGGTCCAGGGCGTCGCGCTCCACCTGAAGCGCCATCGTCTGCGCGACCACCACATCCAGATAGCTCGCCGCGCCGTCTCGATAACGGCTGCTCGCGATGGAAAGGGTTTTTCGGGCTGCGGCTAGCGCGGCGCCTTGCGCCTGTACGGCATCGCGGAAGTTGTTGAGTAGCGCAAGGTTGTCCTCTACCTGCACGAACGCGCCCAGGACCACGCTCTTGTAGCGCGCGCCGCTCTCGTCGAGTGCTGCCCGCGCCTGCGCGATCTGCGCATCGCGCCTGCCGCCATCGAAGAGGGGCGCGACCAGCGTGGGTCCGATGGCCCAGAAGAGATTGGGTGTCGCGATGAGCGCCCCCGCCGCGGTGCTCTGGTAGCCGCCGCCCGCGCTCAGCGTCACCGCGGGAAAGTACGCCGCGCGCGCCACACCGATGGCGGCATTGGCGGCTTCCATTCGGCGTTGTGCGGAGGCGATGTCGGGGCGCCGCTGCAGGAGTTCGGAGGGCAGGCCCGCAGGAATGGACGGGAGCCGCAGCGGGTCCAGACGCGGCGGCAGGTTGAACTGCGAGGGCGAGGCTCCGGTCAGCGCGGCGATGGCATGTTCGAGCAGGGCGCGCTGCGCGATCTGCTGCGCGAGTTGCGAGCGCGCGGTCTCGAGCTGGGTTTGTGCGCGCGACACATCCAGGCCCGAGGAGAGGCCGCCGTCGTGGCGGGTTTGGGTCAGTGCTAGCGCCCTTGCATAGGCTTCGATGGTAGCCCTGAACAGCGCGATGCCCTGGTCCAGGCCGCGCAGCGCGATGTACTTGTCGGCGAGATCTGTCTGCAAGCTCTGGCGCGCCGATTCAAGCTCAGCTTGCGCAGCCTGCTCGGAGGCGCGGCCGGCGGCGAGCGTGTTGCTGACGCGTCCCCAGAGGTCGACCTCGTAATCGGCCTCGGCCGCGAAGCCGCGCAGATTCACTTCGGTGGCCGGCGTGCTGCCGATAGCGCGCTGGCGCACGCGCTCTGCGACGGCTGAGGCGCCGACGGTCGGGTATAAACCTGCGCGCAGCTGGTCGGTGAAGGCGCTGGCCTGCCGGTAGTGCGCGAGTGCCGCCTCGAGGTCGGGGCTGTTCTTGATCAGCTGTGCCTGCATCTCATCCAGCCCCGCATCGCCGTAGAGCGTCCACCAGGCATTGCGCGGCAGCGCGTCGGCGGGACGCGCGGCCATCCAGGGCGCCTGTTCCCGGTACGTGTCGGCAAGTGCCACCCGGGGCTGATCCAGCACCGGCGCCTGCGTGCAGGCGCATAGCGTCGTGAGCAGCGCGGCAAGCGCCGTGGTGTTGCGGCTATTTTTTCGCATCGGTCTTCGCGATGCGCACCAGGTCGCCATTGGCGATCCCATCGGGCGGGCTGTCGATGACGCGGTCCGTGGCTTCGATACCCGATGCGAGCTCGATCGACTGCCCCATGTCACGCGCAATGGATACTTTTTTCAAAAGCACTTTTTCATCCGCACCGACGGTGGCCACGCGCAGCCCCGATTTGTCGAAGATCAACGCGCCGGCTGGAATGGTCAGTCCGCCGGACTTTTGTTGTAACTCCATGTTTACACTAGTAAATCCTCCAGGCAGCAGATCGCCCGACGCATTGTCGACCGTGAGCTGAATCAGCATGCTGCCCGTGGCCGTGTTGACCGCGCGCGAGGAGGATTTAATGGTCGCGGTGCGGGTCTGGTCTGGCTGTTCAGGGACGGTGAGCGTCGCCTTCGCTCCAACTTTCACGATGGAGGCATAGCGCTGCGGCACGCTCACATAGACGCGAAGTCGCCGGGTGTCGGAGACCGCGAAGAGCTCAGGTCCGGCACCGCCCCCGGCATTGATGAGCGCGCCCAGGTCGGTATTGCGGGCGGTGATGACGCCATCGAACGGCGCCACGATGCGCGTGAAGCCCTTCATGGCCTGAAAGCGGTCCAGGTTCGCCTGTGAGGCATTGACCATCGACTGCTTGGCCGTGAAGTCGCCGACTTTTTCCTCGACTTCCTGGCGCGATACCGAATCGGAGGAGAGCATCGCCTGCCAGCGTTTTGCGGTGGTGCCGGCGAGCGCGGCGGCGGCCTGCGCGCTGGCAAGATCGGCCCGTGCCTGCAGCAGTTGCTGGTCGAGGTCCGGTGTCTCTATCTCGGCGAGCAACTGGCCCGCGGTGACGCGGGTGCCGATGTCGGCGTGCCAGGCCTTCAGGTAGCCGCTGACCCGCGCATAGATCGAGGCCCGTGAATAGGCTTCCAGGCGTCCGGGCAGTTCCAGCGTAGCGGCGCTACCCGGTCTGCCGGGGATGGCCACCGAAACCGTGGGCACCGCCTGCGCGTTGGCGCGTTCCTGAAGTCGCGTGGTTTCCGCGGCGCGCGAGGTGACGCCGAGCACCGCAACCGTGGTGGCAATGAGGGCGAGGATGATGCCTGCGGCGCCGAGCTTGCGGCGTGACACGGCGGGATCAGTGGGCATGGGCTTCTCCATTGGCGATGCCGGGTGCCGCACCGGGTGCATGGCGGTAACGCGCATGCACCATGCTGAACACCACGGGTACGAACATGAGGGTCGCGAAGGTTGCGAAGAGGAGGCCGCCGATCACCGCGCGGCCCAGGGGCGCGTTCTGTTCGCCGCCTTCGCCCAGGCCCAGCGCCATGGGGGCCATGCCGATGACCATGGCAAGGGCCGTCATCAGCACCGGGCGAAAGCGCACGAAACCGGCGTCGAGCGCGGCGGCGGTCGAATCGCCCAGAACGGCGAGGCGCTCGCGGGCGAAGCTGATCACCAGCACGCTGTTGGCTGTGGCCACACCCATGCACATGATGGCGCCGGTGAGGGCCGGGACCGAGAGCGTGGTGTGCGTGGCAAACAGCATCCACACGATGCCGGCCAGCGCCGCAGGGAGCGCCGTGATGATGACGAAAGGATCGCTCCACGACTGGAAATTGATCACGATGAGGAAATAGATGAGGATGATTGCACCCAGGAGCCCGAACAGGAGGCCCGCGAAGGCGCTGTCCATGGTCTTCACCTGGCCCAGCAGCACCACGCTTGAGCCTTTGGGCACCTGGCCAGCGGTGTCGGCGATGGCGCGCCGGATGTCGTCCGCGACCGCGCCCAGATCGCGGTCCTGGGGTGTCGCATTGATCTGCACCATGGCGGCGATGTCGTACTGGCTCACCACGGCGTTGCTCGTGCCGCGCGTGAAATCGGCGAGGCCGCCCAGCAGTTGGGTGCCGGCGCTACCCGGACCGCTGATCGGCAGGTTGGCAAGGGTTGAGAGTGAGTCCAGACGATACTGTGGCGTCTGCATCACGATCGAATAGGAAATGCCGTTCGCCGGATTGAGCCAGAAGGTCGGCGCCACCTGGCTGCTGCCTGCCAGATTCACCACCAGGCTGTTGGTGACATCGCGTGTGGTGAGGCCCAGCTCCTGCGCGCGGGTGCGGTTCACATTCACACCGAACACCGGATTCCTGCGTGACTGCTGGATGCGCGCATCGGCAATGCCCGGGATACGGCGGATGGACTTGAGGAGAATGTTGGCGTATTCGAAGTTGGCATTCAGGTTGGGGCCGCGTACCTGGATATCCACCGGGGCGGGTGCGCCGAAATTGAGGATCTGGCTCACCATGTCTGCCGGCGGAAAGGAAAAAACGGTGTCGGGAAATTCGCGCGGCAGGCGCTCGCGCAAGGTCCGGATGTAGTCCGCGGTCGGTTGGTGGCCGTGCTTGAGCGCAATCTGGATGTCGCCGTCCTGCGTGCCGATGACGCCGGTGTTGTTGTAGGTGAGGTTGATGCTGCTCGCAGGCAGGCCGATGTTGTCCACCAGCGTGGCGATCTCCTCATCGGGAATGACCTGCCGCATCGCGGCTTCGATGGTATTGAAGCGGGCGGCTGTTTCCTCGACACGGGTGCCCGTGGGCACGCGCGCATGCATGAGGATCTGCCCACCGTCCACCGCCGGGAAGAAATCGCGTCCGAGGAAGGGTACGAGGAGGAAGGACAGGGCTATCAGGGCGATGAAGACGGTGGTGAATGTTTCGCGATGCGCGAGTGCGAGCGTGAGCAATCCGCGATAGCCGCCGCGCAGTCGCTCGAAGCGCGCCTCAAAGCCGCGCTGAAATCGGACCAGCGGATTCGCCGAACGTCCTTCCACCGCATGCGGCGCATGCGGCTTCAGCAGGTACAGCGACATGGTGGGCACCAGGGTGCGCGACAGGAGGAACGAGAACGCCATGGCGAACATAACCGACTGGGCCATGGGCACGAACAGGAACCGCGCCACGCCTTCGAGGAAGAACATCGGCACGAACACGATGCAGATGCACAGAAGCGACACGAAGGCCGGGGTGACGATCTGACGAGCGCCGTCCATGATGGCGGTCTCGACGTCCTTGCCGTGCTCGAGGTGGTAGTTGATGTTCTCGATGGTGACGGTGGCATCGTCCACCAGGATGCCGACTGCCAGCGCGAGTCCGCCCAGGGTCATGATGTTCAGCGTCTCCCCGAACGCGGAGAGCGTCGCGATCGACCCGAGGACCGAAAGCGGAATCGACACCGCAATGATCAGCGTCGAGCGCCAGCTCCCCAGGAACAGCAGGATCATCACGCTGGTGAGCAGGGCCGCGATGAGGCCCTCGACCGCCACCCCGTTGATCGCCGCACGCACGAAGACCGACTGGTCGTTGATCGGGACGATGACCAGGTTCTCCGGGAGGGACGCCTTGATGTCGGCGAGTTTTTGTTTTATGCCGGCGACGATGGCGAGCGTTGACGTGGTGCCAATCTTCAATACGGACATCACCACCGAGCGCGCGCCATCGACGTGCACAATGTTGGTCTGCGGGGCGTTGCCGTCGTGCACATAGGCCACGTCGCGGATGTAGACGGTGGCGCCGTTGACAACCTTGACCGGCAGGTTGCCCAGGTCCTCAATGGCTGAGGGCGCGCTGTTCAGCTGCAGGGTGTACTCCAGCTCGCCGACTTTCTGCGTGCCCACCGGGATGATGACGTTCTGCGCTGCGAGCGCATTGGCGACATCCTGGCCGGAGAGTCCGCGCGCCTGGATGGCGTCGGGGTCGAGGTCCATCTGCACGATGCGCTGCTTGCCGCCGTAGGGCGCGGGAATCGCCGCGCCAGGCACCGAGATCAGCGGCGTGCGTACCGAGGTGAGTCCCAGGTCAAACAGATTCTGCTCGGTCAGCCCCTTGCCCGAGAGCGCGAGCTGGATGATGGGCACCGTGGCTGCGTTGTAGTTGAGGATCAGCGGCGGGGTGATGCCGGCGGGCATCTGTCGCACCACGACCTGGCAGATCGCGGTGACCTGTGCGTTGGCGGTGGCCACGTTGACGCCCGGTTGGAAAAAAATCTTGACGATGCCGTAGCCGGCGTAGGAATTGGCCTCGATGTGCTCGATGTCGTTCACCGTGGTGGTGAGCGCGCGCTGGAAACCCGTGGTGATGCGTCCGGCCATTTGGTCGGGCGGCAGCCCCGTGTACTGCCAGGCAACCGCAATCACCGGGATGCGGATGTCGGGAAATATGTCGGTGGGCATACGCATCGCCGCGAGCGGACCGATGATGAGCAGCAGAAGGGCCATCACCACGAAGGTGTAGGGACGCTTGAGCGCGACGCGGACGATGTCTACGAGCATTCGGGCGTTCCCCTATTCACCGGCGTCCAGCGCCGCGGTCAGATTGCAGCGCACTCGCTCGAGGAGTTCCATGAGTTGCGCGCGGTCCGCGGCCGAGAGTCCGGTCATCGCGTCGACGCGGGCGTGGTCGGCCACGCGCCAGATGTTCTGGAGCAGGGCCTGCGCGGGCGGCTTGAGAAAGAGTTGGCGCGCGCGACGGTCCGCGGGGTCGGGGCGGCGCTCGATCCAGCCGTCGCCCTCCATGCGCTCGAGCGTGCGCGCAAGTGTCATCGGGTCGGTGTCGGTGAGTGCCGCGAGCTTCACCTGCGAGATGCCCTCATTTCTTTGCAGGTAGGTGAGCACCTTGCACTGCTGCAGTGTGAGGCCCAGTCCGCCCGAATAGCGCTCGAAATTGAGTGCCGACAGGCTGGAGACTTCCCTCAGCAGGAAGCCGAAATTGCGCAGGGGATCCAAGAGTGCTGCCTTTTGCCGCGCGGTGAATTGATATCATATGATATTAATTGGGCGCCGGCAACGGGAACTGCCGGGGGCCATCCGAAGGGCGCCAATGGCGCGGGGACAATGCGCCGGGAATTACTCCGACTGGATCTTGTTTTCCCGGATGATTTTGCCGTTCCTCTCAAAGTCCGCGCGCAGCTTCTTCGCGAACTCCGCAGGTGTGTCGGCCGTCACCACGGTGCCGGCATCCTCGATCTTTTTGCGGAGTTCCGGGTCGCGCATGGCGCCGGCGAACTCCGTGTGCAGGCGGGAGATGATGGGCTCCGGGGTGCCGGCTACCGCGAGCAGTCCGAAGGTGGTGCCGACGTCGAAACCGGGCATGCCCGCCTCGGCGAAGGTGGGCACATCCGGCAGCGCCACGGTACGCGCGGCGCCGGAGATGGCGAGAGCGCGCAGCTTGCCGGCCCTGATGTTCGGAACCGCGGTCTGTGGCGCGAACATGATGGAATCAATGCGCCCCGCCATGACATCGGTGATCGCCTGCACCGCGCCCTTGTAAGGCACGTGCAGAACGTCCGCGCCGGTGACCGCCTTGAAGTACTCCATGGCGAGATGGTTGCCGGTGCCGTTGCCCGGTGTTGAATAGGTGAGTTTGCTTTTGCCGGATTTCGCCAATGCGACGAATTCGGCAAGCGTGTTCGCGGGCACTCCGGGATTGATGATGAGCGCGAACGGCACGGTAAAGAATCGGGTAACCGGGGCGAGGTCGCGGAAGATGTCGTGGCGCACCAGCTTACCCATGAGGTGCGGCGAGGTGACCATCTGGTCGCCGTTGACGAGAAGGTTGTAGCCGTCATTGCCCGAGGCGATCACGGCGTCTGTGGCGATGGTGCCGCCGCCGCCTGGGCGGTTGAGCAGCACCACCGGCTGTCCGAGGTTTGCGCTGACGCGCGGGGTGATCATGCGAAGAACGGTATCGATGATGCCGCCGCTGGCATAGGCGATCTGCAGGGTGACGGGTTTGGCGGGCCAGGCCTGCGCGAGGGTGTGGGGCGCGAATGCGACCAGGGCGGCGGCAAGGGCCGATACAAACCCGGAATGAATGAGTGATGGATTGATGTCAGACCCTCTTGCGTTCGATTTCGTCCAGGACCAGATCGCGCAGGTCGCGCAGCATTTGCATGTCCTCATGGGTGAATTCTCGCGGCCGGGTGTCGAGCAGGCACAGCGTGCCGATGCAGCTGCCATCCCGCAGTGTAAGCGGCGCACCCGCGTAGAAACGCACATGCGGCTGTCCTTGCACCAGTGGATTGTCGGCGAAGCGGTCATCCTGCAGGGTGTCCGAGACCACCAGTTCGTCGTTCTTCTGCACGACGTGGGCGCAGAAGGCGCTGTCGCGCGAGGTCTCCGAGGTGTTGAGGCCGAAGTTCGACTTGAACCATTGCCGGTCGGTGTCCACAAGGCTCACGAGTGATATCGGCGTGTTGAAAGCGGTTGCGGCGATGCGTGTGACGCGATCGAAGGGCTCCTCCGGACCGGTGTCGAGGATGCCCAGTTCGCGCAGCACCGACACGCGGCTTGCCTCGTCCTTGGGCAGGTCGGCGCGGATCCAGCGCGAGGCTGAGCGCAACGCCCAGGCGCGGATCTTGGTGCGCGCATAACTCAGGCTGAAGGGTGCGACCAGCCAGTCGGTGGCGATGTTGTTTGCCTGGCTTGCCGCATGGTCTCCCGAGGTGACCAGCACGATGGGCACCTGCACGCGGCCTTGGGCCTCACTCGCGCGAAGCGCGATCGCGAGCTCCAGCCCGTCGCGGGCGGGCGGACTGTGTTCGATGATCACCACGGAGAACTGTTCTTCGGCGGACAGCTTGAGCAGGTCTGCCTGATCCCTGGCATTCAGCATCGGCATGGATTCGCCGCGTATCGCGGAGGCCAGGGTCTCGGTCATGGACTTGTCGATGGTGTACAGGAGGACCGGCCGCGCCATGGAGGCGGCGCTGATGGCGGTGCGCGCCTGAAACTGGACTTTTGGATTCGGCGCCGATACGGCGGGGTTGCCGCGCAGTTCCACCGCCATGCCTTCGGCGGCGGCATCAACCTTCAGGTCCACCTTGTCGTCGCGCAGCCTTTCGCGGATTCCGGAGACGATGCGGTCGATGGCAGCATCATCGCGCAGGGGGTCGTGGTGCGTGAGCAGCAGGCGCTTGACGCCGGCATCGCGGCAAACACGCACCGCATACTCGGCCGTGCTGTGGCCCCAGCCGACTTTCGCGGCGTATTCCAGTGCCGTGTACTGTGCGTCGTGGATCACGAGGTCGGCGCCTTCGACGAATTCCGCGTAGCGGCGGTCGACACCGGTGATCCGCAGTTCGCCCGAGGCAAACGCGGCCGAATGAGGCTCATGGTCGCAGCAATAGGCCACACTTGCGCCGTCCACCTCAAAGCGGTATCCCAGGGTCAGGGCCGGATGGTTGAGGTAGCGCGAGGTGATCTGGATGTCATCGATGCTGAAGGCACCCTCGACAAGATCGTGGTAGTGGTTGGTGGAGGCGAACTGGTCCAGCGCGATCGGAAAATACGAGTGATCCATCTGGCCGGCCAGCGTGGTGCGCAGGTTCTGCGACAGACCCTTGGGGCCGTAGATGTTCCAGGTGTTTTCCTGGACGAACATCGGTGCAAAAAAAGGAATGCCCTGGATGTGGTCCCAGTGCGTGTGGCTGATGAGCATGTGGCCGTTGACCGGCAGGTTCCATTTTCTTTGCGACATCAGTTGGTGCCCCAGGGAATGGCCGCCGGTGCCGCAGTCGACCACAATCAGCGTGCCGCTGTCGGAGCGTATTTCGACGCAGGACGTGTTGCCGCCGTACCTTGTGGTGGTGGGGCCGGGCTTTGCGATCGAGCCGCGAGTTCCCCAGAATTGAATGCGCATGGAGAATTATCGGGCTAAATCAAATGGATGTGAGGAAGTTTGTCACAAAGAAGGGGAGGCGAAGAAAACATTGCCGAGTAATTATGACGTTGGCAAGTGGGCAGAGGCCGGAAGGTATTCGTGATCGGACGAACGCCGCATGCGCTTCTTCCGGCGCCGGACGCGTTGAGGAACCCCGTGTGCGTGTGCCTGCAAACGGTCACCGGCTATACTCCGGCGCTGAATTGTGAGTATCCATGACCCCAACCGCCCCCAAAAACCATAACGATCCAGCCGTGACGGCGGTCAGTGATGTCCCCGCCAATGGCATCCTTCCCTCGCAGGAGCTGGAAACCCTGGCCCGCGCGTCGAGCGAAATCCGTGCAAGCAGTCCCATTCTTGCCGACCAGATACAGCCGGCCAGTCTTGATTTGCGCCTGGGCCCTGTGGCCTATCGGGTGCGCGCGAGCTTTCTGCCGGGAAAGAACGCCACGGTCAGGGAGCGGCTCGCGGACCTCACCATGCACGAGATGGATATCAGCCGCGGCGCGGTGCTCGAGCGGGGTTGCGTGTACATCGTGCCCCTGCTGGAGAGCCTGGCCCTCGGGCCGCGAACATCGGCGATGGGCAACCCGAAGAGTTCAATCGGGAGGCTTGATGTGTTCACACGACTGATCACCGACCACGGCACCGAATTCGACCGCGTTCGCGAGGAGTACGAGGGGCCCCTGTATGCGGAGGTGTCGCCGCGCACCTTCAGTGTGCTGGTGCGCGAGGGTTCGCGCCTGTCGCAATTGCGGATTCGCCGCGGCGATCCTTCCTCCACGGACGAGAAGCACCGCGAACTGCAGAAGGAGCATGACCTGGTCGGTTCGATTTCCCTGGAGGACATCCGTGACGGCGTGCCGGTGTCGGTGGATGTGAGCGGCGAGGCCTCGGGCGGCGTCATCGGCTACCGGGCCAAGAGCCACTCGGGCCTGATCGACATCGACCGGATCCGCCACTACGAAGTCGAGGATTTCTGGGAGCCGGTGAGGGCGCCGCGCAGGGGCGGGCTGGTGCTCGATCCTGCCGATTTCTACATCCTCGCATCTCGCGAAACGGTGCGCGTGCCGCCCCATTACGCGGCGGAAATGATTGCCTATGACACGCTCGTTGGCGAGTTCCGCGTGCACTACGCGGGATTTTTCGACCCGGGCTTTGGAGACCCGGAAGCCGGTGGCGAAGGTTCGCGCGCCGTGCTTGAGGTTCGCTCCTTTGAAGTGCCCTTCATCATCGAGCACGGCCAGATCGTGGGGCGGCTGGTGTACGAGCGCCTGACCGCGAAGCCGCATGTGCTGTATGGGCGCGGCCTGAAATCAAACTACCAGCAGCAGGGCATCGCCCTGTCCAAGCATTTCAAGACCGCCTGAATGGGGTAGGCCTGATTCTCAGGCCTGCCGGAAACGATATAACTAATTGATTTATATGGTTTTATAACATTGCGGAGCCGCCGTCGACCGCCAGTGTCTGGCCGGTCATGAAGCCCGCCTCGTCGCTGGCAAGGAATGCGGCGGCGCCCACGAGGTCCTCGGGTTTCTCGTCCCGCGGGATGGCGCGGGTGCGGCGTTGTGCTTCCAGTCGCTCCTGATCCAGTCCGCCGCGCTGAATGACGCCGTCGGAGAGCGTCAATCCGGGGGCAATCGCGTTGACGGTGATGTTGTCCTTGCCCAATTCGCGGGCAAGCGAGCGCGTCAGCGAAATGATCGCCCCCTTGCTCGCCACATAATGAAGCGCGCCGGGCACGCCCTTCAACGCGGTGCCCGAGGCCATGTTGATGATGCGCCCGCCCGTGCCCTGCCTTCGCATACGCGGCACGATTTCGCGGCAGGTGAGGTAGGTGCCCAGCACGTTCACGCTCATCATGCGGTTCCATTCCACCACGCCGATGTTCTCGAACGGGCCGTGCGTCATGGTTGCAAAAAATGCGGCGTTGTTGATGAGGATGTCGATGCGACCGGTGAGGCCGATGGCCTCGGCGACGCCGCGCTCTACATCGCCTTCGTTCGATACATCCATGGTGACACCGAGTGAGCGCACGCCCATGGCCTTGATCTTCAGCGCGGATTCCTGCGCCTTTGCGATGTCGGCGATGACCACGTCGGCGCCGTCCTCCGCGAGACGCTTCGCAAACGCAAAGCCAAGGCCTTGTCCGGCGCCGGTGATGAGTGCGGTTTTTCCCTTGAGACGCATGCTTCCTCCTGATGATTGTTGGTTCCCGCGCGATTGAAGCACAAAGCGCGGTGCTTGGGTTTCGCGGTAGGCTAGGCGAACGAACCATCGGAGTAATGCGCATGAGCCACAAGCACGGCGACCACGAACACAGCCACGACGACGATCATGAGGGCCACGACCATGAACACGATCACGGTGACGCGGGTCACGTGCATGGCGGCCACCTCCCTGAAAAGGTCGGGCCGAGTTTCCACGACTTCATTCCGCCGCCGACCCATTTCCGGATTGCGCCGATGCTCGGGCGAAACGCGCACCAGCATGGCGAGGCCGGACTCAACAACCCAATGGTGCGCGACCTGCTGGTGGATAACTGGGAGAAGCTCTACTCGGAACCCTATCGTGGCTTGACCATTGACGGCTCCCTCATCGGGGGACTTTTTTCACTGGGACCCAATGGCGCGCCCGGCGAAGCCATGGTTGCGGCCACCGCTAAATTGCTGCGCATGGTGTCACCGGAGGAGCGAAAGCACCTGTGCCATCTCGTCGATGCGCGCGAGTGGCGACGCTGGAACAACACTGAGATGTACATGTTCCAATACGGACTGCGGCTGGAAGAAGTGGGCGTGCCCTTGCGCGATGCCATGCTGGATGTGGTCCGCGAAAGCCTTTCGTCCAAAGGCTTCGACAAGATTCGCGACGTGATGCGCCTCAACCATTATCTGGGCGAGCTGGTGGGCAACACCCTGGTGTTCGGCGAATGGAGTTTTAACTTCACCCTGTTCGGCGAGCCATCGGTGAAGGCGCCATGGGGCTGGCAGCTCATGGGCCACCACCTTGCGCTGAATTGTCTCGTCATCAACGGCCAGATGGTGCTCTCGCCGGTGTTCATGGGCGCCGAGCCGAATTACGCGGACACCGGCCAGTTCAAGGGCGTCCGCATCTTCCAGGACGAGGAGCACATAGGCCTAGACCTCATGCGCATGCTCTCCCCCGAACAGCGCGCCATGGCCATTGTCCGCCATTCCAACCTGGGCCCCGACCAGCCGCCTGGCCGCTGGCATCGCGCCGACCAGCTGCATTTCGGTGGTGCCTTCCAGGACAATCGTGTCGTTCCCTACGAGGGCGTGGCAGTCGCAGATTTTTCGACGGTGCAGAAAAAGCGACTGATGGATCTGGTGAATGCCTACGTGATGCCGCTGCCGCAGGGGCCGCGCAAGGCGAGGATGGAGGAGGTTGAGCGGCATCTGGCGGACACGCATTTCTGCTGGATAGGCGGAACCTCGGACGAATCTACCTTCTATTACCGGATTCAAAGTCCGGTGGTGTTCATCGAATTCGACCAGCACGCGGGCGTGTACCTCACCAACCCGACGCCGGAGAGGTTTCATATCCACACCATTGTGAGAACGCCGAACGGTAACGACTACGGGATGGACCTGCTGAAAATGCACTATTCGCAGGCTCACAAGGGGCAGAAGCCGGGGGAATCCTGAGGATCTCCGGCGCCCCCGTGATCGCTATTTCAGTTTGAAGAGCTTTTGCGCGTTGGTGCGGCCTATCTTGAGGCGATCGGCTTCCGACAACGGTGCCTTGTCGAACCATTCCGCGGCCTGGCCGAAATCCTCGAACGGGTAGTCTGCGGAGAACATGATGCGGTCTACGCCGATCTCGGCAATCGCCTGCACCATGGTCGAGTCATGGAAGTTGCCGCTGGTGGTGAGGTGGAAGTTGTTGCGGAAGTAGTGGGCCAGGGGTTTCTTGGCCGGGGTGGAGTCGCCGCCCTTCTTGATGCGGTGATCCACGCGCCAGATGCTGCCCGGCAGGCTTTCACCGAGGTGGCCGATGATGACTTGCAGTTTCGGGAAACGGTCGAACACGCCGCCGCCCATCATGCGCAGCGAGTGCGTCGCCGTTTCCACACCGAAGGCCCAGGCCGATCCGTACAAATAAGGGTGTCCTTCGTAGGAGCGCATCTGCGTTGCAATCGGGTTGCGCGGATGAAGGTAGAACGGCACGTCCAGTTTCACGTGCGCTTCCCACACGGGGTCGAACTGGGGCAGGTCGTAATAGAGAGCCGAGTCCGGATCCTTCAGTTGCGTGAAGCCGTTGACCATGCAGCCTTTGAAACCCAGGTCTTTGACGGCGCGTTCGAGTTCGCGGGCTGCGGCCTGCGGATCCTGCATCGGAATCGCCGCAAATCCGGAGAAGCGGCCTTTGTGCTTTGCACATTTTTCGGCGAGGAAGTCATTGGTGCGGCGCGCGAGGTCCAGCGCATCATTGGGGTCGAGCACCTGCTGCACCGCCGGTGCGCCCAGGGAAACGATGGTGTGTTCCACACCGTTGTCGTCCATCTCCTTCAGGCCGACATCCCACATCGCCTCCTGGCGTCGCGCAAAGTCCGGCCAGTTTGGCAGACGGCTGCCGAAGTACACCAGGCGTTTGTCGAAGTCCGCCGGCGGCGAAAAATGTTCTTCCAGTGCGATCTTTCCCTGCATGATGCATTCCCGTGGTTGAATTGAGGAAGCCGTAAGCTTAGGGAAACACTGAACAAGTAGCAAATCTGAAAGGTGGGCGCAGAGCGTCTTTTCTGAATAGGGGGAGTTACGAGGGGGCGTAGGCCACCTTGTTCACTGATCCCATGGGGTTACAACAAGGAGATCAAACGATGGAATCGTTGCCACAAGGCGCGAACTTCAAACGCTGCAAGATGCTTTGGGAAATAGGAATCGATATCGCGGGCGACCCGGCAGAGCCGTATCACGGTGACCGCGACATGGTGATCGTGGTGGGCAAGGGGTCGGGTGATTCCTTTCGTCCCAAGTTGCGAATGGCCACCGGTGCGCCGCACCTCGCATATGCCGTCGCCGGTGGCGAACTGGATGTGGCGGTCATCAATCCTTCAGGACTGCTGACGCAGGCCTATCGCGGAACCGGCATGTTCAAGGCGCCGCTGCCGGTGCGCATTCTGGCCAACTATCCGTCCTGGGATCGATTCGTGTTCCTTGTGCATCCACGCACCGGCCTCAAATCCCTGGCGGAGGTGAAAGAGAAGCGTTATCCCCTGCGCCTGTCCATCCGCGAAGACCTCAACCATCCGACACGGGTGTTGATCGAACAGACTTTCGCAATGTATGGATTCTCGATTGCAGATCTTGTTTCCTGGGGGGGCAGTCTGCAGCTGAACAAGGGCCCGGGCGATCCGCGCCGCCTGCAGGCGCTCAAGGACGGGTCCATTGATTCCATCATGGATGAAGGCGTCGTTGGTTATCTTATCGAAGCGCTGGAGGCGGGCATGCAGCCCATGGCGCCCGAGCCGAAAGTGTTCGATGCGCTGGTGTCGTTGGGCTGGCGCAAGGTGAGCATTCCGCCGGGTATCTACAAGGGCATCACCACCGATTACCCCTGCATCGATTTCAGCGGTTGGCCGGTCTATACGCGTGAATCCCTTCCGGAGGAACTGGCCCACCGGATCTGTGCGGCCATTCACGCGCGCATGGACGAGATTCCGTGGGAGGGGCACAAACCGTGGGCGCCGGCCATGGAAATCGCCCATCTGGGCCAGGACACTCCCACCACACCGCGCGACGTCCCTTTGCATGCCGGTGCTGCGCGATGGTATCGGGAGCAGGGCATTCAGGTATAGAGGGTTCGGCGGCGCCGGCTGGACCGTGGGTCACGCCGGCGCAACGGAATCAAAAAATAAGGCTCTTATAGCGATTAATGTTGGTGGCTCATCTGGCGAGCCTGTGGAGGCGGAAACTGGCTGTGTGGCGCAGAGGCGCTGAACCAGGAGACGCGAG
>CAIUKQ010000253.1 GCA_903899705.1 uncultured beta proteobacterium
CTGCCGCATCGGTCGCGAGCACCTGTGCACGGCGACGCGTTATCCCGGTATCGATATCGACGGCGGCTTCGCGCCCTGGATGGTCGCACCGGCCCACATTGCCTGGATCAATCCGCCGACGCTTGACCACAAAATCGCGGCGATGCTGGAACCCTTCGGGATCGCCGTGCACGCGAGTCTTGAAGGCAGCGGCGTCAGCGGCCAGACCGTGCTCATCAACGGCTGCGGGCCCATCGGCCTCATGAACGTGGCCGCCGCAAGGGCGCTGGGCGCGCGAAAGATCATTGCCGCGGACCTCAATCCCCTGCGTCTTGCGCTCGCCGAAAAACTGGGCGCGGACCGCGTGGTGAATCCGGAACGCGAATCGCTTGTCGACGCCGTGAAGGATTTCACCGCCGGCAATGGCGTTGACGCGGGCATCGAGTACTCCGGCAGCGAGGCCGGTTTCAGGGCCGTGTACGAATGCCTGGCCAAGGGTGGCGACTTTCGCCTCGTGGGCGCGCCGCCCACCGCGATCAGCATCGACTTCACCTTCTGGCTGCAGAAATGCCCGCGCATGATCAACATCCACGGCCGGCGCATCTGGGAGACCTGGGCGGTTTCCACCGCGCTCGTCTACGAGGGAAAAGTCGACCTCGCGCCGATCGCAAGCCACGTCCTGCCGCTCAGTGAGGCGCACCGGGGATTCGAGATGATCCTCAAAGGCGAGGCCATCAAACCCATCCTGATTCCCGACTGACGGAGGCAACGATGATCCATCTCCACGATATCCGTTACGTGCGCCTGGCGACACGCAACGTGGCCGCGGCCACCGACTACGCGCAAAAGATCCTCGGCCTTGAGCTGGTGCGCAAGGAAGGGAAGTTCACCTACCTTCGCGGCGACGACCGCGACCACACCATCGTTTATTACGAAGGTGACCCGAGCGAAACCACCGCGGCCTTCGAAGTGCGTTCGGCGGCGGAACTCGAAGCCGCTGGCGTCGTGCTCGACGAAATGAAAATGGACGCGCGCCGCGGCACGCGCGAAGAGGCCGAGCAGCGCCGCGTGGATGATTTCGTCACTTTCAAGGATCCCAGCGGCAACAACATCGAGCTGGTGCTGCGCCCGCATCATTGCGGCCGCCGCTACTTCCCCAGCCGTGATGCCGGGATCACCAGCTTCAGCCATATCGGGCTTCGCACCACCAATCCGGTGCGTGACGAGGCCTTCTGGACCGGGGTCTGCAACGCGCGCGTCTCCGACCGCATCGGCGCGGCGCCGTTGCTTCGCATCGACGAAGTGCACCACAAGATCGCGCTGTTCCCCTCCACCTATCCGGGCGTGCAGCACATCAACCACCAGGTGGAGTCGATCGATGACGTGATGCGCGCCTGGTACTTCCTCGTGGAGAAGGGCGTGAAGATCGTGTTCGGCCCGGGCCGGCATCCGACCTCCAGCGCGATCTTCCTGTACTTCGAAGGGCCGGACGGCATGGTGTACGAATATTCAACCGGCGTGCGCCTGATCAAGCCCGAGGACGAGGCCACCTACACGCCACGCCAGTTTCCCTTCAATGCACAGTCGTTTTGCATGTGGGGCGCAAAGCCCGACATACCGGAATTCCAGAACAAAAAAACGGCCTGACCGCGGGCCGCCGCAGGCGGCCATGTCGCAGACCGGACGCAACGCACGAATCCATTCCCGCCATGCTAGATTTCGCCATCTGAACGAGGAGAAACACATCATGATCACCCAGGAAGAAAACGAGACGCTGACCCGTGTCGGCGCGGGCACGCCCGCAGGCGAGATGCTGCGGCGCTATTGGTGGCCGGTGGCCTTCAGCGACGATGTGAAGGGTCCCCGTCCGAAGAAGATCCGCCTGCTCGGCGAAGAGTTTGTGCTGTTTCGCGACGGCCACGAACAGGTCGCCATGGTGGAAGCCCAATGCGCGCACCGGCGGGCCCCGCTCGCCTATGGCCGCGTGGAAAAAGACGGTATTCGCTGCTGCTACCACGGGTGGCTCTTTGATGCCTCCGGCAAATGCCTGGAGACGCCCTGCGAGGAACCCGACAGCCTGCTGAAGGAAAAAGTTTCGATCCGCTCCTACCCCGCCCAGGAAGCCGCCGGTCTGGTGTTTGTCTACATCGGCCCCTCACCCGCGCCGCTGCTGCCCCAATACGACCTGCTCGTTCATAGTTCCGGCGACCGCTATGTGTGGGGATTCACCGATCACTGCAACTGGCTGCAATGCGCCGAGGTGACCGCGGATGCCACGCACCTGAACTGGCTGCATGCGGGCGTGTACCCGATGTATGCGAAAAAGACGCCCAAGGTGCAGTACTTCGAAAAGGACTACGGCATCGAGTACATCTATCACGTGGAGGGCATGCCCGCCGACAAGTGCAGCTCGGTGATATTCCCCACGGGAAACCGTTTCGCCAGCGCCCGGGTCGAACTCAAGGGCGCCTCCCGCCAGAACCTGGTGATCCGCACGCCCGAGGACGACAGCATCACCCACAACTTCTTCGTGTCGCTGCACCCCCGCGCCGACGGCAAGCTGGTTCACCACACGGCGGTGCCACCGGACCGTCCCTGCCCGACCGCATGGGTGCCCACCGAATTCGGCGTCTACCCTCAGGGGGACGAAGAATGGTGGGGCGTGGCCTCCATCGCGCAGGACCGCATGGCACTCGAAGGTCAGGGCGTGATCTGCGACCGCAGCAAGGAGAACCTGGGCGCCTCGGACAAAGGCATTGCAATGTACCGTCGCATCCTGCGCGAATCGATACAGGCGGTTGCCGAAGGGCGTGATCCCAAGGCCGTCGTCCGCGACCCTGCCAAGAACACCCTGGTCGAATTCGGAACGCGCCTGCACAACATTCACGGCGTATTGCAGGTCGAGACCTGAGCCTGTCCATGCGGGCACGGTGCCGCAGCCTGCGCCAGGCATTGCCTGGCGCAGGAATGGTTGCCCTGGCTCTGTGCGGCCAATCCGCGGTCCACGCACAGCAGGAGTATCCCAACCGCCCCCTCCATTTTGTGCTTGGGTATCCTGCCGGCGCGGGCGCCGTGGACATCATGGCCAGGCAGCTGGCTGCGCAGTTGAAAGTTCTGGCCGGCGTGCCCGTCATCATCGAA
>CAIUKQ010000254.1 GCA_903899705.1 uncultured beta proteobacterium
CGAGGAGGAAAATCACATTCATCCGATCCACCCACTGCGGAAAACTCGGATTGAAAAATACCGCGCTCAGCATGGCCATCATCAGCGCGCGCGCACCAAGTACTGCTCGGTCGCTGGTCTCCCTGGGAAAGCTGATCTTTCCGCCACTTTGCCGACGCCAGTACAGAAAACCTTCCATCAGCAGCACCAGCAGCGCAAGCGCCACCAGCGCTTTCCAGAATTCCTGCTCGACAGGCGCCAGCCGGGATGAGACGGAGTCGGTGCCCGGCGGCAGGGGGCGGGGCGCAATATCCGACTCCTCGCCGTCCATGAGATTGGCCGCAATCAGCATTTCCGCCTTGCCGCCGGACAGGGTGTAGATCCCGACTTCGCCTGTATCGGTGTAGCTGACCGACCCGTTGGCTGCGCGCTGTGACACGGTTCGCCCGGACGGCGTTGTAATACTGACGGTTTCCACACCCAGCGGCACCGGTGCAAGCAGTGGCTGGCCTGACGCTATCTGGCCCGTCTGCTGGTCGATGTCTCCCTGATGCAGCCAGCGCAGTCCATTGCCGATGAGAAGAGGAAATGCCACACGCAGCGGCAGGTCCGCCTTGAACAGATCAAAACCGATCAGGATGGCCTTGCGCGTGGGTTCCTCTATCGAATAGACCAGCGGGCCGCCGATGGCGGCTTCCACCAAAGGCCTGCCGGGCACCAGAGGTCGGATGCGCATTGCGGATTCAATCGCGACCTTCGAAAAATCGACATGTCGCATCACCGGATGCAATCTGTCCCAGTCGCTGACCTGGGGTTTGTCCATGGTCCCGAGGATGTCAATGGGGACGTCCGGCGGGACAATATTGACGAATATGAATCGTCCCGGTCCGACCTTTTCCGGGGTGACCGAATCGAGTATCACCACGTCCGCGTTGCCCATGCCCCCCTGGTACTGGCCGGGTCGTTTCAGGTCAAGCGCGATTTCCGGATCGGCGCGCAGTACCTTTTCGAGGAACAGATTGCCTTCGCTCACCAAGGTCACCAGGATCTTGTTGGGCGGCGGCACGATTGCATAGGCCATATTATCTGCGTCAAGGTCATCATCAACGCGCAAACGGGCGGTGACCCTTGCCGCGCCGGTGTTATGGAACGGCAGGATCAGGGTCCGGTGCAGATGGGGGCCAAGTTTGAGTTCGCGCTCGGCAATGGTCTGGTCATCCACCTTCACCGAAAAGGCGAGGCTGCGCGGCTGGGCAGAATAATTGGCAACCGAGAGCAGCGCCTCGTAACCACCCGCGCCCTGATAGGTCTTTCGGACTGCGAGGTGCGTGATTCCCGCGTTGTTGTCGCTGCGCCCGACCCCGATCCAGTGGATTCTCGGGTCGGTATCGGTTGGTGGTTCGGCGAAAGCGCCGTCGGTAAATACATGTATCTCGGCGCGGGGATCGTCGCCCACAAGGGCGCGCGCGGTTCGCAGCGCATCAACGATCCGGTTGGGAAGGTCGCGCGCCGAAGATCCTTCGATGGCTTCCACGGCCCGCCCGTGATCCGCGCCCATTGGTGCGAGCACGCGCGGCTGGATGCCGGCCTCGATCACCATGACCTGCGTTCCGGCAATCAGATCCCCGACCATCGAAATCGCCCGCGCCTTGGCGGCGTCAAATCTCGAAGGCGCCACGTCGTGGGCCTTCATGGATGCCGACGTATCGAGCACCACCACCACCTTGCGTTCACTTTCGCCCATCACCGTGATGGAGGGTCTCGCCAGCGCCAGCGCCAGCAGCACCAGTGCCAGCAACTGCAGCAGAAGCAGGGGATCTCGCTGCAAGCGCTGAAAGAACGAGGACGACCCCTGGAATTTCGGCGCCGCTTCCCAGAGCAGCAGGCTGGAGACCTGTTGCTCGCGACGCCGCACGCGTATGAAATACAGAAGGATCAGCGGCGCCGACAGCGCCAGGAGCCACAGTGCGGCCGGTGCAAGAAGGCTCATGACAGCAACTTTCCGCGCAAGGGGCCCAGGATCAGCTTTTCCACCGCATCGGCGCTGCTGGCACGCGAATAGGCGATTGCATTGTCGGCACAGAATTTTTCCGCTTAATGGAGGAACTGTGCAAGGCGCTCGTCGTAGGCACGCCGCGTTTCGGGATCGAGCCTCAGCGCGCGCATTTCCCCCGTTTCCCGGTCAACAAGGCGCACATCACCGGCGAAATCGGGATGCAGTTCCTCCTCGCTCAGGATATGGATGACATGGACTTCAAAACCGCGCTCCAGCAGTGCACGCAGGCCCGCTTCATAACCATCGGGGTCCAGCAGGTCGGAGATCAGGACCGCAAGCCCTGCGCCCCTGGAATGCTGGGCATACGCTGCAAGGGATTCATTCAGCCGCGTAACGCCACCGCCTGTCAGGGAGGAGAGCCGTTCGAACATCGCCGGGATGCGATTGCGACCGCGCGTAGGGGGCAGCGTTTCGCCGACCGAACCGCGCAACACTCCCAGGGCCACCCGTTCCTGATTCGCAAGTCCCACAAAACACAATGCGGCGGCCAGCCTTGCCGCCCAGGACAGTTTGACCGGCGACCCGCATTCCATCGAAGCGGAGGCATCGATCAGTAAATGCAGGCTCAGATCCTCGTCATCGACGAAAAGCTTCACATGCAGGCGATCGGTGCGCCCGAAGATGTTCCAGTCAACATAGCGCATGTCATCGCCGGTGCCGTACGCTCGGTAGTCGGCAAACTCGACGCTGTGGCCGGTGCGGCGGCTTCTGCGTTGGCCGGCACCCCAGCCCTGAACGGGGCGGCGCGCCTTGAGCGAAAGACGCTCCAGTTGCGCCAGAAAATCGTTGCTGAGCAATGCTTCCCGCCTGATTGCCATCGCAGCCCTGACTGTTATTGTTTACTGCTGCAGCGACTTGAAATAGTCGCGAATCTGGTCGTGATAATCACGCGGCACCTGTTCGCGCGTAATCGCGTCTTCCATGGCGCGGCGATACTGGATCATGTCGCCCATGACCTGCAATTGGCTGGCGATGCCCTGTGGCCGGGTGGTCTGGCCGTTTTCAACGGCCGGCATGCGGCCACGGCGCTGGCCGTCAATGCCGGCGTCGTACGGGGTGGAGCGCAGCCTCGCGCTCGCCTTGCCGCTGGATGGCGTGCTCTTCTGCGGGCCGGAGGCATAACCCATTCGCTCCATGTCGCCTGACTGGGATCCGCGGCTGCCCCGACCGTCATCAGTTTCATCCTGGTTCTTTTCGCGGGATCCGGCGATACGCCGGCTGTTGCGCTCGCGATCTTCCTGGGAGCGCAGCTTGGACAAGGCGGTCTGCATCGAATTCATGGCCTCCTCGGTTTGTCCTTCCTCCAGCGACTGAAGGCCCTCGTTGACGTCGTCGCTCCAGTCACCGCCTTTTTTCCCCATCCGCTGCATTTCGCGAAGCACCTGTTCAAGGCGTTTCTGCGAAATCTGTCCGCCCTTGCCCGAGGATAGTTCCTGCGTTTTCTGCATCATCATGCGGTATTTGGAACTGGCGAAATCCGATTGAAGGTCCGGCAGCTTGTCGGCATGCTCCAGCAGTTTCAGGCGGTCATCACCTTTTTGGACAAAGCTTGCGAAATCGGTTTTCGGTTTATTGGTTGATTTGTCCTTGAAGGCCGAACTATCCTCGACGGCCGCCTGTTTTTCTCCGGCGCCGCGAAGCGCGGCTTCCTGTTTTGCCGCGGCATCCTTTTGCTTGAGATCCCAGCCGAATAGCCGTGCACGTTCCTCGCGCGTGCTGGCGGCGTAGGCGTCGCGCGGCGCCTTGCCGGTCAGGGATTCGGGAAGCCAATCGTCTGCGCCCGGAATCGGAGGCAATATCGCAAGGGCCACGGCTGCGAGAACCGGCAGGGCGAGATACCGGGCCTCAGCCGGCACATGGCGAGGGATTATTTTCCGCGCGGGCAGCGCACGCACGCGTTCACCCGTGTCCGTGATCAGTGCCTCGGCCAATGGTTCCGGACGGTCGAGGCGCGAGTATTCGAGGGACGTCGCGACCCGATCGTTCAATTCAAACGCATGGTCTGCGATGCGTGCGGTTTCGAGTTCCGATGGCCGTCGCGAGGCGCCGAAAATCCATCCGATGATTATCCCAAGCAGCCAGACGCCAAGCGCAACGGGGATCGCAAGTTCCTCGAAACCGCCCTTGACGAGGAGGACCAGCGCCGCCGCAAGCGCGCCCCAGAAAGCACCGCGCAGCGCGCCGGATTCTGCGCGCCTTCTGCGCACCTGTGACGCAACGTCGGCAAGCAGCCCTGCTATGGGCGGCGAAAGAGTCATGGCAGATTGCTCCCGGGTCAGACGGCCATGCGCTCTACGTTCTGGAATACGTCTCCCTGCACGGATTCAAGGATTTCCGCGATCAGCTTGTCGGTGTCCATCCCTTCGGACTCGCCGGCAAAATTCAGGATGATGCGGTGGCGAAGCGCGGGCGCTGCCAGGACCCTCACATCCTCCGCGCTTACATTGAACCGGCCCTGCGTGAGTGCACGAACCTTGGCGCCCAGCACCAGCGATTGGGCGCCGCGCGGGCTTGCCCCGTAACGCACCACGCGCCGCGTCACCGCCGGCGCGTTTTCCCAGTCCGGATGCGTGCCCATGATGATGCGGGTTGCAAAGTCCCTCACGTGCGTTGCAATCGGCACTTCCCGGATGAGGTCACGAAATCCGAGCACGCCCGCGCCGTCCATCACCCTTTGAATCTCGGCGGAGTGGGACTGCGTCGTGCGGTCAAGAATGGCGTTGAGATCCGCGATGGTGGGATAGCGCACGCGCAGTTTGAACAGGAAACGGTCCAGTTGCGCTTCAGGAAGCGGGTAGGTGCCCTCCATTTCAATCGGATTCTGCGTTGCGAGAACGAAAAACGGACGCGGCAATGGGCGCGAAACGCCGCCGGCGGTCACCGACTGTTCCTGCATGCCCTCGAGCAGCGCGGATTGTGTCTTGGGCGTCGCGCGATTCACTTCGTCGGCAAGAAGGATGTGCGCGAAAATCGGCCCGGTCTGGAACCTCAGGTGTTTTCCGCCAGCCGAGTCGTCAACCAGCATTTGGGTGCCGATGATGTCGGATGGCATCAGGTCGGGTGTGAACTGAACGCGTGAAAAACTCAGGTCGAGGCTTTCTGCCAACGTCTTGACCAGCAGCGTCTTGCCAAGACCGGGGGCGCCTTCCAGCAGAACGTGGCCGCCGGCGAACATGGCGGTGAGCACACCGTCAATGATTTCGGCATGGCCCACAATGACCTTTTCAACCTCGGCGCGCAACGCGCTGTAGGCGTTGACAAAAGCTTCCACGCGTTCCCGACTCATGGGGCTCCTTCCGTTGCGGACAGCAGGACAATGATGAAACCGGCGGCTCACTGTAGCGCATGCGGGTGTTCGCTGCAAAGCGATGATCCCCATGCCGGTCATTACGGCCAGTGTCCGGACGTCCGTCGTGAAGAGCCAGTCGGGTCGCTGAAGCCCGCATTGCTCACGCGCTGCGGATATCCCGCTGCTAGACTCCGCGTCTCGACAAATGCGGAGCGGTGAATGGGAATTCAATTCGGTGTCTTCGACCACATGGACAGGGGTGGACGGGCCATTGGCGAGGTTTATGAGATGCGCCTGGCGCTGTGCGAAGCCTACGATGAAGCGGGCTTTCGCGGCTACCACCTCGCAGAGCACCACGCCACGAGTCTGGGAATGTCGCCATCGCCGGGAATATTCCTGTCTTCGGTTGCACAGAGAACGCGGCGACTGCGTTTCGGCCCGGCCGTGTATGTTCTTCCCGCCTATGAGCCATTGCGGCTGATCGAGGAGATCTGCATGCTCGATCAGTTGAGCGGCGGACGGTTTGAACTGGGCGTGGGGCGAGGATTTTCACCCTTCGAACTGGCCTATTTTGGAGTCGGACACCTGCAATCTCGCGCCCGGTTCGATGAGGTGTTTGAGATTGTGAAGAAAGGTCTGACTAGCGAAGTCCTCAATCACAGCGGTCCGCATTTTTCCTTTGTCGATGTTCCGATGGCTTTGCAGCCCGTACAGCGTCCGCATCCGCCGATCTGGCAGGGGGTCACGCGGGTGGAAAGCGCGGCGCAGGCTGCGCGCGCCAAAGTCAACATGATCATGAACGGCCCCGCAGCACGTATCCTCCCTGCGACTGAAAAATACTGCCAGGAATGGAAGGCAGCACATGGCGATTTGCCGACGGGTTTCATGGGGTTGACGCGTCACATTCATGTGGCTGATTCCGACAAGGAGGCCGAGGCGACGGCCCGGCAGGCCTACGGCGTTTGGTACCAGTCGAATGCGGAATTGTGGAAGCGATACCAGACCGAAAGTCTCATTTTTCCGAAAACCTTTGAGGACGCCATGCGCAACAAGGTTGCCATCGTGGGTTCTCCCGATACGGTACGCGCGAGAATCGCTGAGGACATCGCCGGCAGTGGATGTAATTATTTTGTCGGTAGGTATGCATTTGGCGATATGACGCTGACCCAGGCACTTCGCAGCGTCGAACTTATGAAGTCCGAAGTCATGCCGCATTTTTCAGCTGAGCAAGACGAACGGGCGTCGAAAGTATCTGCATGAATAACGAAAAGAAAACCATCGCACTGACCGGCGGCACCCTGATCGATGGCAATGGGGGCGCGCCCCTGGTCGGTGCAACCGTGCTCATCGTGGGAAACCGCATCCAGTCCGTGGGCCCGAATACGTCGATTCAATTGCCACCGGGAACGGAAACCATCGATTGCCGGGGGAAGTTCGTCCTGCCCGGATTGGTCGATTCGCATGTGCACGTTGGCACAAGCGGCGGTGGACTCGCGGACCCCGAGGAGTTCAAACCCGCGACATTGGCCGCGAACCTGAAAACATTTCTGGCTTTCGGTGTCACCAGCATCATGGACATGGGCGGCAATCCGCACCTTGGCAAACTCGCCGGCGACCTTGAATCCGGCGCATTGACCGGACCACGCCTGTTTGGCGCGCGCTATGGCATTACGGCACCCGGTTCACACCCGATGGGATTGCTGCGCGAACTTCGGGCCCTGGACAAGATCGGCTCGCACTTCGCCGAAGTTGACACGCCGGAAGCCGCGCGTGCCTTGGTGAGAAAAGTCGCCGCGGAGAAGCCCGCGGGCCTGAAGATCTATCATTCGAGAACCGAGTTTCCCGGCACCATGTGCCTTGACTGCAACCGGGAGAAACTCAAACCCGAGGTGTTGAGTGCACTGGTCGAGGAAGGCCACGCGCAGGGATTGAGGATTTTCGCCCACATTGCCTGGCCCAGTGAAGCGCGCGAAGTGATCGAAGCCGGCGTGGACGTGCTGTCACATCCGATCACGCATGCGGAATCCGGCGTGGAACCCGTGCTCGAGATGATGGCGGCGCGAGGCGCTCGCATCCAGTCCACCATGACCCGCATCGAAGCCTACTTCGCTTTGAAAGCCCAACCCCTGTTGCGCGACCTGCTGCGCGGCAAGGTATCGGACACCGTGCTTAACAGCTACAGCCTGCAAAACAGTGTCATCCGCGCACGGCACCTCACGCCTGGCGTCACCGAAGACGCGCGGCGAATACTCGAGATCACCATGGCCAATCTGCGACGCGCCAACCGCATGGGCGTGGAGATTGTGCTGGGCACCGATTCCGGCGGGCCGGGTGGTTTGCACGGCGCCGGGGTGCCGCGCGAAATGGAACTCCTCAACGACTGCGGGCTGACACCCATGCAGGTCATCATGGCGTCGACTCGCGGCGCCGCCAGAGTCATCGGTCAGGGAGAAAACCTCGGCACCGTGGAGGCCGGAAAGTTGGCCGACATCCTGATCATCGACCACGACCCAATACAAAATATCAATAATATCAAATACTTATCGAGTGTCTTTCGGGGCGGAAAAAGGATTGATCCGAACGCGCTCGCAATCAACGGCCAGGACGCGGCGCAAGCACCAGCTGCCTGAGAGGCTTGCTTCGCACCAGCGAAAACCACACATAAACCAGAACAATGCTCGCCCCGCAGGCGAGCGCGGCGCGCGGTCCCGCAATCGAGCCGGCGAAGTTCAGCAGGAATCCGCTGAGGAACACCAGGCTCCAGACCAGCGTGAACACGCCCATGACGCGGCCACGGTAATGGTCTTCGACGAGGGTCTGCAGGATCACCTGCACGCAGGTCATGAAGTAGGCATGGCTCAGACCGGCTACATACACCATTGCGAACGAAAACCAGAACCAGTCGCTTAGTGCCAGCCCGATCAAACCGATGTTGTAAGCGGTCAGGGCAGCCAGCATGAGGTTTCGCGGCGACAAGCGCTGCTGCACCCAGGCATAGGAAAGCAGGCCGGTCAGGGCGCCCATTCCAGCGGCCGAGACAAGTATGCCCAGGCCCCGCGAGTCCACGTGCAGTACGTCCTTTGCGAACACCGGCATCATGTTCATGTAGCCCATCGCCACCGTTGCATTAAGCAGGGCAGCGGCAATGACTTTCGAGAAAACTTCGTTGCCGCGGATGTAGCGAATGCTGTCTGTAAAATTGTTGAGCAGACTCCCATGCGTCGGCGCGTCTCCCGGCGCGGGACGCACGAGGAACAGCACGGCGATCATGGTGCTGACACCCGCAACGGAAACCATGAAGCTGGCCGGCGCACCTGCCGAGGCAATCAGGAATCCGGCGATGGACGGGGCGATCACCCGGCTCGTGCCAAAGGCCATGGACACCAGCGGAACCGCGGAGCGCAGCAACGGGCGCGGCAGGAGCCGCGGAAAAAATGCGGCCCGAGTCGGTTCGTCGATCGCGTTGGAGATGCCCAGCATGAAGGCCCCCAACGCCAGATGCCAC
>CAIUKQ010000255.1 GCA_903899705.1 uncultured beta proteobacterium
ATGCGCACAACACCTTTGCGGCGCCCACCACCATTCATCCGGTGGCGTTCAGCGGCACCAGCGAGGGCGGCAAGGCGGTATTCGACCTGCCGGCCAAGTCGGTCGCGGTCGTTGCCGTCCAGTAAGTCTCACGGCACAAAGAAAAGGCCGGTCTTGCGACCGGGGTAAAGGAAAATCAAGAACTCTACACCCCCTAACGAGAAATGGTTTGGGGGTGTAATTGTGTTTGCAGCATCGGAGCGAATGACCGCTTTTGACCCTAAGCGGACAATTCGGCCCCGCAAATTTAGCCGTCTATGCAAACGAAACGGTGAAACGAGCGCCGGTGTTGCCGTCGGCCGGACCGAAGCGCAATTCGCCGCCTATTCTGCCTGCGAAGGATCGAATGATCTTCATGCCCAAACCCTTGCAGCTGGCTGGATCAAAGCCATCCCGCAGACGGGGCCCCTCGTTGGAGACGGACAGAAGATGATGATTCTGGGAATCCGTTTCCAGCCGGACGCTGATCGGGCCTTCGCCATGCTTGGCCGCGTTGGTGAGGAGTTCGCTAACGATGAACGCGAGCGGCACGGCTTGGGCTGCCGGCAATTCGATTTCAGCACCCGGGACCATGACGGCGCGGTTAAGCCCGTCTCGGGAGGACAACATGGCGGAGAACTCGTGACAGAATTCTTCCAGATATTGCCTGAATGGTACTGTCTTCAGGCCATCTATGCCATGAAGGCGCCTGTGAATTCTGGCGATCATGTTGACCCGATTGGCCGCAATCGTCAGTTATGCGGAGGTTTCCTCATTGTGGGCGGCGCGGCCCTGCATGGAAAGCAGGCTGACAACGATCTGCATATCGTTCAGCAACCGATGATCCGATTCCGCTCTCATGAGCGCCTGATATTCGATCGCCTCATCCTTTTGACGCAGCAGGTTCTCGTCCCTTGCCAGGATTTCCCGCAGCTCCGCCTCTGTATTGCGGCGCATCGCAAGTTCCTGCTCATAGCTCGCGGCCGTGCGCGGCGTCTGGTTCATCAGGAGAGCCGGGAGCGGCCATCGGCTGCTGGCGTCAATGGGCAACTGGTTTGTTCTCATAGTGGGGCCCCGATTGGTCAGACACGCATTCAACCTATGGGGAAACCCATAGTGTGGAATTGATCAGGCGCAATTATGTCCGGTACCGCACATAAGAATTGACTCACAGGGACTGCAAGCGCAGTGTCTAAGCGTTGGATTGATTTATCCGACTGAGAGATCAGGCGAACTCGGATAACGAATCGAGCGCTCCCGTTTTATTTCGGAGGGGCACGCGTGGCGCAAGTTGATCAGCATATTCACTGGGTTATCGCGGAAAACATCGCCCGGTTTCAGGAACAGTTGAAGTTCGAGACTGACATCTGCCGGCGCAAATTGCTGGAAGGCTTGCTGGTGCTGGAATGCGAAAGACTCAGGATGGTCTCGTCCCCTTCCCGCAATTCGTCCGACGCAGCAGCGGGGAAGGCGCCTGAACATGACCAAGCCGAGGGAACGCAAACCGACGTTGCGCCGGAAGGGCGCTGACCGCTGCGCCAATCGGCTGCTCAACCTGCTGCCCATCAAGGATTATATACGGCTTCGCCCGCACCTTGAATTTACCGCGCTGAAATACCGCCAATCGCTGTATCGGTCGAACAGGGCCATCAGCCATGTCTATTTCATCGAGACCGGCGTCGGCTCCCTAGTGAACACGATGGCAAACGGCGACGCCGCCGAGGTGGGAACGATAGGAAACGAGGGAATAGTGGGGCTTCCGCTTATCCTGCAGGATGAAAGATCGCCCACCAGCGTCTATATCCAAGTGCCAGGCACTGGCCTGCGCATGACGGCGTCACTGTTCAAAAGGGAATTGGCACGAAGCGCCTCCATGCGAACAGTGATGCTTCGATACGCCCATGCCTTCTTCAATCAGGTGGCGCAGTCCGCGGCTTGCAACCAGTTCCATTCCCTGGAGCAGCGTTGCAGCCGCTGGCTGCTGATGACACACGATCGCATGGAATCGGATGATTTCCTGCTGACACAGGAATTCCTGGCAATGATGCTGGGCGTGCAGCGAACGGGCGTCACGGTGGCCGCAAGCGCGCTGCAGCGGGCGGGCCTCATCTACTACAGGCGCGGCAACGTCACGATCAGGGATCGCCGGGGCCTAGAGGCCCGCTCGTGCGAATGTTACGGGATCGCGAAACGCGAGTTTGACCGACTGTTGGGTGACGGGCCCAAACGCCGCGCTTCTTCCTGATTTCGGAACGATTGCAGCCGGATAGCAATGTCTTTCCTCAGCTATGTCTGACGGAAGACATTGTTGATCGAGATCAATCTGCTTTTGCAGATCGCATGCGAGAGTGACGCATCAGTTATCGCTGGCCATCTTCATTTTTTCGCCAACCCTATTCCCGACAACCAGGAGAGAC
>CAIUKQ010000256.1 GCA_903899705.1 uncultured beta proteobacterium
AGCAAGATACTCGTTTGCAAAGTCAGGGTCTTCTTTGAGCATCTCAATGACCACTTCGTCATGGGTGCGGTTAGGTTTGCTTGCTTTCATTTGATATTCCTTCTGAACCTTTGCCGCTTTGGCAAGGCGGCTCCACTTCTCGATATCGCCCTTGAGTTGCGTTGCGAGTGCGGCCGGCGTGCTGGGTGTCGGTTCGAAGCCGGCCTTGCGCAAGGTCTCAATCAGCTCCGGCTGCTTGAGCACGGTGACAGTTGCCTCGTTCACGCGTTGAACAATTTGCTGCGGTGTGGCAGACGGGGCAAAGACGCCGTACCAGACTTCTCCCGTGGCCCCCGGGCCGCCCGCTTCGGCAATAGTCGGCATCTCCGGCATCGCGGGTGAACGCTTTGCGCTGAAGCTGCCGATGGCGCGCAGCTTGCCCGCCCTTACGAAGGAGGAAACGGAAGGCAGGGTGGTGATGACGGCGTCGAGTGTGCCGCCCACCGTATCGGTCACCGCCGGTGCAGAGCCCTTGTAGGGGATGTGCACCATTTTCACGATGTCCTCGAGATTCAGCAGCTCACCAAGCAAATGGCCCACGGAACCCGGGGCGGCGGAGCCGAAATTCAGGGGCTTGGCTTTTGAGAACACCATCAGCTGCTTCAGGTCGCGCGGAGCAAGCGCCGGATTGATCACCAGTACATTGGGCACGGTGCCCACCAGACTGACCGGCGTGAAATCGGCGACTGCGTCGTAACCAGGATTGGCCGACAACACCACGTTCAGCGGCATGAAGTCGTTGCCCAGCAGCAGGGTATAGCCGTCCGGAGCGGACTTGGCAGCCGCTGAGGCGCCGATGTTTCCGGAAGCGCCGGGCCGGTTGTCGATGATGATGGTTTGTCCCAACGCAACACCGAGCCGTTCCGCATAAGGGCGTCCGATGGCGTCAAATCCGCCGCCGGGCGGGAACGGCACGATGAGGCGGACGGGTTTGACCGGATAGGCCTGTGCGAATGCATTGGTAGTGAGCGCGCCGAGGGCAAGCAGCAGGACGGAAGTGCAGCGCCGCATGTTGGTTCTGGTCATGGAATTCCTGAAGTTGTGTGCCGGTGTTTCCGGTGTGGGTTTATTCCGGATAAACAATGGCGAAGTACCGGACGTGGTGTATCGACTGCTCGGTCCTTGCGTTACCGATGAACTGGTGATGGTTCATCCATGCAAGGCCGGGCGCGGACGTTTCCGCAACAGTTGATGAGCATCCATAGTATTCATCGCGGCCCACCGGATCTCCGGCGAGCAGGCGTTTCAGCACGGCGGGTGGCGCAAACCGCCGTCCTGACGCGCGCAACAGAATGTAGTGCCCCGAATCCGTTTTCAAAGTGATTCGCGCATCGAGTTCGAAAAGCGAGTCGCCGTGAAGCACCTGCCAGTCGGCGCCGCCGATGACGGTGCCTTTGACTTCAGGAGTCTTGAAAGTGCCCGCATCCTGCGCAGGAATGTGAAAGGTGCCGCCCAGCATGGGCAGTATGCGTCGCACGCCCCGGCCGGTATCGCCGATGACCTGCAGCGGGCCGACTTCTATATGCGTGGTGAATGCGAGGCGGCAGACGGGGTCGACGAGTTTTACATCGGTGCTCATGCGGGGCTCCTGGTTGAAGATGATGCGGCATTGCCTGCAGCCGCCGATATCGCATCCCACACGCGATTCGGCGTTGCCGGCATTTCAATGTGTGTCACGCCCAGAGGGCGGAGCGCATCGAGAATGGCGTTGACAATGGTCGGTGGCGAGCCCACCGCGCCGGCTTCGCCGACGCCTTTGACGCCCAGTGGATTGGTGGTGCAGGGAATTTCGACGTATTCTATTTTCACCGGAGAAAAATCGTCGGCGCGCGGCATGCAGTAGTCGGAGAAGCTGCCCGAGAGCAATTGGCCGGATTCAGGGTCGTAGACGATGTTTTCCATCAATGCCTGGCCGATGCCCTGCGCCAGGCCGCCGTGTATCTGGCCTTCGCAGATGAGCGGATTGATGACGCGCCCGAGGTCGTCAATGACGGTGTAGGCCTCGATTTTCACCTCCCCGGTCAGCGGGTCGATTTCGAGTTCGCAAAGGTGGCAGCCGTTGGGATAGTTGGGCGGATTGGCATCCCAGGAGCCGGAGGCTTCCAGTCCGACGGACAGGTGCTTCGGGATGCCGCCGGGGCGATAGAAGGCGCGCGCCACATTGGTGAAGCTCATGATCTTGTCGGTGCCGGCAATGCGAAAATTTCCATCGCTGAATTCGATGTCGGTGGCGGCGGCTTCCATGAGGTGCGCGGCCATGAGCTTTGCCTTTTCGATCATGGCAAGCGAAGCCTCCCGCAGCGCCGCGCCACCCACGAGCGAGGCCCGCGCCGCGAAGGATCCGCGGCCGAAGGGCACTTTGTCGGTATCGCCCTGCACATAGCGTATGGATTCAAACGGCACGCCCAGCCAGTCGGACACCATCTGCGCATAGGTTGTGGCGTGTCCCTGTCCGTGCGAATGCGTGCCCGCGACGATGGTGACGGTGCCGCCGGGATCGCAACGCAACTCCATCCGGTCGTTGAATCGTCCGCCCATCTCGATGTAGTAGGTGAGGGCGCGGCCGCGCAGCAGGCCCTTGTCCTCGGAGGCGGCACGGCGCGCGGCGAAACCTTTCCAGTCTGCAAGCGCCATGCCCTGATCCATGAGCGTCTCGAAGTCGCCGCTGTCGTAGATGAATCCGGTCGCGGTCTTGTAGGGCATGGCCTCGGGCTTGATGAAATTGCGCCGCCGCATCTCGATGGGATCGATGCCCAGTTCCAGAGCGGCCTTGTCCATCAGGCGCTCGATCAGCGAAATGGCTTCAGGCCGCCCCGCGCCGCGATAGGAGGTGAGCGGCGAGGTGTTGGTGAACACGCCGTGAGTGACCAGCCAGGCATTCGGAATGTCGTACACGCTGGGGATGAAAAGCAGCGAGATTTCACTCGGTACCAGCGTGGCTGCAACCGTGTAGGCGCCGATGTTCTGGTAACCGGCTGCCCGCACCGCGAGGATTTTTCCATCGGCATCGAGCGCGAGTTCGCCTTTGATCAACTGGTCGCGTGCGTGGCTGTCGCATTGAATCGCTTCGGAGCGCGTGGAAACCCATTTCACAGGTCGGCCGATGCGCTTGCTGGCCCACAGCACCAGCGCATCGTCGGGATAGGGCGTGGATTTCATGCCGAAGCCACCGCCCACGTCCGGCGTGATCACGCGCATTGATGTCTCGGGAACCTTGAAAATGTCCTCGGCCAGCATGTTGCGCACGCCATGCGGGTTCTGCGAACTCGTGTAAAGCGTCCAGGTCTCGTCGGCTGCCTGGTATTCACCCACCGCGCCGCGTGGCTCCAGCGTGTTGGCGGTGATGCGGTTGGCAATGATTTCAAGTGACACGATCCGCTCGGCCTTCGAGAATGCGGCTTCGGTGGCCGCTTCGTTGCCGAACCAGATTTTGAAGGAGATGTTGCCTTCGCAATCCTCCCAGACCTTCTGTGCTCCCGGCCGGATGGCGTCGGTCAGCGTCGATGACACGGGCAGCGGTTCGTAATCGACTTCGATGAGGTCGACTGCGTCGCGAGCCTGCTCGAGGGTTTCCGCAACGACGAATGCAACGCGATCACCGACGCAGCGCACTGTGTCCGCCAGCAGCACGGGACGCACGGTGCGGTAGCCCTTGGGAAAGCCGATGTTCTCAGGCATGAAGCGCGATGGAAAACCGCCGAGTTTGTCCGCGATGGCATCTTCGCCCGTGAGCACGGCAATCACGCCGGGCGCGGCATTGGCTGCCGACGCGTCGATTCGAGTGATGCGGGCATGAGCGTGCGGCGAGAGCAGGGGCGCGCCATAGGCCTGGCGCGGCAGGTCGACATCGGACACGAAGCGGCTGCGGCCGGTGAGAAAGCGGCCGTCTTCGACACGCCGGACAGGGCGGCCGATGCCGAATAGATTGATGGCGGGTGGAGATGGTTCAGGCATGGTGTGGGTTTCTCGCTGGGGATCCGGTTGGGCCGATGCCGGCACCGCATTGATGGCCGGTAGGATGAGTATATGCGACCGGGGCGTGAGCCCGGGACCGTTGTTCGGGGTTGAGTGCCGGCAACGAATTCGCCGGGCCATCCCGCAGAACATTCCGGAGTAGAGTTTGGACCTTGCAGTCACCCTGCCCATTCAAGGAGTGCCGACCATGGCCAAAATTCGCCACATCGCCTATCGCGTCGAAGACCTCGATGCGATGGCCAAATTCTTTGTCGAAGCCTTCGACATGAGCATCGTGCAGCGTCGGCCGCGCGGCGCCATTGACCTGTCGGACGGCACGCTCAACATCACCCTGTTGCCCGCGAACGGTCCGGGCAACACCGGCATTATGGGCATCGAGCACATCGGATTTTCGGCGGCCGATGACGATGCGGCCAAGCTCAAGATCATTGCGGCGGGCGGCGTCGAAAGAAACACCGTCAACCTGGGCAGTCATGTGCATTTCGAGGTGAAGTACGAGGGGCCCGAAGGCATCGTGGTGGATCTGGGTCACTGGGCCGGCGCGGACGCGGTGAAAGATGAAGCCGGTGCGTCTGTGGCCGCGGCGTCGCGCAGCGCCTGAGCGGGTTAGGGCTTGCGGTTGGCGATCAGGTTTTGATCGCGGCTCCGCGCAATGTGTCGATCAGCGCCAGGCAGTTGTCGGGCAACTGGTCGCCGCGCCATGCCACATGCCCGTCCGGGCGCACCAGCACCAGCGCACGTTCGTAGATCCTCAGGACTTCCGGTTCGGCAAGTGACGCCAGTTCCAGTGGCACGCCGCGCGCAGCGGCGGCTTCCACCAGCACCTGGCCATCTGGCGCACCCGCGCCAAGGCGAAGCAGTACGAATCCTTCTCCAAACAGATCCAGCGTCGAGCGGCCATCGTTCAGGGCCACATGCGGCGCGCGCGCACCGGGCCTTGCAATCGGGAGGTACTCGCCGGGATCATCCGATGGCACGGGCGAGCCATCGCCAACGCAAATGGAGGAGCCTTCATAGCGGTAACCGATTTGCAGGCCCAGAGTGCGGAAGACGCGACTGACATGTGCCATGACCTGCGGGCCGATGCGCCGGCGGGCATCCTCTCCCTTGATCGAATCTGCCGTGATGGCATCCAGGCCCTCGTCGAATTGCGCCTGCCCTTCGTAGTACTCGGTGGCCATGCGCACATTGCGCGCACCGGCGGGACGGCGTTCCTCATCATAGGTGTCGAGCAGATGGCTGCCGCCCCAGCCTGATATCACAGCCGCGAGTTTCCAGCCCAGGTCGACGGCATCGGCGATGCCGGTGTTCATGCCCAGCGCCCCGGTGGGCGATACCTGGTGCGCGGCGTCGCCGGCGATGAACACCGGACCATTCGACAGGCGATCGGCCACCACGCCGCGCCGCGTCCAGTGGCTGGTATGGGTCCACTCCACGGAAACCGGGCGGGCAATGGCACGACGCAGCCAGGCTTCGCGATCCACATTGCGGGTGTCGAAATCCTCCTGCACATCGAAGAGCAGGCGCCACAGGTCCTGCGCGGGATCGATGATGCGAAGATTGCCCCACAGGCCCTGATCGTCGACGAGGGTGAAGAACGTCCCGGTCTTCACGCCCATGGCATCGAGCAGGCCCGGCGCGCGAAAGAACAGGTGCATGGAATTGCTGAGCGTGTCGCGGCCCACCATCCGGATCCCGGCGGCATGCCGCACGCTGCTGCCTGCGCCGTCACAACCGACCAGGTATCGCGCATCCAGACTCAGGTGCGCGCCGGTGGCGGCATCGGTGATGTCGGCGCGAATGCCGCCGTTGAGCACTTCATACGCATTGAGTTTGTGCCCGTAGAGCAGGCGCACCTTGGCGAAGGATCGCACGCGCGCGGCGAGGATCGGATCGAACCAGTGCTGCGGGCAGACCTGAAGATTCTCCGGGCTGTGAACGCCGGGACGCTGATGCCGTCGGGCGGGTCGCTCAACCCGACCGAGTTCATGCGCCCCGAGGCGCGTGACGGCGACGACGTCCATGGCATAGTCCTGCGGAAAGGGGCAGTTCCTGACCTCGTCCGCAATGCCCCAGCGCCGGCAGAACTCCATGGTACGGGTGTTGACTTCGTTCATTTTTGGCATGGTGATGCGGCCGTCGCCCTGCTCGATCAGGGTGCAGGCAACGCCGCGCCAACCCAGTTCAATGGCAAGGGCGAGGCCCACCGGGCCGCCGCCGACGATCAATACGGGAGTGGTTGCTGTGTTCATGGCTTCCTGTTGTGAACGGCCTCGTTTGCCGCGGCGCGTATCGTGCGCCACACGCGGTCGGGTGTGGCCGGCATTTCGATGTGGGTGACGCCCAGGGGACGCAGCGCATCGATGATGGCGCCGGTGATGGCGGGCGGGGTCGCCACCGCGCCCGCCTCTCCCACGCCCTTGATGCCCAGAGGATTGGTCTTGCAGGGAATCTCCACGTAATCCACCGAGAACGAAGGCATGTCATCGGCACGCGGCATGGCGTAATCCGAAAAGCTGCCCGAGAGCAACTGCCCGGTTTCCCGGTCGTAGATCACTTTTTCCATGAGGGCCTGGCCGATGCCCTGCGCAAGGCCGCCGTGTATCTGACCCTCGCAGATCATCGGGTTGACCACAAGACCCAGATCATCGACGACGGTATAGCGCGCAAGATTGACGTGGCCCGTGTCGGGATCGACTTCCACTTCGCATGCATGGCAGCCATTCGGATAGTTCGAAGGTTCGGAAGACCAGGAACCGCTCGCTTCCAGGCCGACGGACAGGTCTTTGGGGATCCCTGCCGCGCGGTAGAAGGCGCGCGCCACTTCGCCGAATGGCATGGCGCGGTCGGTGCCGGCAATGCGGAAGTGGCCTTCCTTGAATTCGATGTCGTTGACCGCGGCTTCCATCAGGTGGGCCGCCATGCGTTTGCCCTTCTCGATCATCTCCCGCGAGGCGAGCAGCAGGGCGCAGCCGCCGACCATGGAGGCGCGCGCGGCGAAGGACCCGCGGCCGAAGGGCACCTGGTCGGTGTCGCCCTGCACGAAGCGGATTTTCTCGAAAGGCACGCCCAGCCATTCGCTCACCATCTGCGCATAGGTGGTGGCATGGCCCTGGCCATGCGAGTGCGTGCCGGCGACCACGGTGACATTGCCGCCGGGATCGCAACGCAATTCCATGCGTTCGTTCATGCGCCCGCCGATTTCGATGTAGCTGGCCATCGCACGGCCGCGCCGCAGTCCGTGTTTTTCGGATTCGGCGCGGCGCGCCTCGAAGCCGTTCCAGTCGGCCTGCTCCAGGCAGCGGTCCATGACCATGGCGAAATCGCCGCTGTCATAGACGTGGCCTGTGCCGCTCGCATAGGGCATGGCCTCCGGGCGGATGAAGTTGCGCCGGCGAATCTCGACTGGCGTGATGCCCGCGGCCATGGCGCCGCGATCGAGCAGTCGCTCCACCAGCGCCGCCGCTTCCGGTCGTCCGGCACCGCGATACGAGGACATCGCCGCCGTGTGGGTGAGTACGCCGCGTGACTCCAGGTAGAACGTCTGCACGTCGTAGAGGCTGGGGATGAGGCGCATCGACATCTCGATCGGCGCCAGCGTGCCGCTGGTGTAGGCGCCGATGGCGTGCACGGCGTTCGCGCGGATTGCGAGCACACGGCCGTTCGCATCAAGGGCCATCTCGCCATGAACCACCTGATCGCGCCCGTGGGTGTCGCCCATGATGGCTTCCGAGCGGCTGGGAATCCATTTCACCGGCCGGCCGATGCGGCGCGACGCCCACAGCACCAGCGCATCCTCCGGATAGGCCGCGCCCTTGAGTCCGAAGCCGCCGCCCACATCGTAGGTGACCACGCGAATGCGCGTTTCGGGCACGTGCAGCACGTCCTGGGCGAGCATGTTGCGCACCCCGTGCGGGTTCTGCGTGCTGTTGAACAGCGTATAGGTGTCGTCGCCTGAGTTGTATTCGCCGAGCGATCCGCGCGGCTCCAGGCTATTGGGGGAAAGGCGGTTGGCCTCCAGTCGTGCCGACACCCGGTGCGCGGCCAGGGCGAAAGCGGCATCGGTGGCGGCCGTATCGCCGAACCAGATTTTTACCGCGACATTTCCCGGACAGTCTTCCCACACCCGCGGCGCGCCATCAGCCACGGCATCTTCGATATCGCTCACCGAAGGAAGGGATTCGTATTCGATTTCAATGAGTTCCGCCGCGTCGCGGGCCTGGGCTGCGGTTTCGGCCACCACAAAAGCCACGCGGTCGCCGACGCTGCGCACGCGGTCCAGGGCAAGGATATCGCGCAGTCCCTGAAATGCCTTGGGAAAGCCCATGGCTTCGGGCGTCAGGCGGCTGGGCAGCGGCCCGATGCCGTCGGCTTTGCCATCGGCGCCGGTGAGCACGCACAGCACGCCGGGCGCCACCTTCGCTTCGTCTGTGCGCACGCTTCTGATCAGAGCGTGGGCATGCGGGGAATACAGCACCACACCGTGGCACTGATGGGCCAGATCGAGGTCATCCACATATCGTCCGCTACCGGTCAGGAATCGCTTGTCTTCAACGCGCCTGACAGGCTGGCCGATGCCGAATTTTTCCATGAATTTGCACCCAAATTGAAGCGGCGCAAATTATGAACCGGATTTGAAATCGCCGAAGATTTTCAGGATTTGACTGTCATGGTCCACGCCCCATTAATCAGCACATCCCTTAGAATGCCTGCTGCCGATCTGTCCCTGGTATTGAATTCGAGAGCCGGGATGGCCAGACCAATTTACCCCGAGGAGAACACCATGATCACCCCGAAAGTCATCGTCACCATCGCGCCCACGGGCGGCATGGCCAGCAAACAGCAGAATCACAATCTGCCCACCCAACCCGCCGAAATTGCCGAGCAGACCTATGCCTGCTACAACGCCGGCGCGAGCGTGGTGGCGGTGCACGCGCGCCGTCCCGATGATGAGGCCACCTGCAGCCCCGAGGTGTACACCGACATCAACAGTCGCCTACGCGAAAAATGCGACATCGTGATCAACAACTCCACCGGTGGCGGCGTCAATGGCGACATGGTTCGCACGCTGCGCCCGGGCCTTGAGGAAATCATGTTCGAGGAGCGGCTGAAGGGCTGCAAGGGCAAGCACTGCGAAATGGTGACCTTCGACTGCCACACCATCATGGCCATGTTCAACAAACGCAAACTCCTGATGGTGACGGAGCCCGACCGCTGCACCGAGATGGCGCAACTGTTCAAGGACACCGGCGTGAAACCCGAGTGGGAAGTGTTCAGTCTCTCGCATATTCTTCAGGACACCACGCGCCTGATCGAATCCGGATTCGACAAGCCGCCTTACTACGTCAACATGGTGCTCGGCGCCATGGGTTTCCAGGGCGGCTATCCCTATTCGCCCAAGATCGTGCAGATGATGGTCGACCACATGCCCAAGAATTCGGTCTTCTGCGTCTCCGCCATCGGACCGTCGCAGCTGCCGGCGACCACCTGCGCGATTCTCATGGGGGGGCACATCCGCGTGGGTCTTGAGGACAACAATTACTACAGCAAGGGCAAGCTCGCGACCAACATCGAACTCGTGGACCGTGCCGTGCGCATCATCCGCGAACTGGGCGCCGAGCCGGCGACTGCTGTCGAAGCCCGCGAAATCCTGGGCCTGCCGCCGGTGAAGGCCCCGATGCGCGCAGCGGCGTAAAAGCCGGTCGCGCAACGGCGTAATCGGACCGCGCCCCGGATCGGGGCGCGACGAAGACTCCCTGGCGTTAAGAAAACGCCGGGGATTGTTTTTCCAGAATCCAGAATCCGGAGTGGAATATGAAGTATTACGAGGATTTTCCGCCGGGCACCTTGATCGATTGCGGTTCGCGCGTGGTGAGCAAGGAGGAAATCATCCGCTTTGCGCGCGAATTCGATCCGCAGCCCTTTCATATCGACGAGGCGGCCGCCGAGAAGACGCATTTCGGCGGCGTGGTGGCGAGCGGCTGGCACAGCGGAAGCCTTTCCATGCGCATGGTGGTCGATGCCGTGATGCAGGATTCGTCGTGCATGGGCTCGCCTGGGATCGAGCGCCTGCGGTGGCTCAAGCCCCTGCGGGCCGACACCCTCGTCAATGTGAAGTTTCGGGTGCTGGAGGCGGAACTCTCCAAAAGCCGGCCCGACCGCGGGCGCCTCAAGGTGGTGTTTGAACTGTATGACGACAAGGGCGGACTGCTGATGGATTCGATTGCCATCGTACTGTTCGGCTGCCGCCCGAAACAGTAATAACCGGGGACGCACCACGGATTCGCCGAAAACCGTGGTGCGCCCCGGTTTGAGATCTAAAGGATATGGACTAATGGGATTTTTTGTTGGAACGGATGTTGGCGGGACTTTCACTGATCTCTGGGTCTCGGGCAGCGACGGGCACACCCGTGTGTTCAAATCGCCGACGACAAAGGATGTGCTGAGCGGGGTGATTGAAGCTATCAAGATGGCGGCCGAGGCCCATGGCATCAGCTTCAATCAATTCTGTTCACAACTCGAGCGCTTCGGGCACGGCACCACCGTGGGATTGAATGCGCTCCTCACCGGCAGCGCCGCAAAGACCGCCATTCTCACCACGCGTGGGTTCGGTGACACGCTGGAAATAGGGCGCCTGCGCCGCCAGACCGCCGGCATGAATGAAACCGAATTCACCGACGCCTATCTGCGCAACCAGTTCTCGCCGCTGGTGCCAAGGCACCTGGTGATCGAGATCGATGAGCGCATCGACGTGTCCGGTCGGGTGGTGACGCCGCTGGATGAGTCACAGGCGCGCGCCGAACTGAAAAAACTGAAGGAGCAGGGCGTCGAGGCCATCGCCGTGTGCACGCTGTGGTCCACCCACAATCCGGCGCACGAGAAGCGGTTGCGCGATCTGGCGAAGGAAGAGTTGCCCGGCGCCTTCATCAGCGTCTCGCATGAAATATCCCCTGCGGTCGGCGAGTACGCACGCATGTCCACCACGGCCGCGAACGCGATGCTCGGGCCTCTGGCCGGACGCTACCTGACGAAACTGGAGGCCACGCTGCGTGATGCAGGCATGAAAGTGCCGGTGCTGATGATGACCTGCGCCGGCGGCGTGCTGCCCACGGTGGCGCTGAACGACCGTCCGGCCTACGCGCTGTTCTCCGGTCCCGCGGGCGGCGTGATGGGATCCCAGGCCATCGGCGAACAGATCGGATTGAAGAATCTCCTGACCACAGACATCGGCGGCACCAGCTTCGATGTGGGCGTGGTGGCCAACGGCAAGCCCATCATGCGCTCGGAGATTTCCCTGGCCGGCGCCGACATCCGCGTGCATTCCATTGATGTCGACTCCATCGGTGCGGGCGGCGGCAGCATTGCATCCGTGCAGTTCGGCGAGTTGCGTGTCGGGCCGAAGAGCGCCGGCGCAAATCCCGGCCCCGCCTGCTACGGCCGCGGCGGTACGTTGCCCACAGCAACCGATGCCGACCTGGTGCTGGGTGTGCTCG
>CAIUKQ010000257.1 GCA_903899705.1 uncultured beta proteobacterium
GCACTGGCGCCGCACCTCTCCAGGCTTGGCATCACGCAACCCAAGTGGAGCGACGAGGCGGCGCGGGTATGCACCGTGCAGAACCGGATGCAGGCCGTGGACCATGCGTTCTTGCAGGCGGTTGACCTGGACGGATTGCCCTGCCTGTTCAAGGAACTTCAGCCCTCGGAGGACAGGGTCGCCATTGGCACATGGGGCGGCAAGGATGCCCGATTGAACGAGGTGGTGGCAACCATGGGAAAAGTGCTTGCCTGGGACCAGTTGCGCGCGAGCGGCCGGTCGGGCGCCGCAGGCGCGGATGAGTTGAATGCCTTCATCAGCCGGCCTGATTTCGCCAAATTCATGCTGCGCGCAGCCACCGGCATGGCGGAACTGACGCGAAGCCAGTGGCAAAGCTACGCGACGCGATATGCCTTGGACAATCGCCCGTCAAAATGATTCAGTGCTACATTGCCTGGCCATAGCCTTTTGCATGGAGCGGAGATGAATCCCAGTTTGATCAAACACAATATGATTGCGGCAGTCCTTGTTGCGGCGGCGATCCTCGCAGGTTGTACCAGCATGTCAAACGGGCCGGCCGTCGATTACGAGGCGATCGTCGCGGCAGCGGATCGCAGCGAGGCCGACCGCAAGAACGACATCCGGCGCAAGCCCGCGCAGATTCTTGCCTTTTCCGGCATACGTCCGGGCATGAAGGTGCTGGACCTGGCCACCGGCGGCGGTTACAGCACGGAACTCGTCGCCCGCACGGTCGGGCCGACCGGCGTGGTATATGGCCAGGAAGGGCCGAATGGCCCGCCCGGCGGCCTCAAGGCCTTTGCGACTCGAGCCACAACGCCCGCGATGAAGGGCGTCATCCGGCTGCTCCGGCCCTTCGATGATCCCGTGCCAGCCGAGGTGAAGGATCTGGATGCGATCACTTTCCTGTTTGAGTACCACGAGATGCCCAAGGCCGGTATTGATTTTGCCAAACTGAACCGTCGCCTTTTCGAAATCCTGAAACCCGGCGGAGTCCTGATCGTGGCGGACCATTCCGCATTGCCTGGAGTGGGCGGCGATGCCGGTCCGACGCTGCATCGCATCGAGGAGGCCTATGTCCGGCGCACCCTGGAAGCGGTGGGATTCACGCTGATCGAAGAGGGAAATTTCCTTCGCAACCCTGCCGACAAGCGCGATGTCACGGTGTTCAAGAACAATGTGCCGAATGACGAGTTCTTCCTGAAATTCCAGAAGCCCCGCTAGGATGGCAGGATTCGCCGAGTTGACAGGGTGGCGCGAATTCATGCGGGAACCTTAAGTGGATTACGGCATTCAGCTCGCCAGTACTGTCGAAGCCGGAAAGGTTGCACGTCGGGCCGAAGATCTCGGATTCACGCACGCGTGGTTCAACGACACCCAACTGCTGGATGCGGACATGTTCGTCGCGATGACGGTTGCGGCCCTCCAGACGTCGCGCATCCGGTTGTGCACCGGCGTGTTGATTCCATCCAATCGCATTGCACCGGTCACCGCATGCGCGCTCGCATCGCTCAATCGCATTGCCCCGGGCCGGATCGGTTTTGGCGTGTCAACCGGTCACACGGCCCGTCGCGCAATGGGCCTTCCCGCCATCACGCTGGCAAGCATGGAAGAGTACATCGACGTAGTGCAGCGGCTCCTCAACCGGGAAACCGTCAACTGGCGGGAGGAGGGCGGTGCGCACAAGATCCGATTCCTCAATCCCGAAATCGGATTGATCAACATCGATGATCCGATCCCGTTGCATATTTCCGCATTCGGACCCAAAAGCAGAGCGCTGACGGCAAAGCTTGGCGCCGGCTGGATCGGCGGGCAGGGCAATCCGGAAACCGCTGCTGCTGCGTTGCTTGTGATGCGCGAGGCCTGGCGCGCGGCCGGCCGGCAGGAGCAGGATTTTTATTCAACCAATCTTGGCAGCGGATGCGTGCTCGCCAAGGGGGAATCCGCCGACAGTCCGCGCGCCAAGGCGCAGGCCGGACCGAGCGCTGCGGTGTTGCTTCATGCCATGGCAGAGGAGGAGGACTGGGGCAGCCTCGGTCACAAGGTTCCACCGAAGTTTGCCGATCTGTATGCCGCCTATCGCGAAATCTACAAGCGGTATCAGCCGGAGGATGCGCGCTACCTTTCCAACCATCGGGGACACGGCCTGTTCCTGCGGCCGGAAGAGGAACCCCTGATTACGGCAGACCTCATTCGCACGGTCACCCGTACGGGCACACAGGAGGAACTCGTCGAAACCGTGCGCGCCATCAAGCAGGCCGGCTACAGCCAGTTCGGCATACAACTGCGCTTCGGGCATGAAATGGAAATGCTCGAGGATTGGGCGCGCGTACTGGAACAGGTGGGTTAGTCTGCGGCCGTTGGAACGTTGTCCGGGATTCGGCGCGCATCATCCCGAAGTCCGGTCCAGCGTTCGCTCACGTCCCACAGGGCCTCCTGCAGCGCGACGCCGTTTGCCGCGGGGGCTGCCGTTCTCGCCACCTGGTGCTCGTCGAAATACTTTCCGCTCACGCAGGCAACAGTATCGGACATGGCCAGGTGCAGCGTGGTCTTTGCGCCGCGCTCTTCGTCTATAAGATCTGGCCTCAGGATGGGCCTGATCGCCCGCAGCCAGCGCGGCAGCAGGTTGGTGGCGACGACACCGGGGTGCAGGCAGTTTGCCGTGACGCCGGTGCCCAGAAGCCGCCGCGCGAGGGCAAAGGTGTGCAGCACATTGGCCAGTTTCGATTGCGCGTACGCCGCCATGGGAATGAAGCGCGCGGCGGGATTGGCGATGCGTTCGAGATTCAGGCTGCCACGGTTATGAATGCGCGAGGCCACGTTGATGATCCGTCCCGCCGCTGCCATGCGTTCGAGCAGGAGCGCGGTCAGCAGGAAGGGCCCCAGGTGGTTGGTCGCGAAACACAGTTCGAACCCGTCTTCCGACATGCGGTGTCGGGAGGGGGCGATGCCGGCATTGTTGATCAGCAGGTCAAGCCGGCCAAAATCGTGGCGCACTGTCGAGGCCGCTTCGCGCACCGAGGCAAACGACGCCAGGTCACAGGCCACAACGTGTATCGCGGCCTTTGGTGCGGCGATGGCCAGTTGATTTCGAACGTGAGCCGCGGCCTCCAAGTCGCGGCATAGCATCACCACATCGTGGTCCGCCATCGCCAGTTCGCGCGCCGTGACCCGGCCGATGCCGTGGGTTGTTCCTGTAACGAGGGCAAGTTTTCTCATGGAGCGTTCCGCCTGAAGAAAAACCTGTCTCCATGCATGCCATGCCCGTGTTTCACGCTCAAGACGCGGATTGTCACTGTAGTTTCACATTGCCAAGATAAATTTGTAAAAAATCCCTCGAGCAAAGAATTTGAGCATCCACCGATCCGCTCGTGTCGATATTCCCCCAATGATTGTGTTTGCGCGAGTGCTTATTGTGCCGGCGATGCTCCTGCTTGCCGCATGCTCGCCGCGCCAGATGATTGTCGACGGCTTTGCCAATGAACTGGCAAGCCAGGGCGCTGTCGTCGAGGACGATCTGGTGCTCGCACGCGAAGCCAGCGCCTTCTATCTCAAGCTGTCCGAGTCACTCTTGCGGCAGACGCCCGGCAATCTGAAGCTGGCCGAAGTCGTGGCCGGGGGATTCACGCGTTACGCCTATGCGTTCGTCGCCACCGACGCGGAGCGTATCGAAGGAAAGGATGCAAAAGCCGCGCAGAAACTGCGGGAACGCGCGGCGAGGCTCTACCTGCGGGCGAACCGCCACGCGATGACCGCGCTTGAACAGAATGTTCCCGGCTTCGCGAAATCACTGGAGGCTGTGGAGCCCGCTTCGCGGCCTGGACTCGCCGATGACCAGATCGGTGTTGCCTATTGGGCTGCGGCTTCCTGGGGTGGTTTCATTTCAATGTCAAAGGACGATCCCGATGCCGTCGCGGACCTTCCGCTTGCGGTCCGCCTCGCGAAACTCGCCTGGGATCGTCAACCCGAGCACGGCGAGGGTTCGCTTGCGAGCCTGATGGGCAGTTTTGAGAGCGCGCGTCCTAGCGGATCGCGGGAACAGGCAGCGGCCTATTTCGATCGTGCCATCGCGGCCGGTGCCGGAAAGAATGCCGGTCCGTATGTGGCGAAAGCGGAAAACATTGCGCTCGTTGCGTCGGATCGACCGGCCTTTGAGTCGCTGTTGCATCAGGCCCTCGCGGTGAGCAAAGAACGACGGGACTTGGAAAACGAAGTGATGCGCGAGCGCGCCCAGTGGCTGCTCGAGTCGGTTGACGACCTATTCTAGGAAGATGAAATGTCATTCAAAAACAACAAGTTAAAGGAAGTCATTTCGTTTGCCGTAGTGGCCATCCTCTTGTGCCATTTAATCGGGCGCGCCACTGCCGCGGACAAGCAGCTGCGCATCGGCACACTGGCACCGAAGAACTCCGTCTACCACCGCCAGTTGATGGAACTGGGCGAGGTGTGGCGCGCGGGACAGGAAAGCGGAGCGAAATACCTTGTCTTTCCGGATGGCAGCCAGGGCGGCGAAGCCGAGATGTCACGGCGCATGCGCATCGGGCAGCTGCAAGGTGCGTTGCTATCGGTGGTGGGCCTGCGGGAAATCGACCCCACCATCAGCGCGCTGCAGAACCTGCCCCTTCTTTTTAAAAGCTGGGAAGAGCTCGACTACGTGCGCGAGAAGATGCGTCCCGCCGTGGAGAAGAATTTTGCCGACAAGGGCTTTGTGGTGCTCGCCTGGGGCGACGCAGGATGGGTACGCTTCTTCTCCAAGGAGGCGGCGGTGCGCCCTGAGGACTACAAGAAAATGAAGTTCTTTGCGTGGGGTGCGGAGTCCGAACAGCAGGACATCATGAAAAGCCTGGGCTACATGCCGGTTCCGCTGGAGACCAACGACATCCTTCCCTCCATGCAGACGGGAATGATCAGCGTGGTGCCATCCACGCCTTACTTCGCGCTTGCGAGCCAGATCTACAACACGGCGCCCAACATGCTCGAGATCAACTGGGCGCCTATTGTCGGCGCGCTGGTCGTCACCAAAAAAGCATGGGATGACATGTCGCCCGCGCTGCAGGAGAAGATGCGCGCCGCCGGAGACAAGGCCGGCGTCCAGCTGCGCGTGAAGGCGCGCCAGGAAGTGGACGAGGCGGTGGAGGCCATGCGCAAGCGCGGTCTGAAGATCAACCGTCCCAATGCGGAGCAGATGCGGGAATGGAACGATCTTGCCGAGAAGCTATATCCGCGCATACGCGGCGCGATGGTGCCTGCCGCCACCTTTGATGAAGTGTTCAACCACCTGAAGGTCTATCGCGCCGGCAAGGGCAAATAGATATGGCTCTGTCCGTGATGGGGCGTCTGCGCGGCCTCGGGCGATTTGACGAGGTTCTGTCCTCGGCGGCACTTGCGCTGATGACGCTGATACCGCTAATCGAAATTTTCCTGCGCCCGTTTTCCGGGAGGGGCGTGGAGAACGCGCCGGTGCTGGTGCAGCACCTGGGCCTGGTGCTGGCGATGTTTGGCGCTGTGGCCGCCGAACGGCACGGGCACCTCACCACCCTTGGCAGCGGCCTCGTAAATCTGGGCGATGCACGAATGCAGGCCGCTACAAGGATCTTTGCCCAGGGCAGTGCGGCCCTGATCTGCGGATTGCTGGCGATGGCGAGTTGGCGCTTTGTGGCAGTCGAGATGCAGGCCTGCCAGCCGCTGGCCTATGGCATGCCGGTGTGGTGGGTGCAGGCGACGCTGCCGGCGGGCTTCCTGCTCCTGGGTCTGAAGCTGGGCGCGCGTTGTTTCAATGCGATCGGCCTGCGAACCATTGGCGCCTTGTTGTTTCCGGCCGCCGGTTTTGCGCTTGCCGGGCAGTTCGACGGTGTTGAGCTTCCTCTGTTGCCGGTCGCCCGTTGGTTGATTGCCATTCTGGTTTCCGGCGCGCCGGTTTTTTCCGTGATCGGCGGACTCGCTCTGGCGCTCTTCTGGGCCAAGGGCCAGCCGCTGGCCTCCATCGCCTTGTCCCACTACCAGATCACCGTGAATCCCTCGCTGCCGGCATTGCCGCTATTCACTCTGGCGGGCCTGATCTTCGCGCGCACCGGCGCGGTGCGGCGGCTGGGTGCCGTTTTTCTTGCGATTTTTGGCGGTGGAACGAAAGGGACGGTGGTCGCCGCAGCGGTGCTGTGCTCCTTTTTCACCGCCTTTACCGGCGGGAGCGGTGTCACCATTCTCGCGCTCGGCGGTCTTTTGCTGCCGCTGTTGCGCAATGCCGGTTTTCCCGAGCAGCGCGGCATCAGCCTGGTGACCAGCGCCAGTGCCCTGGGCGTGTTGTTGGCGCCTTCGGTGCCGCTCATCATGTACGCCATCATTGCGCGCGTGCCGATAAAAGACATGTTTTTAGCGGGTCTGGTGCCGGCGGTGGTGATGGTGGGTTTTCTGCTGATCGTGGGCGGTTACCTTAAAAAGGGCGGCCTTGCGAAGGACGCCGGCGTCACGCCCGCAGGTCTTGCGCGAGCACCTGTTGATACGAACTCCGTGCCGGTCGCGCTGTGGAACGCGAAATGGGAACTCGCAGCACCCGTGGTCGCGGTGGGTTCGCTGGTGAGCGGACTTGCGACGCCCACCGAGAGCGCGGCCCTCACTGCGGCTTACGCGATGCTCACCCAGGCTTTCGCGCATCGTGAACTGGGGCCGGCGCTGCTCGGCAAATGCCTGTCCGATTGCGCGCAAATCATCGGCGGCGTGATGCTGATCCTCGGCATGGCGCTTGGCCTGACCAATTACCTGGTCGATGCCGGCGTGCCCGACGCCGCGATCGAATGGGTGCAGGGGGTGATGCCGAACAGGTTCGTGTTCCTGCTCGCGCTCAATGTGTTCCTGTTTGTGGCGGGGGCCCTCATGGAGATTTTTGCCGCCATCGTTGTATTGGTGCCGCTGCTGCTGCCCGTGGCCCTCGCCTATGGCATCGATCCCGTGCACTTTGGCATCATCTTTCTTGCCAACATGGAAATGGGCTTTCTCTGTCCGCCAGCCGGGATGAACATCTACTTTGCCTCGGCGATGTTTGGCAAGCCGATCCGATATGTTGCGGTATCGGTGCTGCCGGCACTGCTGGCGATCTTTCTCGGCACCCTGGCGATCTCGTGGATACCTGTGATCGCCACGGGATTGCCGGCCCTGTTTCAGAACCGGTAGCGGCGTCGCGGGCGATTCAATCAACCCGGCTTGGGATCATTGCCCCGCGGCAACCTTCTTGAGTTCGCTGCGAAATGCGGCGAGCACCGCGGCGCCATTGGGTGTGGATTTCACCCAACCGTCGTTGATGCCCTGCAGTTGCTTTTGCCAGCGGGCCTTTTCTTCCGGACCGACGCTGTCATAGTTCTGGCCAGTCTCTTTTCGAAAACGCTCCTGGGCGGCATTGTCGAATTCCGCAATGGCGTTGCCGGTGCGCCGGGATAGTGCCTCGCCAGAGTATTTGTCAAGCGCCGCCTTGGCCGCCGGGGGCAAACGGTCCCAGCTCGCCTTGTTCATGATGAGAAAGGCTGGGTCGGAGTCGAGCGGCATGAGAAAGTGATTCTTTGCGACTTCATTGAGTTTGAAGGTGAGCACCGCGGTCCATTGCACCGCCGCGCCGTCGATGACGCCGGTCTGCAGCGACTGAAAGATCTCCGGAGGCGAGAGTGATATCGGCGCGGCACCCAGGGCCGCGATGATGTCACCCTGCAGTTTTCCACCGGTGCGCAGTTTCAGCCCCTTGATGTCGGCGAGCGATTTGATCCTGGCGGTGCGCGTATGGATGGCCGCGTGGCCGAAGGTGAACAGGGCCAGCACCTTGAGGTCCTTGTATTCGTCGGCAATCACACCGCTCTGGTACAGGCGCCACAGCGCGGGGGCGCTGTCCTTAGGGCTTTCGAATTCGAAGGGCAGGGCGGCGACCATGGTCTTGTTGAACTGGCCGGCAACGGCCGCCTGAAGGCCGAATCCGATGTCCGCCACGCCTTTGAGGGTGCGGTCATAGACATTGTCGATGGTTGCCAGGGTCTGGCCGGGCACGATGCGAATGGTGATGGTGCCGTTGGCCGCCGCTTCCACATCCTTCACCCAGGGCGTGAAGGAATTGGTGTTGACGAACGACGTCGGCGGCGCGGGAAAGGCCATTCGCAGTTCAACGGGTTGTGCGCCTGATTTTGCGGCGAACGCCAGCAATGCGATGGCAATGATTTTCTTCATGGTTCCTCCTCCGGTGGATGTGCGCGAAATCCTACCTCGCATTTGAAATTTGTGTATGCGAGGCCGATCAATCGGCCAAGACCCGGATGGCGCCAGAAGCGACCTGATCGGCGTTTTCTGAGTGACCTTCCCCTGCACCCTCAACGCAGAGAATTGGAAACGCCTGATTCCTTCACCGCTGTGAAGGCAAATAGCTTGCACTAGGCTTGTCAAGCTAGTAATTTCAAGGGCGCGATTGATTCTGTAAGCCATATTATTTTCAAAAAAAGTCTTGCTGCTACCTGATCAGGATATGAACCCGGTCCAGTCCCCAGTCGAACTGGGGGGGCATGAAATGGATTCCATGATCGCCGGGTAAAACATCAATTCAAGTAACCTTCATCGGTAAACAATCAGATGCTAAACGCAACCCTAAGCCGCGCAAATTTTTACGACCTCCGAAAGAGCGATCAGGCTGGATTCAAACACTACAGAGTCGTGACTATTCCAAGTCAAACCGAGGTCTTCAAACTTACAGCAGCCGACGCACCAGAAGGGCATATTGCGGGCAGTGTGACGGCAGACGCCGTTGAAGTCCTTCATCGATCAAGCGCGTGAGGCTGGTGCGTTGCAGGGCCGTCAGCGCCTCGGCATTGGCTAGCAGGGTATCGTTGATATCGACCGTGGTCTTCAAGCGGTAAAGCAGTCTCGATACCGGGCGTGCTACACGTGCCTCAATCGCTAGCACCGAATGGCAACGCATGAAATCTTTAACTGAGCTAGATTCGCAGCCTGCAGCAAAGGTTCAAAACGTTTTTCATTTTTTCTTCAAGGAAGTCGCATGAGTGGAGGTCCCCGCAAAACCTTTGAGTTCGACATGCAGGACATCGAATACCTGCGGCATGGTGACGATGCGTTTCTTGCGCGATGGTTTCAGCCGCGCGGAGAAGGGCCGTTCCCGGCGATCATAGAGGTTCACGGAGGCGCCTGGACCAACTATGACCGCACCCGCGGCAAGTCCCTGCATGAGGCGCTGGCGCGCAGCGGCGTGGTGGTGTTGTCGCTGGATTTTCGCCAGGGCAAGAGCGGGCCGTTTCCCTGTTCCTCCGCCGATATCAACTATGGCATTCGCTGGCTGAAAGCCAACGCCGCGCGCTTCAGGATTCGCCCGGATTGCGTCGGCATATCGGGCAATTCCAGCGGTGGTCAACTGGTGATGCTGGGGGCGATGAAGCCGCATTATCCGCGCTTTACCAGCATTGCGCTCCCGCCGGGGGCGCCCGCAGTCGACGCCACGGTGCGTTGCGTCGTCATGCTCTGGCCGGTGATCAATCCGCTGGGCCGCTACCGGATGGCGAAACGCGAACTCGCAAAACCCAACCCGCAGGATTTTGCCGCGCGCCTTATCAAAAGTCATGATGATTATTGGCGTACCGAGGAGACGCAGCGGGAAGCCAATCCGATGCTGATCCTGGAGCGCGGCGAAAAGGTGCTGCTGCCGCCGGCCATCTGGATTCAAAGCTCGAGGGACGAAGTGCACAACTATCACGACCCTGAATCCAACACCACGGAGAACGAGGCGGAGCGATTTGCCGGCAACTACCGAAGGGCTGGTGGGGAGATGGTCCTCGAGTACTTCGATGCGCCCTCGTTGTTCACCACCGTGCATCCGACTCTGCCCGAATCGATTGCCGCGCTCGACGATATCGTCGCCTTCGTGCATAAACATATTCCAATGGGAGGTTGAAGCATGGCACTGGTGAGTGTGTCTGAAATCACCTACGGCCGCATGCGCGCGCCGGACCTTGACGCCATGGAGGAATTCCTGACGGAATTCGGCATGACGCGCAGCGCCCGGACCGCCAACGCGCTCTATATGCGCGGTACGGATCCGGCGCATCACATTCATGTCACTGAGCTGGGGGAGCCACGCTTTGTCGGGTTCGCCTACAGCGTGGATGACCTGGACGATCTGGCGCGGGCGGCGACTGCCCCCGGGGCCTCGGGGATTGAAAATATCGACGAGCCGGGCGGCGGCAGGCGCGTACGCCTCACCGAGCCCAACGGTTATCAGATCGAGCTGGTGCACGGCATTGCATCGCTGCCGCCGATTTCCGTAGCCGGCACACCCATCAACACCGGCGCGGAGCCGCGAAAGCGCGTCGGATCGTTCATGAAGCTCAATGGCGGTCCTTCGCATGTGAAGCGCATCGGGCACGGCGGTTTTTCCACGCCCAGGCTGCCGGAGAGCATACGTTGGTTTCGCGACACGCTGGGCGTGATCGCCACCGACGACATGTATCGCGGCAGTGTGGACAACATCAGCACGTCGTTTAGCCGCCTCGATCGCGGCGACGACTATGTCGACCATCACGTGCTCTTGATTCGCAAGAACGAAAAGGCGGGCCTGCACCACATTTCCTATGAAGTGGCCGATGTCGACGATCTTTTCCTGGGCCATGCGCACCTGAAAAAGACCGGCAAGTACGAACATCTGCAGGGTATTTCGCGTGTGGCAGTAGGCGGGCAGATCACGGATTTCTGGCTCGATCCCTGGGGCCGCATGCACGAGCACTGGTCCGACATCGACCGGCTTAACAAGGCCAATGGCTCGCGCACCATCGACCTGGCAAGCGATGTCTCTGCCACCTGGGGTTCGCCGGGGTCGCAACGATTTTTGCAATACTGTTCTCCCTGACGAGGGGCGTATGAAAAAGTTGCGTGGTCGACTGTTTTTGAGCGTTGCGGCAGTGGCGGTGCCCGGCATTTTTTCATCCGTGTCGGCGCAGTCGTTTCCGACAAAACCGATCACCATCATCAGCGCGGTGCCCACCGGAGGCGGTGGCGACACGGCGGTGCGGGTCCTTGCCGCAAAAATGTCCACGGTGCTGGGAAAAACCGTACTGGTGGACACGCGCGGCTCGGGTGGCGCCAGTGTGGCCGGCGTGGCCCTGGTGGCACATTCTGCCCCGGATGGCTACAGCCTGGTGTGGGGCACCTCGGGCACGTTTGTCACCAGCAAGTTTCTGTTTCGCACCATGCCCTACGACACTCTGAAGGATTTCACGCCGATCAGCCTGTCGATCACGCAGCCCTCGTTTTTTGTCGCGCACCCTTCCGTGCCGGCCAATACCATCAGGGAGTTGATCGATTACGCCAGGGCAAACCCCGGCAAGCTCACCTATGTGAGCCTGGGTGTGGGCTCGATTCACAACCTGATTGGCGAATCCTTCAAGCAGGCCACCGGCACCGATATCCTGCACGTGCCGTATTCGGCGTCCGGCTTGTCGCAAGTCTGGGCCGACCTGATTGCCGGCCGGGTGCAGTTGTTTTTTCCGTCCTACGCCAACCTGCGTCAGTTGCTGCCCGAGAAAAAGGTCAAGGCGCTGGCGGTTCTGGCGGAATCGCGCTACAAGCACGAACCCGGTGTGCCCTCGATCAAAGAAGCCCTGCCGGATTATCAGCCGCTCACTTCTTGGTGGGGTGTGCTTGCGCCGGCCAATCTTCCCAAACCCCTGGCAGAGCGTTTGAGCACTGAAATTCGCAATGCCCTCAACGATCCCGATTCGGTGTCCAAGCTTGACCCCCTGGGAATCGTCAACGTGGGCAGCACGCCCGAGAAGTTCGCGGCGTTTCTCAAAGAAGAAATCGATTTTGTGGGTGGCATCGCTGGTCGCCTGGGGATCAAGCCGGAGTAAAAAGCAGAAAACGGGAGAGATGAATATGGATCCGGTCAGACGCAATATTCTCGCCACCGGCGCCGCCGCGACGGCAATGGCTGCGGCACCGCAGATATTCGCGCAACAATCCGCGCCGGGAGGAACCTTCTTTCAGCGAGGCCCGGTACGCATTCGCTACGAGGACAGCGGCACCGGATATCCATTGTTGATTCTTCCGGGAGGAGGCGTGAACTCCTCGATCGCCTCGATGCGCACCGCCCCTTTCAACCCGAACGAGGAATTCAAGGGGGAATACCGCTTCATCACCGCGGATCTGCGCAACGCGATTACCGGCCAATCCACCGGGCCGCTCGAAATCGACCGGCCATGGGACAGCCATGCCGACGACCAGCTCGCCCTGATGGATCACCTCGGAATCAGGAAATTCATGGTCCTGGGCTATTGCATCGGCGGTCCGTTCATCTGGAACCTGATCAAGCGCGCGCCGGATCGCATTGTCGCCGCGGTGCTGTCACAGCCGGTCGGCTTCCGGCCGGAACAACCCGATGCCTTGTACGACAGCAGCAAGACCGCCTGGGCTCCGGAACTCATGAAGCGCCGTCCCGACATCACCCCGGACATGGTCGAGAAATATCTCACCAACATGTGGCGCAAAAGCGATTTCGTGTTCACCGTGTCGCGCGAATTCGTGCGCCAGTGCCAGACACCGGTACTGATCATGCCCGATGACATTCCTGCGCACCCGTACGCGGTGGCGATGGAATCAGCCATGCTCGCGCCCAAAGCGGAGGTGAGCCTGTTTCCGTGGAAGGAGCCCAAGGAACGGATCCCGCTGGCGGTGCGCCAGGTACGTTCCTTCCTGAGGGCCCACCGGCCAGCCACCGCTTAATATGCAATTCCGAGACGTGTCGGTCGAGCGGATGATGCGGCTGCTGACACGGCTCGGTTGCCGAGGCCGAGGAGGTGTTTTTCAACCAGCCGTTGCTGCTGCTGGACGATGCACACCATGGCGGTCAGAAATCGCGATTTCATGCGCTGGGCAAAACACATGAAGGGCGGACTTTGCACATTACATTCGCACTGCGCCAGGACTGCACGCTGATTCGGGTGATCTCGGCGCGGGACATGCACCGGAAAGAAAGGGCCATCTATGAGCAAGCAAGCTAAGCTGCTTCCAAAGTTCAAGAGCGAGGCGGAAGAGCGCGCCTTCTGGGAATCCAAGGGCAGCGACTCGGCGGAATATCTGGATTGGGCGAAGGCTCAGCGCGTCGTGCTGCCGAACCTGAAACCCTCGACCAAGACGATTTCGCTGCGTCTGCCGCAGCACCTGCTCGACTCGATCAAAGTGGCAGCCAACGCCCGTGACGTGCCGTATCAGTCGCTCATCAAGGTTTGGCTGCAAGAGAAGATCAAGCAGCACTGATCGGGAGAGACTCATGCGTGTCCGAATCAAGCGCGGCACCCCGGGACACAATCCGCCTGCAAAGCAAGCGTCCGGTGAAGGCCCACTTGTTGGCGTCGTCGCGGGAGTGGAAGATGGTGTCCACCAAGTCGAAGGGTTGCGCCTGATCGAGGATCGGGAAGCGCAGGACAACGCCCGGCTACACGCGTTGCGCGAGGCTGCCCGCATCGGGATTGCCGACGTCGATGCCGGACGCTTTCGCAGCTTCGAATCGCCCGTCGCACTCAGCCGTCATTTGAATGCCATTGCGGACAAGGTGATCGGCGGGAAGCCAGCGACACGCCGGAGGTGAGCGCAGGGGCGCCGGACGTTGACGTGATCGAGGTCTTGCGCCTACTTCATGACGCCATGGATCTGCAGCGCCATCTGCCGCCGGCGGAAGAATGAGTCGAGATCGGGTTCGTACGGTAACTTATTGAAAAGTGGGGGATTAATGGCATTTAACAGGCTACCCCTTCACTCTGGTTGTTCAAGGACCTGCTACCGAAATGGCCTTCACTGATCAACTAAACTGAGGCCATGACAACACCCC
>CAIUKQ010000258.1 GCA_903899705.1 uncultured beta proteobacterium
ATTGCCGCCGCAGGGTTGAAGCCCATGCCGGTGAATGCCATCGCCGGCAAGAGCCGTGACGGCACTGACCTCGTCAAGACCGTGCGGCCCGCGTTGGCCCAGGGCCGGGTGCGCTTTGTCGGCGAGGCCGTGGCCTGCATCGTCGCGGACACACTGGCCATTGCGCAGGATGCCGCCGAAAAAATCGTTGTCGATTACCGTGATCTGCCGCATGTCACGCAGGCGGTTGAGGCGATGAAACCCGGTGCGCCCCAGCTGCACGATCTGGCCCCGGGCAACCGTGTGCTCGATTTCGGCACCGGAAGCGATGAGGAAAAGGTCGATGCCGCGATCAAATCGGCAAAGCATGTGGTGAAGCTATCCCTGTACAACAACCGTGTCGTCGCCAACCCGATGGAAAACCGCAATGCCATCGCGCACCATGACGCCGCGAAGGACCACACCACGTTCTATTCGGTGTCCCAGGGCGTCAACGGCATGCGCGCAAGCCTTTGCGGCGTGCTCGGTGTCACCGATGACAAGTTGCATGTCGAATCCTACGATGTGGGCGGCGCGTTCGGCGTGCGCTCGCAGATCTATCCGGAATACCCGGTGGTGATCCTGGCATCGAAGAAGCTGGGCAAACCGGTGAAGTGGAGTAACAGCCGATCCGAAGGTTTTCTGACGGACGAGCAGGGGCGCGACGTGGTCAGCACGGGCGAGCTTGCGCTGGATGACAACGGCAAATTCCTGGCGATGCGCTTTTCCTTCATCACCAACCTTGGCGCCTATACCACCACCAGCGGGGCGTTCATCAATTTCCGCGCCACCGCGCCGATGACCGGGCTGTATGACGTGCCGCTCGCCTACGGGCGCAACCAGATGTTCCTCACCAATACCGCGCCGATGGCCGCGTATCGCGGCGCCGGCCGTCCCATCATGTCGGCCATGCTGGAGCGGCTCGTGGGGCAGGCCGCGCGCGAGCTGAAGATTGATCCGGCGGAACTGCGCCGGCGCAACATGATTCCGAAAGACAAGTTCCCCTACAAACTGGTGAATGGCAGCGTTTACGATTCCGGCGATCCTCTGGGTGTGCTGGCGGATGCGACCAAGGCCGCGAACTGGGGTGACACCGCGGCGTGGGAAGCCCGCAGGGTGGAAGCGAAGAAGCGCGGCAAGCTCCTTGGTCGCGGGATGGCTGCCTGCATCGAATCCACCGCCGGTTCATCGGTGGATGAGGTGGAGTTGCGCTTCAACTCCGATGGCAAAGTCATGATCTACTGCAACACCAAGTCCACGGGACAGGGCCATGAAACCGCGTTCGCGCAGGTGGCGGCCGAAGCGCTGGGTTTGCCGCTGGAGAGCTTTCATGTGGTCGAAGGCGATCCCAATGTGAAGGTGCAGGGCGGCGGTTCCGGCGGTTCGCGTTCGATGCAGTTCGGCGGCAGCGTGGTGTTGATCGGCTCGCGCGACGTCGTCAAGCGGGCCACCGCACTCGCGGCAAAGGAACTCGAAGCGGCGGAGGCCGACATCGAGTTTGACCATGGCAAGTTCCGGATCAAGGGTACCGACAGGAGTGTTGTGCTGCAGGCGCTGATACAGAAGAACCCCGGGGCGCTCGATA
>CAIUKQ010000259.1 GCA_903899705.1 uncultured beta proteobacterium
ACCGCACCCGGCGATGCATTGCCGCATTACGCCGAGAAATTTTCCGCGGCGGGCGATGTGCCTGCCGTCGCGGCCGACCGATATCTGATCCTCGATGCCTACTTCAAGCCCCACGCGGCAGTTCGCCATGTGCATTACGGCGCGGAAGCGGCGCGGGTGCTGCGTGACCGCATTCCCGGCGGAACAAAAAGCATCACGGCGCTGCGTCTCCGGATCTACCAGGAAGCCATCACCTATTGTGGAAATCGCGCGCCGACGCAACCCATTCAGGCGCAATTCAGCCTGTCGTTCGGGCTGGCGGCGGCGCTGGTGCATGGCGGTATCGAAGCGGACGTCTACCGGAGCGGGAACTTCAACGACGCCGAGTTACGGCGCCTGGAGAATCTGGTGATCATCGAGCCCGACCCGCAGTTGACTGCCGCCAATGCGCGCGGTGCGAGCCTGACCATCGAAGCCGGCGGCGCGACTTTTGAACAACGCATCGGCGCGATCAAGGGAGATCCTGAAATGCCGATGACATCAGCAGAGGTGCATGCCAAGTTTTTGCGTTATTCGATGGGGGAGGTGACGGATGCGAGTGCGCAGGCCTTTGCCGATGCGATTCTGGATGCCGATGCATCGACAAACGTTCGTGAACTCTGGGCGTTACTCAGGACGGTTTGACGGCGCGGCAGTTGGCTTGACTTATTCAGGACGTCCCGGAGCGCGAGGCAACAATCGCCATCGCAGTCGGTAAGCAGCCGGGGCAATCGTGGATTCCGCAAGCTATGCCGTACCCATTCAAGTATCCTGCCCGGTAATCGCGAACCATCATTGCGGCATTGGCAAAGAATAATTTCAAATGGAACGCTCCAGTCCTGTTTCCCTCGCGCAGCTTGAATCCCATCTCTGGGAGGCTGCCAACATTCTTCGTGGCCCGGTCGACGCCGCTGATTTCAAAACGTATGTATTCCCATTGCTTTTCTTCAAAAGAATCAATGATGTACATGATGAGGAGTATGAGGCGGCACTCGCCGAGGCGGAAGGGGATGAGGAATATGCGCTGTTCCCGCAGAACTACAGGTTCCAGATTCCCGATCAGTGCCATTGGGAGGATGTGCGCACAAAAACAACCAATGTCGGCCAGGCGTTGCAGAAAGCAATGCGCGGCATCGAGCAGGCCAATCCCGAAACACTCTACGGAATTTTCGGTGACGCCCAGTGGACTAACAAAGACCGTCTTCCGGATTCTCTGCTACGCGATCTGATCGAACATTTTTCCCGCATCAGCATGGGCAACGAGGCCGCGCAAGCCGACATCCTTGGCCAGTCGTACGAATACCTCATCAAGAAATTTGCCGACGTCACCAACAAGAAGGCGGGCGAGTTCTATACGCCGCGTTCTGTGGTGCGCTTGATGGTCAACATCCTCGACCCGCGCGAGGGAGAATCCATCTACGACCCGGCCTGCGGCACCGGCGGCATGCTGCTCGAGGCCATCCATCACGTGAAGGAAAACCACGGCGATGACCGCACGCTGTGGGGCAAGCTCTTCGGCCAGGAGCGCAATCTGACCACGGCTGCCATTGCGCGGATGAATCTTTTTCTTCATGGCGCCGCCGATTTCCAGATTGTGCGCGGCGATACTCTTCGCAATCCCGCGTTCTTTTCTGGCGATTCGCTCGGGACTTTCGACTGCGTCATCGCCAATCCGCCGTTTTCACTGGAGAAATGGGGCGAGGAAGTCTGGACCAGCGACCCCTACGGACGCAATTTCGCCGGCATGCCTCCCGGCAAAAGCGGCGACTACGCCTGGGTGCAGCACATGATCAAGTCCATGGCGCCAAAGTCCGGGCGCATGGCAGTGGTGCTTCCGCACGGTGCCTTGTTTCGCATGGGCGCGGAAGGAAAAATCCGCACCAAGCTTCTGGGTATGGACGTGCTCGAGGCCGTCATCGGTCTCGGCCCCAATCTCTTCTACGGCACGGGCCTTGCCGCCTGCATTCTGGTTTTCCGCCAAAAGAAATCAAAGGACCGGAAGAACAAGCTCCTCATCGTGGACGCCTCCAATG
>CAIUKQ010000260.1 GCA_903899705.1 uncultured beta proteobacterium
AAATTCCGAGTTCGCCGGCCAGTTTGTCGAGCGCATCAATCAAAGCCGCTGGCAGCGGTATCCCTTCGCGTGCGTGAAGTTCGCGTTTTTGCGCGCTCTGCTCGCCCGGCATCCAGATGCGATCAACTCCCGGCATACGACGACTTTCGCGAAGATCACGGACAAGGCCGTCGATGCGTTCCTTGAACTGCGCGACATCCTCCCATGCGGAAAGGTCAATCATGCAAACGGCCTGCCCCGTGTTGGTCACACTCGAATCATCATGGTTGAAATCGATGACCGCCCGGCCCATGGCAGCGCCGTTCAGGGTACCTGCAAGGATGCCCACCACCAGCGAAAGACCGTAGCCCTTGTAGCCGCCGATGGGAAGCAGGAATCCCTCATCGGACCGTGTGGGGTCGAGTAGCGGCTGTCCGTCCCGGTCCATCATCCACCCCTCCGGCATCATCTCGCCGCGCTGCGCCCTCGCCTTCACCTTGCCGTAGGCGGCAACGGTGGTGGCCATGTCCAGAACCACGGGGGATTCCGAGCCGGCGGGGATAGCCACCGCGATCGGGTTGGTGGAGAGCAGCATGTCAAGACCTCCCCACGGCGGAAGGTGGTTTGCGTTTCCAACGGCAAAATACAGGCCGATCATGTCATGCGGCAATGCCATCCTCGCGTAGAGCGAGGCAGGCCCGGCATGATTGCTGAATTGCGAACCCACCCATGCGATGCCGGTGTTGCGCGCCTTGTCGATGGCGATGGCGGCCGCCTTTTTCATCACCAGGTGCCCCATGCCGTTGTCGCCATCCAGCAGGGCCATGCCGGCGCGTTCCCGGGCGATACTGATATCGGGTTTCAGATTGACACCGCCGGCACGGATGCGGCGAGCGTACTGGGGGAGGCGGATCACACCATGCCCGTCGGAACCCTGAAGGTCCGCCTCGGCCATCAGGCCGGCAACCGCGTTTGCATCGCCTTGCGGCATGCCCAAGGCGACAAACGCCGCGGCAATGAATCCGCGCAGGCGCTCGCAGGAGACTTTAGCGGCCATTGTTCACCGCCTCCTGATTATTTTTCGGCGAGCGCCTTCAGATTGGCGAGGCCTTTTTCGAAATCCCCGCCCACCATACGGTCCATGTTCATCAGGATACTCATCACCTTCATCATGAACGGACTGCGGCCGGTCATGGACCAGGTGACTTTTGTGGAATCACCGGCGGACTCAAGAACAAATTCCACCATGTTGTTGGCTTTGAACGGTTTCTCGAAATCGAGTTTGATCAGCACCCTGGAAGGGGAGGAAGTTTCCGTGATTTCCATGCGCCCCTTGCCAGCCTTGTTATTGCCTTCCCACTCATAAATAGCTCCCCTGCCACTGGCGGCACCGCTGTAGCTGCGTTTCAGTTCAGGGTCTATTTTTTCCCACGGAGACCATCCGGTCCAGAGACGAAAATCGTTGATGCTGGAAAACACCCGGTCTGGCGGTGCACTGATGGCCATGGAACGCTCGACGCGGAATTCATCGGGCCGGGTCGCGGCATAAATCAGAAGCCCGCCGATAAGGACAATGACAACAGAAATTGCGGCAATCATTGGACCTCCAGTCTATTGATCAGGCGCGTGCTTCCACTTTGCCTCGCACCAGTATCGATTGCGGCCGCACCAGCGTCTCGCGGATCAGCAAACCGAACAGGGACAGGACCAGGCTGGTGACACCCCAGGTAAATACGCCCCCCCACAAACCGATCAGGTCGGAGACGAATCCGAACACCAGCGATCCGAGCACCATGCCCAGGTTGAATGACGTCAGGAAGTAACCAAACGCCTCCCCGCGGCGGCGCGGATCGCAAACATCCGCTGCAAGTGCC
>CAIUKQ010000261.1 GCA_903899705.1 uncultured beta proteobacterium
ACCTTGCGCGATTTGTCGCGCTCGCTGACGGTTTCGAAACCGAAATGGGTCTGTTCGCTCATGGTGTGAAGCGTAGCACGGGTATTTGAAAAAACTAAGGAAGCGCTGCTCAAGTTCTGGAAATAAAAACGCTCGAACGAGCTTCCCTCTGAAGTGCACGCAAAAGAGCTTTCTGATCGCGCGCTTCTTCAGGTGTGGCAATCAGGGTGATTGCCGGCGTCCTGTCTCATGCAATCGTCATGCATGGTCCGTCACGGGCGGACGGGCCGCGTGTCGCCGCTCAAACACTCAAGCGTCGCGCGATGCGCCGGCCGCCTTCAGTCGGTCGAGGTAGGAGAGCCACAGGCGTTCGCGGCGATGTCCGAGGTCGTAGAGGTATTCCCAGGAGTAGATGCCGGAATTGTGGCCGTCGGAAAACAGCGGCTGGATGGCGTAGGTGCCAATCGGTTCGATGGCGGTGATTTCGACGTTCTTCTTCCCGGTCTGCAGCACTTCCTGGCCGGGGCCGTGTCCGCGCACTTCGGCCGAGGGCGAGCAGACGCGCAACATTTCGTACGGAATCTCGAATCGCTGCCCGTCGGAAAAGCTGATTTCCAGCTTGCGCGATTTCTGGTGCAGCTTGATTTCGGTCGGGGTCGGCGTATCGGGGGTGAGTCCGGACATGTTGGAGGCGCGTTTCAGGATGGTGGTTCAGAAGCAGGGAATGGCGTGGGGCACGGGCCGGCACGCGCAAGGCGGGGGACTCATGGTAGCGGAATACCGCCCAATATCAACTACGTCGGCCAACCACCTCGGTCACCCCCGTCGGCCGGGCAGTTTTCCCGACCGGGCAGCAGATTGGCTTGAACAGTCATAAAACTGTCATGATGTGTTCGTAAAATTGTCACAGGCAGAGATCGAACTCGACGCGTTCCGGCCCGATGCAGCACGCCACCTGGCGCCTTCGAATCTGCCTTGTAACAAGGGAAAAGCATGCCAGCCAGTATTCTTGTAGTAGAAGACGAGCCAGCCATCCAGGAACTGATTGCCATCAACCTGGAGCATGCCGGCCACGCCGTGCTGCGAGCCGACAATGCAGAACAGGCTGCCAGCCTGGTGCGCGAGGTCTTGCCGGACGTGGTCCTGCTGGACTGGATGCTGCCCGGGCAGTCCGGCATTGCGTTCGCGCGCCGACTGCGCGAAGACGACCGTACCCGCGACATCCCCATCATCATGCTGACTGCGCGCGGTACCGAGGCGGACAAGGTCGCGGGACTGGAATCGGGGGCCGATGACTACATCACCAAGCCGTTCTCCCCGCGCGAACTCATGGCGCGTATCAAGGCGGTGCTTCGCCGACGTTCACCGCAGTTGACCGACGAAACCGTTGTAATCGATGGATTGAAGCTCGATCCGGTCGCGCATCGCATCAGCGCTGGTGACACCAGGCTGGAACTCGGTCCCACGGAATTCCGGCTGCTGCACTTCCTCATGACGCACCCGGAGCGAGTGCATTCGCGCACCCAGTTGCTCGACCAGGTCTGGGGAGATCA
>CAIUKQ010000262.1 GCA_903899705.1 uncultured beta proteobacterium
ATAAAACAATATTATTGATATTTAATTGCTTATTTTTTAATTTTTGTATATTTTTCTGTCTACATGAATCAAATACGGGCAACCCCATGAAACTCGACCGTTACGACCGCCAGATACTGGGCATCCTGCAGGCCGAAGGTCGCATCAGCAACCAGGATCTTGCGGACCGCATTGGCCTGTCTCCGTCGCCCTGCCTGCGGCGCGTCAAGGCACTGGAAGAATCCGGCCTGATCACCGGCTACCGCGCCCTTGTCGACGCGAAGGCCCTGGGACTTTCGCTGCATGCCTTGATCTACATCTCCATGGACCAGCATACGCCGGAGCGCTTCAAGCACTTCGACGCCCAGATCGCCGGCATCCCTGAGGTCATGGAATGCCTGCTGGTCACCGGTCAGGATGCCGATTACCAGCTCAAGGTCGTGGTCAGGGACATGGACGCATTTCAGGAGTTGCTGCTCAACAGGATCACCCGGATCAAGGGCGTCACCGGCGTGCATTCGAGCTTCATATTGCGACGCATCGTGGACAAGACCGCGTTGCCTGTATGACACGATGGCCGGGGACGGGAAACGATTAAAATCCCGGGTAGTCTGATCAATCCGATCTGAATCCGGAGACCCCACATGAATCGTGCCCCCCTGCAATCAGGCGTACTCGCCGCCTCGCTCCTTTTCGCATGCACCCAGGCGTTCGCCCAGGCCTACCCCGTCAAACCGGTACGCCTCATCGTGCCCTTTCCTCCCGGCGGCGGCGTGGATGTGACCGCGCGCACTTTCGCGCAGAAATACAACGAAGGCTGGGGCCAGTCGGTGGTTGTCGACAATCGCCCCGGCGCCGGTGGCAACATCGGAGCGGATGCGGTCGCAAAATCGGCGCCCGACGGCTATAACCTGCTGGTCACCACCACCGGCCATGCGGTTGCTGCCAGCCTCTACAAGAAGCTGCCCTTCGATCCCATCAAGGACTTTGCACCGGCCAGCCAGGTGATATCAACCTATCTGGTGCTGGTGGCCAATCCCGGGTTGCCCGGCAACCTCAAGGATATTGTCGCGCTTGCCAAGGCCCAACCCGGCAAACTCAACTACGGGCACACCGGCCTGGGTGTGGCGCCCCATCTGGTGGGCGAGATGCTCAAAGGGGCGGCCGGCATCGATATCGTGATGGTCACCTACAAAGGCGATGCGCAGACGGTTCCCGCCATGATGTCCAATGAAGTGCAATTGGGTTTCTCGCCGCCGAATTCCGTGGTACAGATCATCAAGTCGGGAAAGCTGCGCGCCATCGCCGTATCCGGCGCGCAACGGTCCTCTGTCCTGCCGGATGTGCCCACCGTCACGGAGGCGGGATTCCCCGGCGCGACCTACAACGGCTGGGTGGGCATATTCGCCGCGGGTGGTACACCGCGGGATGTGCTCAACCGCATTGCCGCGGAAACCAATCGCGCTCTGAAAACACCGGAAGTCATGGCCGTGCTGCCCAATCAAGGGGAAGCCGCCGGCGGCACACCGGAAGAGTTCGGAAAAAAATATCGCGACGATATCGCCCTCTACGCCAGAATCATCAAGCAGGCGAATATTCCCCTGGTGGAATAAATCCCCGGATCAGTCCGGCACGCAACGGCGGCGGAGCGCTAGGGAAACGCTGATCAAGTCGGTTATCAATTCCCTGCCAATCAGTGTTTCCCTCTGAAATGGGGGAGTTACGAGGGGGCGTAGGCCGAATGGTACTTACTTAATCTTTTTCGGGTGTCCATGTTTGCGGACATGCTCTGTAATTGTGGCGCGTGGTTTGTCCATTGTCGGATAGTTTTTAGGTCGTCGCTTGATTGCTCG
>CAIUKQ010000263.1 GCA_903899705.1 uncultured beta proteobacterium
AGCAGGCTCTCCACGGCGGCCTTGCCGATGCCCGATGCCGCGCCGGTGACGAGAGCGACTTCGCCCGCAAAGACAGGGGGCTTGCCGGATTTTTTCAGCTTGGCCTGTTCCAGATCCCAGTACTCGACCTCGAACAGATCCGCCAGGCTCAGGGGTTCGAATCCGCCCAGGGATTCGGAGGCGCGGATGACGTCCATCGAATGCTCATACAACTCGGCGACCACCTGCGCGTCCTTTGCGCTTCGCCCCAACGCGGCCATCCCGAAGGCCGGGTCGATGATCACGCGCGGCGCCTGATCTAGGATGGTCTTGCGTTCGCGTGCACCGGGTTCATTGGCGGCGAAGTATTTCCGGTATTGCGACGCGTAGGCCGCAGTATCAATGCTGAACATCGGCGTGCGCTTGGTGCGGATGATGTGATCGGGCGTGATCGGGCCGCGCTGCGAGAAGCTGCGGCATCCGGAATGACTGGCGTAGGAAATACTGCGGCCATCCGTTACGGTGCGCATGATCATGGGCGCGCCTGAGAGTTCCGAAACCGCGCGGCGCAGTTCGGCCTGTGCCCGTGCGGGCGGTGAGGGCAGCGGCGGGTTGCCGGAATCTGCGTTGGCGCCATGCTTTTGCAGATAGTCTTCGGCCATCGACACCAAATCGATCATGCGCTCGTACGATTCCTTCGCGTTGTTGCCAAAGGAAAAGATGCCGTGCTTGAGCAGGACCATACCGATGGTGCCGGGCTTCTTTTCGGCGGCAAACGCCTGCGCACAATAGCGTGCGAGGTCGAAACCGGGCATCAGATACGGAATCACCACGCACTTGTCGCCATAGATTTCCCGGATGCGCTTCTCGCCGTCGGCGGTATTGCTCACCGCCAGCACCGAATCGGCATGCGTGTGATCGACAAAGCGATAGGGGAGGCAGCCGTGGAGAATGGTCTCGATCGACGGTGCCGGGGCGCTTGAACGCAGCATGTGCGTGGTGAGTTCGTTGACCATCTGCGGGTCCGAGAGTGCCGGCAACTGCGCCAGTTTCAAGACGTGGTCCAGGCGCACCGGAGAAAAGCCCGGCGCCTCGATGGTTTCGAGGTCCCAACCGCTGCCCTTCACGTACAGAATGGTTTCGGTCTCGCCGAAGAGATTCTTCTGCTCGATCTTCACCGAGGTATTGCCGCCGCCATGCAGCACCAGCGATTTGTCGCGCCCGAGCAGGCGGGAGGTGTAGACGCGCAGCGCGAGATCATCGGCGCATTGGGCGGCTTCCTTGTCGTTCCAAAGACTTTTCATGCGGTTCCCTTGTGAAAGCGCGGCTATTATAAGTGCCTAATATGTCGGAAAAAATGATGAAAATTCCGGAAATCACCGTGCTTGACTGGGATCAGGCGAGGGATCGCGCACGCGCGGTGCGCGAGGCGGTGTTCGTGATCGAGCAGAACGTGCCGCTTGAACTGGAATGGGACGAATGGGATGCCCGCTGCGAGCATGCCCTTGCGCTGAATGAGAAGGGCGTTCCCGTCGGCACGGCGCGCTTGCTGCCGGATGGGCATCTGGGTCGCATGGCGGTACTTGCATCCTGTCGCGGCGCAGGCATCGGCCGTGCGCTGGCATTGGCGCTTATGCAAAGGGCGAGGGAACGCGGCATGCCGCGCATCGTGCTGCATGCGCAAATCCATGCTGCCGGCTTTTACCGCAAGTTGGGCTTCAGCGAATTCGGCGAACCCTTCGACGAGGCGGGCATCCCGCACATCGCCATGTCGCAGGAGCTTAAATCGTAAACCTGTAGCTCACTGTGGCGCCGGTTGTTCCGTCGGCGCTAAAGCTGCGTTCGTGGAATTCTGTTTCGCTCCTGTCGCCAATGCGGTCGGCAATGCGCAGCAGCGTGGAGCAGCGCGTGCCATACACCGGATCCAGTATGCGGATGGCCGATGAGCGGCGTTCACGCGCAAGGTCGACGCCGGTGCGCGGCAGATCGACATCCGCAGCCTGGGTTTCGTCTGCGAGAAGGCTGAAGTGGTCTTCGGTCGAAAACGGGGATTTACCCAGCGCCGAAATGCCGGCAGTGCCCCTGACCACCTTGGGCCAGGGTTCGTTCAGCAGGTGATTGGAAAGGCCGTGCACGCCGGGCGGAATTTCGAATGACTCATTGCTGCGGTTGGACACGAACCAGAGCCCGGCAGCGTTCCCCAGCAGCAGGCTGAACCCGTTGTAACGCGCCATGCCCGGCGATATGCGTTCGATATACGCAGCCGGGGTTTCGGTGCCGAGCAGGAAATCGCCCACCAGCGCGCCGCGCGAAGGTGCGTCGTCGCGCCTGGAAGCCGGATCTCGAAAGTTGGTGATGGCGGCGAAGCGGCCGCTGCGCGACACCCCGAGCCAGGTACCGCCAGCCGTCAGATCTCGCCCGGCAAGAATATCGGGGTGATCCGCCCAGCAGCCGGCCGGCTGCGTGGGTCGGGCGAAGAGTTCGTCGCGGTTGGCGGCAAGCTGCAGTCTCACGCCGGGAATGACCTGATAAGATAATAAAATCAAGCACATACCGTACGGGCCCTTGCGACGAAGGCAGAAATCAAAGCGGCCGGAAAAGCTCGGTCATGCGCCGCATTTCCGGCCCCAGCACTTCCGCGAATTTCACCCCGGCCAGCGCCTTGTCCAGTGTGGTGAGAAAAGCGTTGGGTTCCGAAACACCTTCGTAGACTTCCATCCAGGTATCCGGTTTGTCGCGCCGGCACATCAGGCGGCCTTCGATGCCGGTTGCCGCGGCCACCGCTTTGAGCAGGCTCTCCGCCGCGGCGCGCACCGCCTTTTCGTTCTGCGGTGTGACCTTGTAGTAGATATAGATGCTGTGTTTCACGCCGGCCTGCTCAGTTGACGGCATAGGGAAGGGTATCGAAGCGCAGCGCCGGCCCCTGCGGTGATTTCAGCCGTACTGTGGAGGCCTCGCGACTCGCCAACTGCGCAACCGCCAGCAAGTCATAACCGCCCTCGGGTGACGCTTGCGCGTTCACCAC
>CAIUKQ010000264.1 GCA_903899705.1 uncultured beta proteobacterium
ATGCTTTATTTTTCTTATCAATCAAATAGTTAATGAGGACTGCATGACCGACACCCAAGCCTGGCGCGCCCTGACCGTTGAACCCACCCTGGAACCGGATCTGCCAATTTGCGATCCGCATCATCACCTGTGGCAGCGCGGGCCCGACGACAAATACCTGCTCGAGGATGTGCTGCGCGATGTGGATTGCGGGCACAACATTGTCTCCACAGTGTTCATCGAATTTCGCACTCAGTACCGGGTCGACGGCCCCGAGGAACTGAAGCGCGTGGGCGAGACCGAATTTGTCGAGCGCATCGCCGCGGAAAGCGCCAGCGGCAAACATGGAAAGACACGCATTGCCGCGGGGATCATCACCTCCGCCGATCTGATGCTTGGCGCCGAAGTGTCAAAGACGCTCGAAGCCCACATGGCGGCGAGCCCGCGCTTTCGCGGCATACGGCACTCGGCGGCCTGGATACCCGATGCGGCCGAGGTGGGCATGCGTGCCGGTGCACCCGAGGGCCTGTTGCGCGACAGCAAGTACCGCGAGGGCTACGCCCAACTCAAGCGCTACAACCTGGTGTACGACGCCTGGCAGCTGATGACGCAGTTGCCGGATGTTGTTGATCTCGCGCGGGCCTTTCCCGACCAGATCCTGGTGCTCAACCACATGGGCGGCATTCTCGGTGTGGGCCAGTACGGCGCGCGTCACGACGAATACTTTACGGCGTGGAAAAAGAATATCGCCGAGGCGGCGACCCTGCCCAACATCGTCTGCAAGATCGGCGGGCTTGGCACGCCGCGCTGCGGCCTGGGCTGGAGCGATCTGCCAAAACCGCCTTCCTCTTCGGAAATCGCCAAGGGGTCCGAACCATGGTTCCTGCATTGCATTGAAAAATTCGGCGCAAACCGCTGCATGTTCGAAAGCAATTTCCCGGTCGATCGCTCATCGTTTTCATACCACCTGCTCTGGAACGCTTTCAAGCGCGTGTCGGCGAAGTTTTCACCCTCGGAGCGGGCTGCCCTATTCCACGACAACGCCGCTCGGATTTACCGGGTCTGAAGCCGGGTCTGCAGGCTGTGTGCCGATGCGGTGATAATACAAACTGTTCCCGCCCGGGAGGCGGAAGGCCGCGGCACCGCAGCAGGAATTCCTTCAATACTTATCAAGGCTCACCAGAACAATGACGATGTCAAATACCGAACCTGCGACAGGAGCCGGCGTTTCCTTCAGCTCCTGTCTGTGTTGCGATCCATTAAGCCCCCCTACCGCCATTCACGCGGATTCCGCAGAGCCGGAGCAGCCCGCCAGCCGATTTTCTGCGACGCGCCTGGCCACGCGCCTGAAGCCCTCTGCAGGCCCCCGCGCCAAGCGCCCACGGGGCACCGGCAACAAAGGCCCGCACCGCATCGACGTGCATCATCACATCATCCCGCCTTCCTATATTTCGCTGGTGGGTGCCGACCGGATATTCAGGCAATCGGGAGGCCGCGTGCCACCGGCCATCGCGGCATGGTCACCGCAGACAGCGGTGGAGATCATGGACGAGTGCGGCATCGCCACTGCAATCACCTCGGTGTCGGCGCCGGGCACCTGGTTTGGCGACGTTGCGCTCGGCCGCCAGGTATCCCGCGAGTGCAATGAGTACGCCGCAAAAATCGCGCTGGAGCATCCGGGACGATTCGGCACCTTCGCCGCACTGCCACTGCCCGATATCGAGGGCAGCCTGAGGGAGATTGCCTATGCCTATGACGTCCTGAAAGTCGACGGCGTCGCCCTCATGACCAGCTATGACAACCGCTGGCCTGGTGAAAAGGAATTCGCCCCGGTGTTTGACGAATTGAACCGCCGCAAAGCAGTGGTGTTCTTTCACCCGACAACGCCCGGCTGCTGCCTCGACCTGATTACCAACGTGCCCGATTCCGCCATCGAATTCCTGTTCGATACGGTGCGCGCGGTGACGAGCCTTTTGTACAGCGGCACTTTCTCGCGCTGCGCCGACACACGCTTCATCTTCTGCCACAACGGCAGTGCGGTGCCCCTCTTGAAGGACCGCATATCTTCCCGCTGGAACATGGATCGCGCGCTGTTCGAGCCGCTGATTCCCAACGGCCCGCTGCATGAACTGAAAAAGCTCTATTTCGAATGCGCGGGCTCCACCTTTCCCGAATGCTTCCTGCCGCTGCTGCAGATGGTGAGCGCCAAGAACATCTTGGTCGGCACCGACTATCCCTGGGGAAGGCTTTCCATCCAGCAGACCCTCAAGGGCCTTCTCGAACAGGGTTTCAGCCCGGCAGAGCTGCGCGCCATCGAACGCGAAAACGCGCTGGGCTTGTTCCCGCGCTTTTCCGCCTCGTGAGCCATGCGCATCGCCGTTTTGCGGAGACACTGATCTGGGGGAGTTACGGGGGGGCGTAGCCCCCTTGTTCGAACAATCTCATGCCATACATTGTCGGCACCGCCGGACATATTGATCACGGCAAGACCAGTCTCGTCAAAGTCCTGACCGGGCAGGACACCGACCGCCTCAAGGAAGAAAAAGAGCGCGGCATTTCCATCGACCTCGGGTTTGCGCATCTGGATCTGCCCGACGGCACCCAGGCCGGCGTCATCGATGTACCGGGCCATGAACGCTTCGTGCGCAATATGCTGGCCGGCGCGCACGGCATCGATTTTGTTTTGTTCACCGTCGCAGCCGACGACGGGGTCATGCCCCAGACAGAGGAGCACTTCGACATCGTGCGACTCCTGGGCGTCACCCAGGGCCTGTTCGTCATCACCAAGGCGGATCTCGCCACGCCTGCACGCATCCGAGAAGTCGAGGAGGAAATAGAAATGCTGGCCTCGGGCACGCCGTTCGAGGGCGCGCCCATGCTGCCCTTCTCCGCGATCACCCGTGAGGGCCTGCCAGCCTTGCAGGCCGCCATCGTCGCCGGCCTTGCGCGCTGCGCCAAGACCGAATCAGAAGCCTACTTCCGCATGCCCGTGGATCGCGCCTTCACGCTCCAGGGCCACGGGCTGGTGGTGACCGGCACGGCGCATACCGGCAAGGTCAAGGTGGGGGAACACCTGATCTGCCTGCCCGGCGGCGAACGCTTTCGCGTGCGCAGCATCCAGGTGCACGGACAGACACTGGAGAATGCAGGTTGGGGACAGCGCGTTGCGCTCAACCTGGTCGGCAGCGAAGCCGCATCGGTCAAACGGGGCCAGGTGGTGTGCCACGAAAAACTGGCCCGCACCTCGCAGCGCTTTGACGCCCATGTCGAAATTCCCCGAGCGGGCGCGCGCGGCCTGCGCAGCCACCAGCGCGTGCGGGTACACCTGGGCACCGCCGAGATCACAGCCAAACTGGTGTTCCTGCAAGGCAAGGACAAGGTCGAATCGAACCAATCCGCGTACTGCCAGATAATCCTTGATGAACCGGCGCTGGTGATGCGCGGAGACCGCTTCATCCTGCGCGACGAAGTCGCGCGTCGCACACTGGGGGGCGGCATTGTCCTGCATCCCTGGGCTACCCGGCACAGGCAGCGCGAAGAAGGCGGGCTTGCAAAACTGGAGACCTTGCGTGGCGGTGATTTTCAGGCACTGGTCGACCTGCTGCTCACCGAAAGCGAATCACCCTCGCTGCCGCTGGATTCCATCTGCCAGTTCTTCAACCTGACAGCCAACGATGCCGCCGTGCGACTGTCAAAAATAAAATCAGCGCAGAAGCTCAATCTCGAAGGTGAGCAGTTGTTCGTCTCGCAGCTGCGCTGGCAGTCGCTGGGCGAGGCGGCCATCCGGCTGGTGGGCCAGTTCCACAAGGCGCAGCCGCTGGGCGCCGGCATGGATCTTGAGGATCTTCGAGCGAAGCTCCGCGCCGGGCTCACGCCGGCCGTCTACCGTTATCTGATTGACCAGCGCGTTGCAGCAAAGGTGCTCGCGCGCGAAGGCAACCTGGTGCGCCTGCCCGGGCACAGCGTCAACGTGGGCGGTGCGGAAAAGGCGTTGATGGACAAGGTCCTTGGCATCCTGGCTGCCGATGAAATGGCGCCGCCGGACCTGGCCGCCATCGAAAAACTCACTGAAGCGCCGAAACCGCGCCTCATCGAGGCCTTGAAACTACTCGAACGGCAGGGCGATGTGGTGCGTGTCGGGAGCGAGCTGTGCTTCAAGGCCTCGGCAGTGGACAAAGTGCGGGCTGCACTTCGCGAACATCTCATCCAACACAGCACCATCACCGCCGCCGGATTTCGCGACCTCATCGGCTCGACCCGAAAATACGTGATTCCTTTCCTGGAATATTTCGACCGGACCGGATTTACCATCCGTGTCGGCGACAACCGCAAGCTCAAGTCGCCGGCAAAAGTCTCCTGACGACCTACTCCGCGGCTTGCTTTTCCCCGCCCAGGGCATTGACCAGATCGGCCAGCATCAGCGCCAGCTCCCCGGTCATGAGCGCGAAGTCGATATCGAATTTCTCTTCTTCATCATCCGGTTCGGAAGTTGCATCCTCATTCTGGATGTCGAGAAAGTAGATGCGTTTGACGTGCAGCTTGTCCGTGAGAATGAAGGAGATGCGGTCCCTCCAGGTGAGGCCCATGCGCGTGACGGTCTTCCCCGCCGATATGTGATCGCGGATATCCTTGCCATCCAGCGTATGGCGCGTGTAGCGCACCGTGGCCTTGCTGGTGTCGGGCGCGATCATTTCCAGGTCCTGGTCGATGCTGAAGTTTCCGGGCGCCTCGCCCTTGGCAAGCCACTGCGTCATTGCGGCGCCGGGAGAACGCTCGGTATCAAGGCGTTTGCACGGAAGGTCGTCATCAGCACGCCGCAGCACTTCGAGGAATTCCTCGGCGGCCTTGTCGGCCGCGGCATCGACGATCAGCAGGCGGTTGGTGGAATCAATCCACGCCCTCGTGGTGGAACGCCGCGCGAGCGCGCGCGGCATCAGTTCCGTGGTGACCTGATCGGTGAGGTCGCGCATCTGCTTGCGACCGACCGGCCAGGCCTGCTGCGCCGCCACCTGAGCTGCGCGCTCCTTCACGAACTGGCGGATCACCGACCCCGGCAGAAGTTTCTGCTCAACCCCGAGGTTCAGCAGCCAGTGATGATTGAGGGTGTAGACCAGGCGATCGTCGTCACGCGGCGCAAGCCACCCGCGGCTTTGCATTTCAAAACTCCCGCAGGGTTGCAGGGCATGTTTTGCGAGCTTTTTCTCAAGCGCATCCGCCTGGGTGCTCCAGCGGGGGCCGAGTCGGTAGACAACGAGATTTTTGAGAAGCATGAGGAGCCAAAAAGGGTCGCATTATACGGAGGGAAGGCGCGGGAAGCGGCAGGCAATCGGCGATGTCGCGCCACCCGGAAAAAGGAGGCCGCCGGTATCAATATTTACTTCAGATTCAGAACACGCTCGGCATTCCGGTGCGCCACCTTTTCCAGATCTCCGGGGCTGATGGGCAGGTGTTTGAGCATCTGCGTGCCATCGGTGTTTTTCTCATAAGGCCAGTCCACGGAGAACAGAATGTTGTCCGGACCCAACTCGAGATAACAGCACATGAACGCGGGAACGGAGAAATTTCCGCTGGTGGTGATGATCATGTTCTCCCGCAGATAGCGCAGAGGGGTTTTCTTGAGGCCGCGGTGCGCGGCATCCATTTCCACGTGCAGATTGAGCCGCTGCATGTGAAACGGCAGGCCCTCGCCAAGGTGGCCCAGAATGATCTTCAAATCGGGAAAGGTGTCGTAAATCCCCGCGAATATCAGCCGCAGGTAGTGCACGCCGGTATCCGCAGCGAATCCCCACGCGGCCCCCGCCAGTTCGTCATAGCCGTCGAAGTAGGCTTTCATGATGGCCGGCTGCGGCCGCGTCGGATGCAGATAGATCGGAACATTCAGGGCCTGCGCGGCCTCGAAGATCACCCAGTATTTCCTGTCATCCAGAAAGCTGCCACGCATATGGCCGTTGATCAGTGCGCCTTTCAGTCCGAGTTGCTTCACGGCCCGCTCCAATTCCTTGGCGGCCTCGGCAGGATCGGCGGTCGGGATGGCGGCAAAACCGCCCAGTCTTTGAGGGTTGGCCTGAATGGCCGCGTGCATGCGTTCATTGGCGTCGCGCGCCAGCGGAATCGAGGTTGCAGCCTCGTAACCCTGCGCGCCCGGCGCAGTCATTGATACCACCTGATAGTCGATGCCAGCCGCGTCCATGTGTGCAATGCGCGATTTGCCGAGGTCGAGCAACTCGGCCTCCGAGTCAAATCCGAGACGCCGGTTCATCTCGGCGCGATGGTGTTTTCGCGCCTCGGTGTCCGGAGGCAGCAACCCCATGGCCATGGGCGTCGTAAAGTGATCCTCTAACGTTATGATTTTCATGGTGTTTCTTTAAAATACCGACTTCCTATTCGGGCTTGATGCCCGCATTGCGCACCACCCTGCCGTAGACGTCCTGGAGGTTTTTGATCATCTCCACGAACTGATCCGCGTTGCCGCCCACGGGAACAAAATTCGCCTCGTCGATTTTTGCCCTGGTTTCCCTGTCGGCCAGCACCTTGTGCATGTCTTCATTGATCCGGTTCACGATGGGCCTCGGCATATTCAGCGGACCGAACACGCCATACCAGCCTTGCGGCTGGTCGCCGCCCGGCAGAAATTCAGTAATCGCCGGAATGTCCGGAAAGGACTCCACGCGTTTTGTCTGCGAGATCGCCACGATCCTGATCTTGCCGCTGCGCGCATTCGTAACAACAGTAGCCATGTTCGACAGGGCCACGTCGATCTGCCCGCCCAGCAGCGCGGCCAGCGACGGTCCCTGCCCCTTGAACGGGATATGCAACATATCGACGCCAAGCGAGCGCAGTTTCTCGCCGTATATGTGCGGCGCAGAGAGCGTCCCCGGAGACCCAAAGGTGAGCTTGCCGGGATTGGCTTTTGTATAGGCAATCAGCTCGGCCACGGAATTGACCGGCGCAGAAATGCTCACCGCGATACAGGATATCGGCGCGACCGCGGCGATGATGGGCGTAAGGTCGGTGCTCGGATTAACAGGCGCGTCCTTCGACAACAGCGTGGCCAGCACCATGTCCGAGCCGACGCCGAAGAGAATGGAATACCCGTCGGGCGGGGACTGCATGACATTGCGATTCCCGATCGCGCCTGCGGCACCTGCCCGGTATTCGATGACCACCGGCTGCCCGAGGAAAGTACCGAGCTTGGTGCCGAGTAGACGGCCCATAAGGTCGGTGCCGCCGCCGGGTGGTTGCGGAATCACCATCCTGACAGGCTTGACGGGATAGGACTGCGCAGTCACGCCACCGGCTACCGCAGCCAGCGCCAAGGCAAGGATCATTCGCTTCATGAGGCTCTCCATCGTCGCACCACCTTCAATAGAAATAAATAACCCGACTGCAACG
>CAIUKQ010000265.1 GCA_903899705.1 uncultured beta proteobacterium
CCCGACGAGCTGCCAGACTGCTCCACCCCGCGTCCGATCTGCTTCTCTTGAAGCAGAAAAAGGAGTATGAAGGATTTTCACACCACTGTCAAATGATTGTTGCGGTGCGGCCAAGGTTTCCTCAAACTATTTTTCTTGCACGCAAGGCGTCGACCTGATCACAACTAAAACCAATGGATTCAAGGACCGACTGCGTATGCTCGCCCAAAGCCGGCCCCACCCAATCGAGGCTTCCTGGCGTCTCTGAAAGCTTGGGCACGACGCCGGGTACCTTCACGGTTTTGCCATCCGGCAATGAGACCTGTTGGATGAGGTCACGGGCCATATATTGGGCGTCGCGCGCGATATCGGCGATGCTGAAAATCTTCCCGTTTGGGACCTGTGCGGAATTCAGCTTGCCCAAGACTTCTTCAACCGTGTGCTGCATCGTCCAGGCGGCAATTGCATCATCCAGCTCGGTCACACGCTTGCATCGACCTTCGTTATTTTCCAACGACGGGTCATTTCCGAGATCGTCGCGGCCCATGAGGGTCATGAGGCGCTTGAAGATGCTATCGGCATTCGCGCCTATCACCACGTGCTGACCATCCGCTGTCGGATAGGTATTGGACGGAACAATGCCGCTCAATCCCGTGCCTGTACGGCCGCGAATTTCGCCGAGCATGTCGTATTCAGGCAGCGCGCCTTCCATCATGTTGAAGACAGCTTCGAACAATGCGACATCAACCACCTGCCCTTTCCCTCCATGGGCGGTTCTATGGTGCAACGCGATCATCGTGCCGATGACGCCGTGTAAAGCGGCCAGAGCGTCCCCCAGAGACAGGTTCATCCGGACAGGCGCCCGATCGGGAAATCCGGTGACAAAGCGCATACCGCCCATGGATTCGCCAACCGAACCGAAACCGGCCTGGTCGTGCATGGGGCCCGTCTGGCCAAAACCTGACAGGCGCAACATGATCAATCCCGGATTGACGAGACTCAATGACTCATAGCCAAGACCCCATTTCTCAAGGGTTCCAGGCCGGAAATTTTCGATGACTATATCTGCACCGCTGATCAGTTTCCTGGCGATTTCCTGCCCCTCAGCGGTCCTCAAGTCCAGGGTGACCGATTTCTTGTTGCGGTTCTGCACATACCACCATAGCGACGTGTCGCCATGCATGCCGCGCCAGGTTCTCAGTGGATCTCCCTTGCCGGGAGGTTCGACCTTGATGACTTCCGCGCCAAACTCCGCAAAAAACTTACCGGCGAACGGACCGGCAATCAGCTGTCCGAGTTCGATAACGCGGATGCCCTGCAGGGGTTTGGGCCCATTGCTCATACCAACCTGCGCTCCACCATGGCCTGCGCCAGTGTTCCGGCATCCACGTATTCAAGTTCACCGCCAACGGGCACTCCGCGCGCAATACGCGTGAGTTTGATGTCATGGTCCTTCAGAATTTCACCGATGTAATGGGCTGTCGCCTCGCCTTCATTGGTGAAATTGGTCGCCACGATCACCTCCTTCACCAGCCCGTTCAGGGCGCGTTTCTGCAGAACCTCCAGGCCGATTTCCCTGGGGCCGATGCCATCAAGGGGTGACAGTCTTCCCATCAGTACAAAATAGAGGCCCTTGTAAGCCAGTGTCTGCTCCATCATCAGAAGATCAGCGGGTGTCTCCACCACGCAAAGCTGGCTCACCTCACGCTTGGAAGATGCGCACAATTCGCACAACGACTCTTCGGTAAAGCTGTTGCAACTGACGCAGCGCCGGATGTACTGGACTGCATTGCCAAGCGCCTGCGCCAGTCTCTCCGCTCCCGGCCGGTCCCGTTGCAGAAGGTAATAGGCCATGCGTTGCGCGGCCTTGGGCCCAACCCCGGGAAGGCACCGCAGTGCTTCCATCAATTCCTCAAGCGATCCGGGTGTTGCCATGCTGATTAGCTAGGGTTCAATGCACAAAATGCAAACGGGCTGCAAGCTAGAACAGCTTCATTCCGGGAGGCAGCGGCATTCCGGCCGTGACGCTTGCCATCTTTTCCTGAACTGTTGACTCGATCTTGCGCACCGCATCATTGACCGCGGCGGCCACCAGATCTTCGAGCATTTCCTTGTCATCTTTCAGCAGGGTCGGATCGATATTGACCCGTTTGAGATCGTACTTGCAAGTCATCACAACTTTAACGAGTCCGGCACCGGACTGACCTTCGACTTCAATGGTACCCAGCTGCTCCTGCACACGCTTCATGTTGTCCTGCATTTGTTGAGCCTGCTTCATCAAGCCCGACAACTGACCTTTGTTGATCATCTCTTCTTCCTGTTTGACATTTTCTGAAACCGTTTGGGCTATTTTCCGGGCTTGATCGAAGACTCAACGATCGTCGCGTCAAACTGCTCGACCAAGCCCTGTACAAGGGCGTCCTGGCTGATACTGGCGATTGCGCGGTCCTGCGCACTGGCCCCCGCTGTTTCACCAATTTCCAGCTTGAGTCGAATTTTTCGCCCCAATTGATCGGAAACAGCCGCACTCAGTTTGTCCTGATAGGCCTTGTCGGCAAGATACTTTGCGGCAGGGGAAATCTTCAGGGTCAATGCATCATCTTCAAACGATACCATCGCGCATTGCTGCGCCAGCTGTTTGACTACCCCGCCGAGTTTCAGTTCACGAACCATGGCCGGCCAATCATTCAGATCAGCCGGTGCTGCCGCAGCCGGTTTCGGATCGGGCACGCTCCTGGTCCCTGATTCCGACGCCGGCGCACGCGTGGCCGGAATGGCGCGTGAGGCGGGTTTGCGATCTCCTCCCGCGCCGCCGTGCTCGGGACTGAACGCGATCATGCGAAGAAGCGCCATCGTGAAACCCGCATAGGCATCAGGAGCAAGGGGGAGTTCTTGCCGCCCGTGGATCGCGATTTCATAAAACAACTGGAGATCCTCTGCGCCAAACGCCGCTGCAAGCTCGAGTATCCTTGCCTTGCGAACGTCCGTCTCAAGAATGGAACCCGGGACACTTTGTGCAAGGGCAATGGAATGCAGCGTAGAGGCCAGTTCCTGCAGGGCCCCGTCAAACGAAATGGACAATGAATCCATCCGTGTTGCAATTTCGAGCATGCCCTCGGCATTGCCGGCGGCCAGTGCGTCAAGAATCTCGAACAGAAACGCATCATCCACGGTTCCCAGCATGGCACGCACGCCAGCCTCCCCGAGATCACCTCCCGAATAGGCGATGGCCTGGTCGAGCAGGGACAAGGCATCCCGCATGCTTCCGCGCGCCGAGGCTGCAATCAGCTTGAGCGCGCCGGGTTCCGCCTTGATCCCCTCCAGTTCAAGAACCTTCGACAGGTGCCCGGATATCGATGCCGGCGGCATCTGCTTCAGGTTGAACTGCAGGCAGCGACTGAGAACCGTGACGGGAATTTTCTGAGGGTCGGTGGTGGCAAGGATGAACTTGACGTGGTCCGGCGGCTCTTCAAGGGTCTTCAGCATCGCATTGAACGCCGATGTGGAGAGCATGTGAACTTCATCTATGACATAGACCTTGAAGCGGCCCCGTGTCGGAGAATAAACAGCATTTTCAAGTAGTTGCCGCATCTCCTCGACCTTGGTGTTGGTGGCCGCGTCCACTTCCAGAAGGTCGACAAAGCGGCCCGTGTCGATTTCCAGGCAGGCCGAGCACTTACCGCAGGGCGTCGGGGTGATTCCGGTTTCGCAGTTGAAGCACTTTGCGAGTATCCGGGCCAGCGTGGTTTTCCCGACGCCGCGCGTGCCGGTAAACAGATAGGCGTGATGGAGGCGTTGTTGCGACAGCGCGTTGGTCAGCGCACGAACCACATGCTCCTGCCCGACCAGGGATTCAAAATCTCTTGGGCGCCATTTTCTGGCGAGAACCTGGTAGCTCATGGGCACATTTTACGGAAGCCGGTGGGTTCGCTCAAACGCAAACCCGACACCATCATCCGGGATTGAAATAGGTGGCGAGCCTGACCCCCGGCACTTGCAGTGAGTAGCTGTGGCTGCTTCCTTCCGGACCTGACCAGATTCACCACGCTGCAATGCGGGGAGGCCCGCCGAAAAGGACTCTAGCACACGTGAGCGCCGGACCTTTGCAAAATAGTCACTCACGCGCCTCCAGACCAACTCAACGGGGGAAAAAAGAACCTTGATCAGCCGGCAAATCCGCTTGGAACAAGTTTGTCCGGCAACACACGACCCATGCGGGCCCGGCGGCCAAAATAGTATTCGAATTTTTCACCGGAAAGTTCGACGACTTTCGCCTTGCCGCCGCGACCGGTTCCGAGAATCTTTACCGACTTTCCCGATACCAGCGTGGCTGCCACCAGGGCTTCCCCCTGATCAAGACCCATCATGATCACGCCCCGGCCGCGCGAAACAGCGCGCATCTCACCGATGTCAAACACCAGCAACCTGCCGCCGGCCGATACTGCCGCCACAAATTTCGCCGAAGCTTCATCATAGACCACGGGTGGAACCGGCGACTCACCGGTTTCCAGTGTCATAAAATCCCGCCCGGCCTTGCGATTGGTGATCATGTCGCTCATGCGGCAGAGGAATCCGTATCCGCCAGTCGAGGCCACCATGATGCTGCTGTCCGGCTTTCCGGCGAGCGCATACAGAATGCGTGCACCATTTTGCACATCCACGAGCGAAGAAGCAGGCGCTCCGTCACCCCTCGCCGGCGGGAGATCGCCGGCCGTCAGCGAATACGCCCGTCCGGACGAATCGAGAAACGTCACGGGATCGACGGTGCGGCATTTGAGCAGGCTCTGCAATCCGTCGCCCTCCTTGAAGGAAAGGGAGCTTTCGTCAACCTCCCAACCCTGGCGCGCGCGGACCCAGCCATTCTTTGAAAAGATCACCGACACAGGTTCGTCAATGACCGGAATTTCCATGACGGTCTTTTCCGACTCTTCAATGACCGTGCGGCGTTTGTCGCCAAAGGCCTTCTGGTCCGCCTCGATCTCCTCAATGACCAGGTCTTCGAGGACTTTCCGGTTCTTCAGGATGCGCTCCAGGCCCTTCTGCTCCTTGCTCAACCCTTCCAGTTCCTGCTCAACCTTGATGTACTCCAGCTTTGCGAGCTGGCGCAGGCGCATGTCAAGGATGTCGTCCGCCTGGCGTTCCGACAACTTGAAGGCCGCGATCAATTCCGCCCTTGGTTCATCCGCGTTGCGAATGATCCTGATCACCTTGTCCACGTTCAGAAGGACAATCATCCGGCCTTCGAGGACATGGATGCGGTCCATCACCTTGTTCAGACGAAACTGCGTGCGACGTGTCACCGTGGACAGGCGGAACTCCACCCATTCGGACAGGATCTGCCTCAGGTTCTTGCTTGCGGGACGTCCATCCAGGCCGACCATTACAAAATTGATCGACGCGTTGGTCTCGAGGCTCGTTTTGGCGAGCAGCAGTTGCGCGAATTC
>CAIUKQ010000266.1 GCA_903899705.1 uncultured beta proteobacterium
CCGCGCTTCTCGCCTTCTTCGGGCTTCAGCACCCGGCCGGTGAGCATCATGTCCTGCATGCAGGAAAAGCCCAGTATGCGTGCGATGCGCACTGAGCCGCCGCCACCGATGTAGATGCCGCGCGTGCCTTCGGGCAGGCCGAAGAAGGTGGTGTCATCGCCCACGCGCACATGCGCGGCGCAGGCCGTCTCCAGTCCGCCACCCAGCGTCGCACCATGCAGCGCGGCCACAAACGGAATCTCGCCGCGCGCGATGGCTTCGCGCGGGTCGAGGCGCGACTTGTAGGAATTGCGCGCGGTGCGATCGTCGGACCACTGCTTTGCCGCCCAGGCCAGATCAAGGCCCGCGCAGAAATTCTCTCCATGACCAAAGATCACGCCACACTTGGCCTCCTTGCCGGCGCGCAAAACCAGTTCCAGCAGCTGCGTCTGCAGCGCGGGACTCATTGCATTGCGCTTGTCCGGGCGGTTCAGGCCGATCAGGGCCACCTCTCCGTCGAGTTCATAGGTAACGACCTGACCTTCGGTTTGTGCTTCGCTCATTGGCTTGCCTTCCTGTCTTCTCTATTTGAAAAAAATTATTCGACCTTGATATTGCCACCGCGGATAATCTGGCCCCACTTGCGATTGTCATCGATGACCAGTTTGCGGAACTGCTCGTTGCTGATGGTGCGGGGTTCCGTGCCGGTCTTGAGAAACGTGGTCCGGACCTCCGGCGTATCCATCACGCGGTTGATCTCCGCATGCAGACGCGCAACCAGCGGCGCGGAAAGGGCACCTGGCCCGAAAATACCCGTCCATGCATCAGCCGCGTAGCCGGGAAATCCCGCCTCGGCCACCGTGGGCACCTGGGATGCAACCTGCGAGCGAACCGATCCGGTGACGGCAAGAATCCGGATCTTTCCGGCGTTGGCCTGCGGCGACAGCGCGGAGAGATCCACAAGACTGGCCGGCACCTCTCCGGCGACAACCGCCAGAGCCGCCGGGCCCGCGCCCTTGTAGACCACGTGATTCCAGTTGATCTTGCCGGCAATCTTGAAGAGTTCGCCCGCGAGATGCGGCAAGGTGCCCAGCGCGGAGACGCTGTAGAAAATTCCCTTGGGCGACTGGTTGGCATAACGCACCAACTCGACCAGGTTCTGCGCCGGGATAGCCGCATTGACCGCGATTCCCAAGCCCGCCGATCCGAGATACGCGATGGGCACGAGGTCGTTCAGGGGATCGTAGTCGATCTTCTGCAGATGGGGCGATGTTGCCACGGTGCCCACGGCGGTCAGCAGGATGGTGTAGCCATCCGGCGCGGACTGGGCCACCAGCTGGCTGCCGATGTGACTTGAATTGCCGGCACGGTTTTCCACCAGAACGGGCTGGCCCAGGTATTCGCCCAGCCTGGGCGATATCGCCCGCGCCGATATGTCGGTGCCGCCACCCGGTGCAAACGGCACAACCAGGCGGATGGGTTTGGTCGGGTAACTCTGGGCCGGGGCCATCGATGCGGTCAAGCAGGCCCCGGCAACCGCCGCGAGAACGAGGTGTCTTCCATCCATGGTTTTCATGAATCACTCCTGTGAGAGGTGCCATTGCCGCACACCGTGTTTTTCAGACTTTCAAGCGCCAATCGTCGCCCGGAGCAAGCGTGGCCGTCGCCGCACGAAGGCTTGCGAAGTCGACTCCACCCTGCCAGCTGATGGTGCCATCGGCCTGGAATGCCTCCAGGGCATCCAGAAGGGCCTTGCGCGCATGCACCAGCACCATGTCGCTGGGCCCGAGCTTCTCCTTGGTACGGTCCATGCGAATGCCCATCGAGCTTGAAACGGTAAAATCCTCGAAGGGTATGCAGCGTGTCAGGCCCGACCAGTGCCCGCCCTTCAACGCGGCACGGTCCTGATGCCACATGTTTTCCGCGTTGCCCAGGTTCGCGGCGAAATTGTCGTCATTGTCCGCGGCACCCAACCACTGGGCCTTGATTTCCGTCTCGCTGATGGGGCGGTCGTGGCGATAGATGAAATACCACTCCGCCGTGTGCTCATCGTCAATGGGCACGATGGCGCGGCCCGAACACGGGCTGTTGGGCGCCGAGGGCACCATGGTGAAAAAGGGAAGAATCAGGTGCCGCATGCGCGCATATCGCGTGCCATCGGGCATGGGCCGGATCGCCGCCTCGCGCATACCATAACGTGTCATTTCCATTTCCATTTCCGGCGCCAGGTTCTTCAGGGCCAGTCCGGAATCGGAATCAAGGGCGCCTGCGAACCGACCGATGGTGCTGGCGTGTAGCACCGCCAGATGAGCGGCATCCAGATGCGCCTCGAGTCCCTGTAACCAGTTGTAATCCAGCAACGCACGGCGGACCTTGATGTGGCCTTCTCCGACCTGGTTGAACTCGAACAGCGGAAACTCCGGTGGCTCGCGCCTTGCCCCCAGGTAAACCCAGACCATGCCGCCCGCCTCGCGCACGGGATAGTGACCGGCCACAATCGAATTCATGAATTCCTTTTGCCGCGGATTCGCCCCTTCGCAGGGCGCCTCGAGCACACGTCCCGCGGTATCGAATTTCCACCCGTGGTAGATGCAAACAAGCCCGTTGCCTTCGTTGCGCGCCAGTGCCAGCGAGGCTCCACGGTGCGGGCAGGCCTCGTCGAGAAACCCGATGTCTCCACCGGCGGCACGAAACACCACGTAATTCTCGCCGAACAGGCGCACCCGCTGCGGCTTGCCATCCGCGACCAGAGAGGCTGATCGCGCGGCGGGCAGCCAGTATTCGCGCAGCATGCGGGCCATGGGAGTGCCCGGACCCACGCGGGTGAGTAACTCCTGATGTTCGTGACTCAGCATTTGAAGACTCGACTTTCAGTGATTTCAGTTTTCAGCCCGGCCGGTGCAGCAGCAAGCGTGGACATCCGGCAAGGAGATTGGCTCGGATAGTTGTTATGCTATCCCATCATGACAATCCGCATCGGCTTCGACCATCCGTTTCAACCCTTCGCTTTCCTGAAAGATGGCGTACCGGCCGGCAGCCTGATCGAACTCGTCGCCGCCGTCATGCGCCGGGCCGAACTTGCGTTCGAATGGGTTCCCATGAGCCTCGAACAGACCGAACCCGCGCTCTACTCGGGCGCAGTCGATGCATTGGCATTCAAGGGCATCATCGCGGAACGCGCGACACTGATGGATTTCTCGGACACGCTGGTGGTGTCGGGAGCGGCGTTGTTCCGGGCGGAAGGCCTTCGCGCCTCCGACGACCCCAGGGATTTTCCAGGCCTGCGCGCTGCCACGCCGCGCCGCGGCCCTCTTGCCGCGCAATTTGCGCGTGACTACCCCGGCATCGAGCTGATTCTGGTGGACTCCTACGAAGCCGCGTTCGAGGCGTTGGTCACGGGAAAAGTGCAGCTGGCGGCGCTGAATTTCCAGGCGGGGATACAGATCGCCAAGGACCTTCATCCGGGCAGGGTCGGACTGCCGCTCGCCCCTTACGCCCCGCTCCCGCTGGCATTCGCAGTCGCGAAGGGCCGTAATGCGGAACTTATCCGGCGATTCAATTCCGCATTGCGGGAAACTTTATAACAGCGGCATGAAAAAAACCGGCCCCGCGTATTGAATTGCGGGCGCCGCCTGCGTGGACACGCGAAGCCAGGTGGACATCTCGTATCCCGGCACGCCCGTCTCGCTGATTGTTATTCACGGCACGGGACGGCAGTTCGCGGTCGCGCCGTCGCCACAATCCAATCCGGAAACGCGCGACACCTCAATAGACCACTACAATTGATCCAGAACGAGGTTCGATCCATCCCAGGAGTGGTTTGCCCATGCTGAAGAAAAACCGCATTGCCAGTTTTGTCGACGATCGCGACGGCCAGTTCCGCGTCGATCGTTCGATCTACCTCGACGACGAACTGTTCAACGCCGAGATGGAGTTCCTGTTCGAGGGCGGCTGGGTCTACCTCGCGCACGAAAGCCAGATCCGCGAACCGGGCGATTATTTCTCGACGCGCATCGGCCGCCAGCCGGTGTTCGTGGTGAGAAAGCGCGACGGCGGAATCGCCGGTCATATCAATGCCTGCGCGCATCGCGGCGCAACCCTTGTGCCGTTCGAACAGGGCCGCGCCAATGCGTTTGTGTGCCGCTTTCACGGCTGGTCCTTCAATCACGACGGGCGCTGCATCAAGATCAAGGGTGAAGAAACCGGCGCCTACCCGGACGGAGATCCCAAGGAACGCTACCCGCTCACGCCGATTGCGCGTCTTGAGTCCTATCGCGGTTTCATCTTCGCGAGTCTCAAGGCCGAAGTCCCGCCCCTGAAGGAATGGCTCGGGCCCGCGCATACCTGGATAGACCTCCTCGCCGATCAGGCACCGCAGGGCCTGGAGGTGGTGCGCGGTGCATCCACCTACACCGTGCTTGGCAACTGGAAGTTGCAGGCGGAGAACGGCGCCGACGGCTATCACGTCTCCACGGTTCACGGCGTTTTTGCAAAAACCGTGGCCAACCGGCAGGAAAAGAACAAGATCGATGGCATGGGTAAAACCGAAGCCGGGCGCATGACCGGCAACGTCAACTCCGGCAGCTATCACTTTGGCAACGGACATTTGGGGGTCTGGGCGCAGCACACCACGCCGCAGGTGCGGCCCTCGTGGCGGCAGAAGGATCGTCTGGACAAGGAGTTTGCGCCCGAGCGCGTTGAATGGATGCTCAATCGCGGAAGGAATCTGTTCCTTTTTCCCAATGTGTTCATCATGGACAACCCCTCCTCGCAAATCCGTACGCTCAACCCGATCGCACCCGGCATCTGCGAAGTGACGGTGCGCTGCGTGGCCCCGGTGGGCGAGGCCCCCGATGCGCGTGCCGCACGGATGCGCAAGTTCGAGGACTTCTACCTCACCAGCGGAATGGCCACCTCCGATGATCTTGCCGCGCTGGAGGCTGTGCATACGGGCGGTGGCGCCCGCGCAGCCCGGTGGAATGACTTCTCGCGCGGCATGACCGCGATCCGCCATGGCAGTGAGGACGCCGACGGCGCCGGCATCGGACTTGTGCCCGACCTGATGACATCCAACTGGGACCACGAAGCGCTGTATCACGGCTTTTACCGCGTGTGGAAAGAACGGCTGCTCGCCGGGGCGGCGGCATGAGCGCGGTCATGAACCACCATGAAGCGCGCGTCGCGACCGAAGACCTGATCTACCGGGAGGCGCGACTGCTCGACGAAAAAAAGTGGCAGGACTGGCTCGCGCTCTACACCGAGGACGCGCTGTTCTGGATGCCCTCCTGGGCGGGCGAATACGAAACCATCTCGGATCCCGAACTGGAACTGAACCTGATCTATCTCAAGGACCGCTCGCACCTGGAGGACCGCGTATTTCGCCTTGAAACCGGCGAATCCTTTGCCTCGGTGCCGATGGCGCGCACCGTGCACGTGGTGGGCGGCGTGACGGTGGATGCCGTGGACAATGCTGAAATCAGGGCACGCGCGAGCTGGATCGTTCACTCCTACGGCATACACGGCGGCATCACCCGCGGCGGCTGGTACGAATACACGTTGCGGCGCGGCGGCGATACCCTCCGGATCGCAAGGAAGAAGATCACCATGATTGATGACAAGCTGGTCGGTCCCGTGGATTTTTTCCACGTCTGATCGGTTTCATCTCTGACAATCGCAACGAGGAGACTGCCTTGCCCATTCATAAGTCGCATGCCATTCCACGGATGGCTTCGGTACTTGCGTTCTGCATGGCCTTTGCCGGCGCCGCGTGCGCGCAGAGCTACCCGTCGAAACCCCTGCGCCTTGTCGTGGGCTTTGCGGCGGGCGGCCTCGTAGATACGCTCGCGCGCACCATGCAGCCGAAACTGCAGGCGGGGCTGGGCCAGCCTCTGCTCATCGAAAACCAGGCCGGAGGCGCGGGCACCGTCGCCGAGGCGACGCTCGCGAAATCCGCACCCGATGGCTACACCCTGATGATGAGCGCCGACAGCCCGCCCACCAATGTGCACCTGTTCCGCAATCAGGGCTACGACCTGTTTCGCGACCTGCGCGCCGTGGCCATGCTGACGCGCGTGCCGCTGGTGATGCTGGTGCACCCCTCCGTTCCCGCGAATACGATCCAGGAATTCATCGCCTATGCGCGCTCGAAGAATGGCGCGGTCAACTATGCCAGCCCCGGCGCCGGCACCAGCAACCATCTCTACATGGAATTGTTGAAGGGCATTGGCGGGTTCGAGATGACCCACGTGGGCTACAAGGGCGGCGGCCCCGCCATGAACGACCTGCTGGGCGGGCAGGTGCAGGCCATCCTCATTTCCATCACGCTGGGCGCGCCCAATGTCCGCGCCGGCAAATTGCGGGCACTGGCCACCTCCGGCGACAAACGCACCGTGCAGCTGCCGCAGGTTCCCAGCTTTGCCGAGGCCGGCATTCAGGATTTCAATCCGCAATCCTGGAGCGGACTGTTCGTGCCGGCCGGAACACCGCAGGCCATCGTGCAGCGCCTTCATGACGAGTTCTCGCAGACGCTGAAAGATCCGGAGGTACTCAAGCGCCTCCAGGACCTGAGCGCGGAGCCCGTGATGAATTCGCCGGATCAGTTCGCCGCCTTTCTGAAAACCGAATCGGAGCGCCTCGGACGACTGATCCGAGAACGCGGCATCAGCGCCAACTAGATCGCAATAACTATTTGATTATTAAACATATTTAGCATGCAAACCCTCTGCAAGGTCGAGCCCCGCGAAAACGGCATCGCATTGCGTGATGTCGAGCCGCGCGAGCCCGGGCCGGGCGAAATGCTGATCAAAGTGTCAGCCGCCGGCATCTGCGGCACCGACATGCAGATCTACAAATGGGCGCCCCGCATGGCGAGGCGCATGCAGTTGCCGCGCGTCATGGGCCATGAAGCCAGCGGCGTGGTGGAGTCCGTCGGCGCGGGCGTGACGCGGGTGAAGCGCGGCGATTTCGTATCCCTTGAGAGCCATATCTTCTGCGGCGAATGCCATCCCTGCCGCATCGGTCGCGAGCACCTGTGCACGGCGACGCGTTATCCCGGTATCGATATCGACGGCGGCTTCGCGCCCTGGATGGTCGCACCGGCGCACATTGCCTGGATCAATCCGCCGACACTTGACCACAAAATCGCGGCGATGCTGGAACCCTTCGGGATCGCCGTACACGCGAGTCTTGAAGGCAGTGGCGTCAGCGGCCAGACAGTGCTCATCAACGGCTGCGGCCCCATCGGCCTCATGAACGTGGCCGCCGCAAGGGCGCTGGGCGCGCGAAAGATCATTGCCGCGGACCTCAATCC
>CAIUKQ010000267.1 GCA_903899705.1 uncultured beta proteobacterium
ACAAGCGAGGTGCGGTCGCGACCGGTGGGGCGGGTGTCCTGATTTCCCAGCACAAGAAACCGCGTCATGTTGCGCGAGTCGTCTTCGATACCACCCGAGACAATCTTCAATCCATAACGCGCTGCGGCAATCTCCGGGCCTATTGCGGCGGTGCCCGGTTCGGTGGACGCCTGGCGCGCGGCCTCTGCGTTGCTGGACAGCGGCACGCGTTCCGCATTGGGAAGATGCTGCAGGAGCCAGCCATTGCATTGCCCCAGCGATTGGGGGTGCGAATAGACCTTCCCGACGCCGTCCAGCGAGCCACTCTGGGTCATGATGTTCTGGCGCACGCGCAACACCACTTCCGCGCAAATGCGCAGCGGCGTGGAGAGCAGCAGGTCTAGCGTTCGGCCGATGGCGCCCTCGGTGGAATTCTCGACTGGCACCAGGGCGTAATGCGCGCTGCCGCTTTCCGCCTTGCGAAAGACCTCGTCGATTGAAGAGCAGGGCATGCCCTGCACCGCGCCTCCGAAATTCTTTGTCACCGCCATTTCGCTGAAGGTGCCCTCGGGACCGAGATAGGCGACTTCAAGCTTGCGCTCAAGCGCCCTGCAGGCCGATATCACTTCGGTATAGATTTTCGCCAGGCTCGCCGCCGGCAGCGGGCCTCTGCTTTGCGCGGCAACACTGCTCAACACCTCGGACTCCCGCTCCGGGTTGTAGATCGGCCCCTCGCCTTTCAGGGCCCCGATCGCACGGGCGAGGCCGGCCCGCTCGTTCAGCAGTTGCACGAGTTTTTCGTCTATGGAATCAATTTCGGCTCTGTGCCGTGCTAGTTGGTCAGACACTGGTGTTCCATCCGGAAGGTCGATGATTCAAGTTTAACCGTGAAGCGGCGGTGCAGTGCACGCATGGAGTCCGCGCCGCTGCGGATCGCATTCAATGCGGCATCAACCGGCCCTGGGCAGGTAACGAACCGCCAGCACGCCATTGATGGCGGCAATCGATTGCGTGACCGCCGGCGCGACCGGACTGTCGACATCCACCAGCGTGTAAGCCATGTCGCCCTTGGAGCGGTTCGTCATGTTGTGAATGTTCAGGCCCGCATTGGCTATCGCGCCCGAAACCTGGCCGACCATGTTGGGCACGTTGGTATTGGCCAGGGCGATACGGTAGGGGGATTCGCGGTCCATGACCACATTCGGAAAGTTCACGGCGTTGCGGATGACACCCTCTTCGAGATAATCGCGCACCTGGTCGACCACCATGATGGCGCAATTGTCCTCGGCCTCGCGGGTGGAGGCGCCCAGGTGCGGGTAGGCCAGGACACCAGAATGCCCGACCAGCGCCGCCACCGGAAAATCAGTCACATAGCACCGGAGTTTCTTCGAATTCAACGCGGCGACGACGGCCCTTGCATCCACAATTTCTTCGCGCGAAAAATTGAGCAGCACACTGCCCGCGCGCATCAGGTCAAGATTCTTCGCGTTGATCAGATGCCTCGTGGCATCCAGCAGCGGGACATGCACCGTGACGAAATGGCTCGCCTTGAGAACCTCGTCGACCGATTGGGCTTTCTTGACCTTGGCTGGAAGACCCCACGCTGCGTCCACTGTGATCTCGGGGTCATAGCCCAGCACATTCATGCCAAGGCCGATGGCCGCTTCTGCAATCAGGCTGCCGATCTTTCCGAGGCCAATGATGCCCAGCGTATGGTGCTGCAGTTCGCTGCCCGCATAATCCTTCTTGCCGTCTTCAACGATTTTCGCAAGCGCCGCGTCGTCGTCCATTTTGGGCAATCCGTCCACGAACCGGACCGCGGCGGACAGGTTGCGCGACGCATTCAGCATGCCCGCAAGCACCAGTTCCTTGACCGCATTGGCATTTGCGCCAGGGGTGTTGAACACCGGCACGCCGCGTGCCGACATGGCCTTTACCGGAATATTGTTGGTTCCCGCCCCGGCGCGGCCTATCGCCCGCACCGAATCCGGGATCGCCATGGCATGCATGTCGTGTGAGCGGACAAGGATAGCCTCGGCGTTGGTCATCTCCTTGCCAAGAACGTAGCTTTCCTGGGGGAAACGGGTCAAGCCCAGGGGCGAAATCTGATTCAGCACCAGAATCTGAGTTTTTTTAGCAGTCACTTTGCTCAATTCCCGATCTGAATGTGGGTTCGGATTACCAGTAACCGGCGGTGAGTGTTGAATCTTGGTACCAATTCAGCCGTGTTTCGCCTCAAACTCCCGCATGTAGGCCACAAGATGCTTCACGCCTTCAACCGACATGGCGTTATACATTGACGCGCGCATGCCGCCGACGGAACGATGCCCCTTCAATTCGAACATGCCGCGTTCCTTCGCACCTGCCACGAACAGGTCGTCCAGCTTGCTGTCTGCCAGCGTGAAGGGGACGTTCATTCGCGAACGGTCCTGCTTCCTCACCGGATTCCTGAAAAAACCGCCGCCATCCAGAAATGCATACAGCATTCCCGAGCGCTCCAGGGCGCGACGTTCCATTTCTGCGATCCCGCCCTGACGCTTGATCCACTGGAAGACGAGTCCGGCGATATAGATGCCATAGGTCGGCGGCGTATTGGACATGGATCCCGCGTCAGCGTGCACCTTGTAATCGAGCAGACTGGGAATGTTGCCAGCGGCACCGCCCAGAAGATCCTCGCGAATGAACACTATGGTGAGGCCGGCAGGACCGATGTTCTTCTGCGCTCCGGCATAGATCAGTCCGAATTTGCTGACGTCCACCGGACGGGACAGTATGTGCGAGGACATGTCCGCGACCAGGGGAACGCTGCCCGCATCCGGGATCCACTGGAACTCCACCCCTCCAATGGTTTCGTTGGAGGTGTAATGCAGGTAGGCGGCATTCGGATCGAGTTTGAGGCTTGCCTGGTCGGGGGCGTAGGTGAAATTGGCATCCTCGGCGCTGGCCGCAACGTTGACCTTGCAAAACGCCTTGGCTTCCTTGATGGCCTTTTTGGACCACTCGCCGGTGTTGACGTAATCCGCACCGGCTTTTCCGCGAAGGAGATTCATCGGGATCATGCCGAACTGCAGGGTGGCGCCACCCTGGAGGAAAAGGACCTTGTATTCCTTCGGCACTTTCAGCAATTCGCGAAGATCGGACTCCGCCTGATCGCAGATGCCGATGAACTCCTTTCCCCGGTGGCTCATTTCCATCACAGACATTCCCGCCCCGTGCCAGTCGAGCATCTCTGCCGCGGCCTGTTCCAGTACTTCTTCAGGCAATACTGCCGGTCCTGCGCTGAAATTGAATGCTCTGGCCATTTGGGCGGGCGTCCTGTTGATTAGATGGATATTGTCAGTCTGGTTTCTATTCGGGGTCGGTATCGCCCGCAACGCCGGATTCCGGATCGCCGCCTGCAGTGGCTCCATCTCCACCCTCGTTTGCGCTTTCCGTTCCATTGCCGTTTTCACTGGCGTTGGCAACTTCATCGGATTCCCCGATCTTCTCGATGCCTGCTAGCCGGGTACCCTCATCCAGCGCAATCAGCGTTACGCCCTGGGCGGACCGGCCGACCTCGCTGATATCGGCAGCCTTGGTTCGAATCAGCACACCGGCCGTTGAGATCAGCATCAGTTCGTCCTCGGGGGTGACCAGAGCCGCCGCGACCAGTTTGCCGTTTCGCTCGGAGGTCTGAATGGCGATCATGCCTTTGCTGCCACGCCCGTGACGCGTGTATTCCGCGATCGAAGTGCGCTTTCCAAATCCGTTTTCCGTCGCGGTCAGCACCGACTGGGACTCGTCAATCGCCACAAGCATCGCAATGACGCTCTGCCCTTCGTCGAGCATCATGCCGCGCACGCCGCGGGCCGTCCGGCCCATCGGACGCACGTCTTCCTCTTCGAAGCGCACCGCCTTGCCAGCATCGGAGAACAGCATCACGTCGTGTTTTCCGTCGGTGATTGCGGCCCCGATCAGGTAATCCTCCGGGTCAAGCTCGACGGCGATGATGCCGGCCGCGCGCTGGTTGGAGAAAGAACTGAGCGGCGTCTTCTTGACGGTTCCCATTGCCGTGGCGAGAAACACATAATGCGCGTCGTCGTAGTCCTTGACCGGTAATACCGCATTGATCTTTTCGTTTTCCGACAGCGGAAACAGGTTGACGATGGGTTTGCCGCGACTGGTTCGCGTGCCCTGCGGCACCTGGTAGACCTTGAGCCAGTAGACCTTGCCCAGCGACGAAAAGCACAGCATCGTGTCGTGGGTGTTGGCAATGAAGAGTTTCTCGACGAAATCGTCTTCCCGGGTCGTGGTTGCCTGCTTGCCGCGTCCGCCGCGCCTCTGCGCGCGGTAGTCGGCCAGCGGTTGCGCCTTGACATAGCCCGCATGCGAAAAAGTCACCACCACATCCTCGGGCGCGATCAGATCCTCCATCGACAAGTCGTCGGTCTGCAGCACGATTTCACTGCGCCGGGCGTCGCCGTACTGCGCCTTGATCTGGCTCAGTTCCTCAAAAATGATGTCGGTAATCCGCTGAGGATTGGCAAGGATATCGAGGTAATCGACTATCTTTTCCAGGAGTTCCCTGTACTCGGCGACGATCTTGTCCTGCTCAAGTCCGGTCAGGCGCTGCAGGCGCATTTCGAGGATGGCCTGTGCCTGCGTGTCGGACAGGCGGTAACCCTCCGGCGACAGGCCGTAATCCCCCGTCACGCCGTCCGGTCGCGAGGAATCGCTCCCGGCCCGGCTCAGCATCTCGGTGACGACGGTGGAGGGCCACGCGCGCGCCATCAACTCCACCTTGGCCTCGGCGGGCGTCTGCGAGCGCTTGATCAACTCGATGATGGGATCGACATTGGACAACGCGACCGCCAGCCCCTCCTGGATATGCGCTCGCTCGCGGGCCTTCCTCAGGTCGAACACGGTCCTGCGGGTGATGACTTCGCGCCGGTGCGCAAGGAAGGCGTCCAGCATTTCCTTGATATTGAGCAGGCGCGGCTGGCCGTCGATCAGCGCCACCATGTTGATGCCGAACGTGTCCTGCAACTGGGTGAGCTTGAACAGGTTGTTCAGCACCACTTCGGGCATCTCGTTGCGCTTCAATTCGATCACGACGCGCATGCCGGATTTGTCCGACTCATCCTGCACGTGCGCGATCCCCTCGATGCGCTTGTCGTTGACCAGTTCGGCGATACGCTCGAGCAGCGTCTTCTTGTTGACCTGATAGGGCAGCTCGTCAACGATGATGGCCTGCCGGTTGCCCTTTTCGACATCCTCGACATGGGTCCGGCCCCGCATCACCAGGCGTCCGCGACCGGTGCGGTAGCCGTCTCGTATGCCCTGCACGCCGTAGATAATGCCTGCGGTCGGAAAGTCCGGCGCCGGTATGATCTCAATGATTTCGTCTATGGTCAGGTCGGGGTTGCGAAGCAGCGCATGGCAGGCGTTTACGACCTCATTGAGGTTGTGCGGCGGAATGTTGGTCGCCATGCCCACCGCAATACCCGATGACCCGTTGATCAGCAGGTTGGGAATCCGGGTCGGAAGGGCCGTCGGCTCCCGCTCCTTGCCGTCGTAATTGGGGACGAAATCGACAGTTTCCTTGTCGATGTCAGCCAGCAATTCCGAGGCGATGCGCTCGAGCCGGCACTCCGTGTAGCGGTAGGCCGCGGCCGCATCGCCGTCCACGGAGCCGAAATTCCCCTGACCGTCGACCAGCGTGTAGCGCATCGAAAAATTCTGCGCCATTCGAACCAGGGCTTCGTAGGTTGCGACGTCGCCGTGCGGATGGTATTTGCCGAGCACCTCGCCGACCACGCGGGCGCACTTCACGTAAGGGCGGTTCCAGACGTTGTTCGACTCGTGCATCGCGAACAACACGCGCCGGTGCACCGGTTTCAGACCATCGCGCACATCAGGGAGAGCCCGGCCGACAATCACGCTCATCGCGTAATCGAGATACGACCGCCGCATCTCCTCTTCGAGGCTTATGGGAATGGTTTCTTTGGCGAACTGATCCATCAACGGCTGGGGATTGCGGGCATAAAGCGCGGTCTAAAAAAAGCCATAATCGGGAAACAAAATGTCCCGTTGGCCGGAACGAAAAGGAAAGACCGCGAACGGATTTTCCAAGCAGGAAATTTTACCAGTTCCAGGCGATCCAAGCCACCTATTCCGCACATCTTTTTGCAACTTCCCGTCAGAGTATGATCTGGCGGAATTTCAAACGGCGCGCCGCGGGGCGCGTCCACAACATTTGCCCCGGATCATGGAAAAAGTAGATCTTCTGATTGCAGCGAAATGGGTTATCCCCGTGGTGCCTGCCGGCGCTGTGCTTGAGTCACACAGCGTAGCCGTCACTGCAGGACGGATCGTGGCAATAGTTCCCACCGATGTCGCCGCGTCAAGGTTTGAGGCTGAGGAAAGCCACGCACTTTCCGACCATGCACTGATTCCCGGCCTGATCAATCTGCACACTCATGCGGCCATGAGCCTGATGCGCGGCCTTGCCGATGACCTTCCACTCATGACCTGGCTGTCGGAGCACATCTGGCCAGCCGAAGCGAAGCACGTGTCGCCGGCCTTCGTGCGTGACGGCACGCGCCTTGCCTGCATGGAAATGCTCGCGGGCGGCGTCACCTGCTTCAACGACATGTATTTTTTCCCGGAAGCCGCGGCTCAGGCGGCGCTCGATTGCGGCATGCGCGCGTCGATCGGCATGATCACCATCGATTTCCCCACCGCCTACGCGTCCGACGCCGATGACTACATCGCCAAGGGTCTGGCGGCACGCGACCGGTTCAAGGATGAGGAACTGCTGAGCTTTTGCATGGCCCCGCACGCTCCCTACACGGTTTCGGACCGCGCCTTTTCCCGCGTGGTGACCATTGCGGAGGAGCTCGACCTTCCGATCCACCTGCATTTGCATGAAACACTTGACGAGATCAGCGGCAGCCTGTCGCAGCATGGTAGCCGGCCACTGGATCGGATGAACGCGCTTGGTGTACTTGGCCCTCGTCTGATTGCGGTCCACTCGGTGCACCTTGAAGACCGAGAAATCGAACTGCTGGCAAGGCACGGCGCGTCGGTGGCGCATTGCCCGACATCCAACCTTAAACTGGCGAGCGGATTTGCCCCCGTCCACAAACTGCATGCCGGCGGCGTCAATATAGGCTTGGGCACCGACGGCGCAGCCAGCAACAACCGGCTGGACATGTTCCAGGAAATGCGCCTGGCGGCCCTGCTGGCGAAAGGCTCCTCGGGCAACGCTCAAGCCATGCCGGCGGCCGAGGCCTTGCGCGCCGCCACTCTGGGCGGGGCCCGCGCGCTGGGTCTGGATGGCCTCCTTGGGTCCATTGAACCCGGCAAGGCGGCGGACCTTTGCGCGGTCAGTTTTGCCTCCCCGGGCCTTTCTCCCTGCTATGACCCGGTTTCCCATCTGGTTTATGCCGCCGGACGGGAAGACGTCAGCCACGTCTGGATTGCCGGAAAATTACAATTTTCGGACGGTAGGATTACAAACCTCCCGGCCGATCACGTAGACAAAATTGCAGGCTTGTGGCACGATAAGTTAGTTGCGGAAACAAAAGGTTAAAAAGAGTTGTGGCGCATTTGATCAGCGTCAATAACCGGTATCCTTGCAAAACTAATATCAAAAAAATGATTTTCAACAGGATTCAGACCACTTCGAAGGGAATTTACGATGAACAAAACAGCACAAACTAGTTCGCTGCTTGCCATATCCGCGCTCGCGCTGTGCGCGATATCGACCGGTTCGTATGCGCAAACGCCGAATGGCTATGTACAAAATCAGGATAAACCTGTCAAAGCACAGGGTTACGGCACGTGCGTGCGTACCGGATACTGGACCCCATCCATGGCCACGGAAGAGTGCGATCCGGACCTGTTGCCGAAGCCAGCACCAAAACCCGCTCCGGCACCCGCACCTGCCGCGCCTGCACCTGCTCCGAAGCCTGCGCCAGCCGCCCCGGCCCCCGCGCCGAAGCCTGCGGCTGCAGCGCCTGTCATCGAGAAGGTCACCCTCCAGGCTGACGCCCTCTTTGATTTCGACAAGGCCGTGGTCAAACCCAATGCGCGCACCAAGCTGGATGACCTCGTAACCAAGATGAAAGACGTCAATCTGGAAGTGGTCATAGCCGTGGGTCATACCGACCGTATCGGCAGCGACGCCTATAACCAGAAGCTGTCGGTTCGCCGCGCTGAAGCCGTCAAGGCCTATCTGGTCAGCAAGGGCATCGCCGCCAACCGCGTCTACACCGAAGGCAAAGGCAAGCGCCAGCCGGTGAAGAACTGCACGGGTGGCATGTCCAAGGCATTGGTTGCCTGCCTGGAACCCAACCGCCGCGTGGAAGTTGAAGTGGTTGGTACACGCAGCAAATAATCGCCCGCGCGACTGAAAAAGCCCTGCCTTGGCAGGGCTTTTTTGTTTTTGTGGTGCAGAATGCTCATGAAAATCACGCACAAGATCATGGAAATTAACGCAGATTCCCGCGAACTCGAGAAATTTGGCGCACTGGCTCACCGCTGGTGGGACCCTGCAGGCGAATTCGCCCCGCTGCACCAGATCAACCCTCTGCGCCTGGACTGGATCAACCGCCATGCCCCCCTGAACGGCAAGCGGGTTCTGGACATCGGTTGTGGCGGCGGCATCCTCACGGAAGCCATGGCCGGGCGCGGCGCGACGGTCACCGGCATCGACCTGTCGGAGAAGGCGCTCAATGTCGCCCGGCTCCATCTGCTTGAATCCGGAGCGACGGTGGACTATGAGGCCATTGCCGCGGAAGCGATCGCATCGCGGGAACCTGGGGCATTCGCTACGGTGACCTGCATGGAGTTGCTGGAACATGTGCCCGATCCCCGGAGCATCGTGTCCGCCTGCGCGGCCCTTGCCGCGCCTGGAGGACACGTCTTTTTCTCGACGATCAATCGCAATCCAAAGGCCTACCTGTTCGCGGTCCTTGGCGCCGAGTACGTATTGAAACTGCTCCCCAAGGGCACGCACGATTACGAGAAATTCATCCGCCCGTCCGAACTGGCCAGCATGTGTCGGGCCGCCGGACTGGAAGTCCTCGAACTCATCGGCATGAGCTATAACCCAGTCACTAAAGTGTATTCGCTGGGTAGCGATACCAGCGTCAATTACCTGATGAGAACCTCGAAACCCGCCGCCAGTTGATCCGGCGCTCAGATCAATCGATTTCCTGCTGAAAGCCGCTCGTGATTGAAGCCGTGTTGTTTGACCTCGATGGCACACTGGCCGACACCGCCCCGGACCTGGGCGGCGCGTTGAATCGTCTCCTGATTGAACAGGGGCGCTCGACTGTCGACATGGCCCATGCGCGCAAGCTCACCTCCAGCGGCGCACGAGGAATGATCCAGGCGGGATTCGGGATCACCCCGGAGCATCCGGAATATTCGCAGCTTCAGATCCGCTTCCTCGATCTGTACGAAGAAGCAGTTTGCGTCGACACCCGCCTATTCGCCGGGATGGCGGAATTGCTCGACGAACTCGAGTCGCGCCGGATGAAATGGGGCATTGTCACCAACAAGGCCACCCGATTCACCCTTCCGCTGGTTGAAACCCTGGGCGTGAGAACGCGCGCGGCCTGCGTGGTATCCGGGGACACCACCTCGCGGTTGAAGCCCGCACCGGATTCGCTTTTGCACGCATCGCGCGAGATCGGCATTCCGCCTCCGAACTGCCTCTATGTCGGGGATGACTTGCGTGACATCCAGGCCGCCCGTGCCGCAGGAATGCCGGTATTGGCCGCGGCATATGGTTATCTGGGCGACGGCGACCAACCGGAACGCTGGGGGGCCGACGCCTTGATCGCGACTCCTCTGGAGATATTGAATTACCTCGCTTGAGCCCCCATCTATGGGATAATGAACAAGTAGCAGATGGATTTTCAATTCGTAGATATGTTGTTGAATTTTAAATGTTTTTGCATTAGATGAAAATTCGGGGCCGACTTGGTTTCGACGTGGGTAACGAAGCAGCACAGTGCATACCGAGGACCAGTCACCTCGTAAATCCAACTGGAAAACCACAAACGCAAACGACGAGCGTTTTGCTCTAGCCGCTTAATACCGGCTGGACTCTGCACCGGTCTGCTCATGGGCCGGGTTGGCGCAAGCTGACAGCAGAGTCATTCTCATGGGATAAGGTTTCCGTTTGCTGCGCACGGAGACTCGAAAATCCAGCGGATCGCTGTTTGCCAGCCTGCCGGTTGGCGTGCAAACGGTTAAATCAAACAATCAGGCTAAGTATGTAGTACTGGCTGTGTAGGACTTGCGGACGGGGGTTCGATTCCCCCCGGCTCCACCAATACTCAAAGTCCCAACTCTTATCGGTTGGGATTTTTTTTGCCCGCTCCCCCCGTGAAAACCGCAATGACGTCGCGAGCGTCGCTTCGGCGGCGGCACGATTTCCGGTCCGATTCCCGCAGATTCCTCTCTCTCTTATCAGTAGGGACGCGAGCGCTCGCGACGCCACTTCGAGTATTTTCAATGACTTACAGGCAGCAGGTTCGATAAGTAATTTGGTCGGGCGGTGGGGAATCGAAAAAGGATTGGCACGATATGCCAGAATTCCCGCTGGTTGCCTCCGCGCATGCCTCATACCCACTGAGAGCCCTCGCAGCCCTAAGCTACCGCAGTAGCTTCCTATTTTTTGACTTTACGAGAATTTTTTACCCGACACACTCGCTTCGGCCAGCGTGTTGTTGGCGGACCTGTCTGAAGCGCTCGCTAAAAAACTGCCTCGCTATCCCCCGGCTCACGCGGGGGACAGTCCCTTTGCCTTTTGCAGAGCCACTGCGGCCGTCTCTACAAACACCGTCCGCATGTTCATTCCCTCTCGGATGTGGGGCGAAATTCCGACGGGGCGGTGTTTCTGGAGATCGTATTGGGCCATGCTGGCGTCCACTTCCCTCGGCATTGTCGGGTCGTGTTCGTCCTCCCTCAGCCATACCGAGATTTTGCCGCCCATGTTGGCACGGATGTTCCTCGTCGCCTCAAGGAGGCAGACGTAGGCGTCCCTCCGCCAGGGGGGGCCGGGCATCGGGTTGTCGAAACGCATCCGATCGCAGCCCGCCTCGGCAAGGGCCGCAAGCGCGGAGAACATGACCTGATAGTGAAAATCCCGGTGCACCCTTCCGTAAGGGTTTCCAAAACGGAAATAGGCCTTCGACCAGACGGACGGATAGAGGACGGCGCCTCCCACCTTGGCCTCCGGATTCGGATTCTGGAGCAGCAGAATCTCCGGTCTGTCCGCCGACTCGATCAGTCCTGCGGCGCGGACGAACCTGTCCTCCGGGAGGCCGAAATACCGGGCCATGGTTCCCGCGTCATTCCTTGGTCCCTCGCGGAATCCCGCCGGATGGGCGTGGCCGAGCATGTTGATGCCCTCTGTCATCCCGCAGATTCTTCTGGCGCGGACCAAGGGGTGCAGAACACCTTGGCTACCTCGTTCATCTTCTCCGTCAACGTCTTACCGTCGCCATGCCTAGCCAAGATGTCGGCGCCGCGATCAACCAGACGGGGGAAGGCTTTCAAGTCCTTGCGGCGTATGGCGTTCTGAAGATCATGAGTCGCCTTTGCACACCCACTTCGCCGCCGCTCGACCTTTACCAGTTGTTCGTCCAGGCCGCGCCGCTCCAACCGGATGCGCTGCACTTCCTCCAGTTGCCTATATTCCAAGAGAGTCCGCGCCTCACCCCCGAATTGGTTACCAAACGGCAGCCAAGGGCTCATCCTAGTCCGGAATATCCAGTCGAGGACTTCCTCATAGCGCTGGTAGTTTCGCCTCTTTAGCTCTGCAACAAGCGTCGGCACAGCAGGTGCACTTCCGAAGAATATCCCGCGAGGGACGCCGTCAATTAAGGTCAGGAAACGTGCGAGTGCTGCAACCTCGGCATCCGACATTGTTTGAAGGAAGTGCTCATCGAGTCGAGCGTTTCGACTCACCTTTTGCGCTAGCGCGTGGACAAGAGAGAAATTCTTTCTGTCGCAAAGCAATAAAGCGGTCAACTCTCCGCTGCTCCCAGCGAGATCGGCCTGGACCACGCGCGCGAGCGTTTCGCGTAGCTGAATTACTGTAGGTAGACTTGGTCGAAGCATTGCGTGGGGAACTCTCCGTCATTGCGAACTTGTTGGTCACGGCGTTCTAGCTGGAATCTTGCTCCCGGTCGCAGTCAGATTCTTGAGTTTAGCGCGGAGTTAGTGCAGGCTCAATCATGAGCCACCGCCGAGCAGCGCTGAAGGGATCTGCTTTCTTTCGGCAGCGCGTAACCGGAGAAACAAGAACAATCCGAAGGCTGGAAAAACGGAAAAAATAAATCGCAAATTATTTAAAAGTTTTTTCATACAACGAACGAAGGAATGTGCTTTCTTGAACTCTGAATTTCCAACCGATCGTTGCGCTATTAGAAGTGGCTCCGTTTGTTTGAACAGAATTCCCCGATTTATAAGTGGAATCCGAGCGGGTTAGTTTGGGCGAAGCGCAGTCAATGTTGACGACTAACGCGGGGCACGCCGTAGTTTTCATTCTATGCGGCTCTCACGAGCT
>CAIUKQ010000268.1 GCA_903899705.1 uncultured beta proteobacterium
AAATGCGCCCAAGGCACCAGCGCGTCCATGCGGGCCAGAAATTCCGCCTTGCGTGTGGCTCTACCGTGCACCTCGAATCCTTTCGCCGCCGCCAGTGTCATTTGCTTCACAATTCAACCCTCCCGTTTGCGCACCTTACTTTGACAACGCAATCGGGAACTTGTTCAGTGTTTCCTTAAATATCAGATACTTATAAATAGCGATCCATGAGGATGGGTGCATTTCGCAACGCTCATTTCCACAAATCCACCGGTTGCCCGCGTTCACGCATCTGCTCGGCGCGCGCCTGAATGAATCGCTGCAGACTGGGTTCGCTGCGGTAGGCACCCGATGCAACGTATTCGAACGATGCCGCGAGGTGAAACGGCCGCACATAGGATTCGACGCGAAACGCCTCGCGCCCGTCGGTGCCAAAGAACACGATGCTGGGCGTATAGGCGATCTTCAAATCCCGCGCCCAGGCATCGGCCGTGGTCTTTCTGCCGTCGGGTCTGACCAGTGCAGTGCGGTCTCCCAGCGCGAAACGCGCCACGTCATGACTCGCAAGCTGCTTCGCAACCTCCGGCCGGCGAAACGCCTCGCGATGCATTTCATCGCAACCCGAGCAGAACTTCGTCTCGAAAATAACCGCCAGCGGTTTGCCGCCCGGTTTGCGCGCGAGGGCGAAGGGCGGTTTGATGAAAAACGGCTCGTCGTGCAGTGTTTCGCTCGCCGCCTCCTTCACCGAAGTTCGCATGTAGTCGGCAAACACCTGTTTTTTTTCAAGGTGGCCTGCGGCGAAATCAAGTGCAGCTTCCATGCGGTGCGGCGGGTAGTAACCGTTCAACCGGGCCGCAATCGCCCCCTTTTCATCGAGGAGAAGAATCGTCGGCGTGAACTGCACCTTCATGCGTTTGGCAAAATCCTTCTCCCGCTCGGTTTTGCCGTCCACCCAGGTCACTTCGCGATCTCCCCACACATTGAGCGCGATCGCCGTAAAGTTTTTGCGTGTCTTTTCCACGATGCGCGGTTGGGTGAAACTGGTCTGCATGAGTTCCGTGCAGTACGGACATCCATCCTGGCCGAAATAGATGAGCAGGCGCCTGTTCTCCTTCGCCGCGTCGCGCACGTCCTCGCGGAAATCCAGAAAGGTGTCGGTGAACCATTTCGGGATATCGATGGCATAGGGCGCGACAACCTGCGCCTGCACGGAGAGTGCGGGCACGACCAGGAGAAAAATCAGGGCGAAGAATCGATTCATGGGAATCAAGGGGATTTGCAGTGGCGAATCGCCATCGAGGGAGAAATTCTACGCCTTGGGACGGGTCAGGTTTCCGGAACAGGTGCCACAAGCCCTTCATCCGGCGGGGTTATTGCCCGGCATCCGACCCGTTGGAGGCTTGATTTTCGGGAACCGGGAACCCATTTAAGGGGCGATGGTCTAAAAAGCGCAATGTACGCCACGGGGCCATTAGAATCGTGTGCCAGTCACAACACCCAATTAAAGGTCTTACTCATGAAACGGGTTTTTCTGTTCATCGCCACCAACCTGGCCATCACACTGGTGCTCTCGGTTGTCCTGTCAATTTTCGGCTTGGACCGCTTCCTGACCGCCAACGGCATCAACTACTACGCGCTACTGGTATTTTCGATGGTGATCGGATTCGGCGGCTCGTTCCTATCCCTGCTGATCTCCAAGCCCATGGCCAAATGGTCCACCGGCGCGCGCGTTATTGACGGCTCGGAGGGCACCACCGAATACTGGCTGGTGCAGACGGTGAACAATTTTGCCGACAAAGCCGGCATCGGACGGCCGCAAGTCGCGGTCTACGAAGGTGAGCCCAATGCCTTCGCAACCGGTGCCTTCAAGAACGACGCCCTCGTCGCCGTTTCCTCCGGCCTGCTGCAATCGATGAACCGCCAGGAAGTGGAAGCGGTGCTGGGGCATGAAATCGGCCACGTCGCCAATGGCGACATGGTCACCCTCACCCTCATCCAGGGCGTGGTGAACACCTTCGTGATCTTTCTCTCCAAGATCATCGGCTATTTCGTCGACAGGGTGGTTTTCAAGACCGAACGCGGCGTGGGCATGGGCTACTACATCACCTCATTCGTCTGCCAGATCCTGCTGGGGATACTCGCCTCCATCATCGTTGCCTGGTTCTCGCGCCGACGTGAATTCCGCGCCGATGCCGCTTCGGCGCAACTGATGGGTTCGCCCGCGCCCATGATGAATGCACTGTCGCGATTGGGCGGCCTCAACTCAGGGGCGCTGCCGCAGTCCATCGCCGCCAGCGGCATCACGGACAAGGGTGGGTTCATGGCGCTGTTTTCGACGCACCCGCCCATTGAGGATCGTATTGCCGCATTGAAGAATTCAGGCCGCCAGTAAGGCGGTCCGGATGTGTTCCATCAGCCTGCGAACGCCGGCAGTTGAGCTGTCCGGGACTGACACCGGATACGGCGGTCTTTGGACACACTGACCCACGCGTTGTCGGGCGCGCTGTTCGCGCGCGCGCTCGCACCCTCCAGACCCAGGCCTGAAGACCCGCCGATCTGGCAGCGCATGACGCTGTGCGCGGTGGCCGCCGCCTTTCCCGACAGCGACATTGTCGTCAGTTTTTTTTCCCCCTATTCCTACCTGCTGAATCATCGCGGCGCCACGCACTCCGTGCTGATGCTCCCGCTTTGGGCGCTGCTGCTTGCATGGCTTGCGGCACTGTGCTTTCGGCATCCTCAAGGGTGGCGCGCCTATGCGGGGACGACCTTCCTTGGAATCGCCGCACACATCGCGGGCGATCTCATCACCACCTACGGCACCATGATCTTCGCGCCGTTTTCCAACGAACGTTACGCCTGGGGCACCACCTTCATCATCGACTTGTGGTTCTCCGGCATCATCGTCGCAGGTCTCGTGGCAGGCTGGATCTGGAAGGGATCGCGAAGGCCGGCCCTGATCGCAAGCCTGATGCTCTTCGCCTACGTGGGCCTGCAGGCGGTCTGGCGAAGCCAGGCCATCGATTTCGGCGAACAGTACGCAAGAACGGCAGCCATCGCGGGGGCCACCGTGTCGGTGCAGCCGGGCGCACCCTCCCCCCTGAACTGGATGGTGATGGTGGAGAAGAACGGGGATTACCGTTACGCTTTCGTCAACCTGAAGCGAACCGAGATTGCCACCGACCCGGGCCCTGACGGCGGGTTCCTCGAAACGCTCAGCGCCCCGTTCAACCCGCTGTCTACCGCCATATGGAATCGCGCGAGCCTGACCGGCTCATCCGTCGAAAATGCGCCGTTGGTTCGGGAGGCCTGGATGAGCCCGGAGATGGAATTCTTCCGATGGTTCGCGCGTTATCCGGCATTGATTGGCGTGGACAGCGTCCTGGCCCAGGAATGCGTTTGGTTCGAGGATCTGCGATTCATTAGACCGGGAACCCCATTCAATCCGTTTCGTTTCGGCGTTTGCCGCGAACCCGGCGGCGAATGGACGCGTTATCGGTTGAACCTGGATTCGGATCCCGTGAAATTCGATTGAACCCGCCCGCCGTGCATGATCCCGATATGAATGACGTTACCCGCCTCCGCGGGTAATTTCGTCCAGGGATTCGATGCTGCGTTCGAGGTCGGCAAGTATCGAGAGCTGATCCGCGATTTTCACCGTCCCGGCCGCACCCATCGCGATGGCCTTGAGCACCTCTCCAAGATTGCCTGCTTCGTTGGGCTTGTAGCCCGCATCCTCGGCAAGCAAGCGCTGAACCGCGGCATTGTCAGCATATTTCGCGGCCAGATAATCCATGACGTGCAATTCCATTTCGCTCATGTGGATCGGCCCCATGCCCCCTGCGCAGGAGCAACCGCCGCCAAATGCCACATGCCCCTGAGCCACGCGTCCCCAGCGCCCCAGCAGGGACATCGCCTTCAAGGGGGCGTCGGGAGGCGCGGCTGCACGCGTCGATTTCGCAGACTTGCCGGCCGCGCCGGATCCCGCCTTGCCAAGACCACCCTTGCCCAGGCCGCCTCGTCCCAGAAGATTGCTCATTTCGACACCTCCACACGCAGCGGGCGATCACCGGCCCTGCCGCCCACCAACGTCATTTGCGCCGACGGCAGGTCAATGCCGTCTTCGACAAACGCCGCCTTCACACGTTTCAGAAGTTCACGCCGGACATTTGCCTGCTCAGAAGGCGAGACCATGACACGGGCGCGCAGCAGTGTGCCCGAATCGCTCAACTGCTCGACGCCGGCAATCTCGATTTCGCCCAGCATCCGGGACGCATAGAGGGGGTCCGAGCGCAACGCTGCTTCCGCCTTGCGGATGGCGGCGATCGCGTTGTCGACATCATTGCCATGCGCGATATTGATGCTCACCACGGCGTGCGCGAATTCCATGCTGTGATTGCTGACCGTCGTGATCATCCCGTTGGGAATGAAATGGACAACACCTTCGTAGTCGCGCAAGCGCACGTAGCGAAGCGTCACCTCCTCGACAAGCCCGGATTTGCCGGCCACCTCGATGGCGTCACCTTTGCGGATCTGGTTCTCCAGAAGCAAGACAAAGCCGGTGAAATAATCCTTCACGAGGCTTTGCACGCCGAAGCCGACCGCAATGCCCGCAATGCCCGCTGTCGCCAGGAGCGGCGCGATGGAAATTCCCAATTCCCCCAGGACCAGCATGCCGGTGACGATGACAATCGCCACGCCGGCGACGTACCGGAAAACCTGGGTCATCGTCTCGATGCGCTTCATTTCATCGCTGCTGGCGCCGCGCGCCGCGGCGCGCGGGTGAAGCAGCAGAATCAGCCGCTTGCAGGCACTCCACAGCGAATACGCCAGTATGAGCACCAGGGCGATACGCCACGAGATGTCGATGAAATCAAGAAGATAGGGAATTTCCCCAAGTCCCATCCGCTCAAGAATTGCCCTCATGCCCCGCACTCCACCTTTGTTGACCGTGCATGGTAACGGCGTACCCGGGGAATGTCGAAGCGGGCTTGAGGACCGGGCAAGCGCCACTGCGCCCTGAGCAGCTTTCTGCCACTATGTGCCGCAACGATATGAATAATCCATGGATCGATTTCGCACCCGCCGCTCGCTCCTCGCCGTGGCCCTTGGCATGCCTTTGGGCGGATTCGCGCCGCAAGTGCCTGCACAGGGCCGCCGGATGAAGCGCGCGATTCCTCGCACCGGTGAAACCCTGTGCCCCGTGGGACTGGGCACCTGGCAGGTGTTCGATGTCGCAAACGACAGTGCTGCGCGGGCGCAGGCCGGCGAGGCGCTCAGGACTTTCGCCGAATTGGGTGGGGAAATGGTGGATTCGTCGCCCATGTACGGATCATCCGAGACAGTCACCGGCGATCTTGCAGCGGAACCGGGCCTGCACAAGCGCCGGTTCATCGCCACCAAGGTCTGGACCCAGGGACGCGAAGCGGGCATCGCGCAAATGCGCGATTCGATGAAGAAGCTGCGCACCAGCCTCAAGGGCCCGCTGGACCTCATGCAGGTGCACAACCTCGTCGACACCGCCACCCACATGACAACGCTGCGGGGATGGAAGAAGGAAGGCCTGGTGCGTTATCTGGGCGTGACGCACTATCACGCGGGCGCCCACGCGGATCTGGAGAAAGCCATTCGATCCGCGGACGTGGATTTCCTGCAGGTGAATTATTCGCTCGCGGAACCGCAGGCGGACCAGCGTCTGCTGTCCGCGGCTTTGGAGAGCGGCGTGGCCGTGATCATCAACCGGCCGTTTGCCGAGGGTGCCATGTTCAGCCGCGTCAAAGGCAAGGCGCTACCGCCCTTTGCGGGCGAAATCGGCGTGACCAGCTGGGCTCAGCTGTTTCTCAAGTGGATCATCGCCCATCCGGCCGTGACCTGCGTCATACCGGGCACGCGCAATGCCGCCCACGTTACGGACAACCTGGGCGCCGCAACCGGCACGCTGCCGGATGCATCGATGCGCCGGCGCATCGCGGAATATTTCAAGGCTCTGTAGGCGGAGCCTGACTCTTTTCTCCATCGCCCAGAGCGCTTCGCAAAGCGTCACCGACAGGGCGATTGATACGATTTGCCTGCTCCGCAAGTGTGATGCTGTGGCGTGCAAGGTCCCGGTAAAGCGTCGCCACCGGCGGCCTGATCGCATCCAGCGCCTCAACATGCCGGCACGCGGTACCCGCATCGCCGCGGGCATAGACGCCGGCCATGGCGTGCGCAGGATCGGATTTCTCAATGGCATCCAGGGTGCTGCGCGCCAGCGCGAGCAATGCACCGCGTGAAACGTCATCCTTCATGCCGCCCGCCGCAAGTATCTTCATTCCCTGATCGAGCAACACACAAAGAAATGCAGCGCCGTAATGAGACGCCGCATGATAGGCGGCACGAAACTCAGGCGGCACAAACAGGCTTTGCGCACCCAGCTTTCCCACCAGCGCCTCAAGAATGCCCAGCAGGGGTTCCCGGGCCTCAAGCGCGATGGCGCAGTCCGGCAGGGAACGCAGCGCAGTTTCCGGATCGGAAAACATCAGCAGCGGATGAAAGCTTCCGGTGGCCGCGCCGTATGCCTGCGCCGGCGCCAGCGCGGACAATGCGGTTGCGCCACTGCAATGCACCACCATGACGCCTGCACGCCAATGCAGGCTTTCGACTAGCGGCGCAATGGCACCATCTGTCACCGCGAGAAACACCAGGTCCGATGTATCGACAACCTGTTGTGCCGTATCGAAGGCTGCACATCCTGCAATGCCGCTGGCGCAGGCCTCGGCCCGGTGCCTGCTGCGGCTGGCCACAGCCACCACACTCTCTCCAGCTCTCGCAAATGCCCGTCCCAAGGCCGTAGCAACACGTCCCGAACCGATAAAGCCAATGCGCCGCTGGATGCTCATAAGTATTTGATTTGCATAAATTTAGCCTTCGTACATGCCCGGCACCTTGCTTCTGTGCCATGAATTAGACGATACAATGCAGCCTTCCCAGGAGCCATCTCTGCGGCCCCACCCCGTTGCGCAATCTCCTTCTCCTGATCGGCATCTCCACGCTGTGCCACACCGCTGCCTCCGGCACGCGTGTGGCGGCGTCCCTGTTCGCCATTCACCTGGGCGAGTCTACCTTTGCGGTGGGCGTGATCACCGGCTTGTATGGATTTCTGCCCATGCTGCTCGCGGTTTCCTCGGGACGGCTCACCGACCGTGCCGGGGCCAGAATGCCCATGATCATTGGCGCAACCGGCATGGCGCTGGGTGCGGTGCTGCCGTATTTCTGGCCCAGCGTGATGGCCTTGTATGCGTCGACCACGCTAATGGGTTGCGGATTCATGCTCTACAACATCGCGCTGCAGAATGTGGCGGGCTTTCTGGGAAAGCCCGAAGACAGGGCGATGAACTTCAACATGCTGTCACTCGGATTCTCGATTTCCAACCTGCTGGGGTCGCTGCTTGCGGGCCTTGGTATCGATGCCATTGGTCACGGCTATACGTTTCTGGGCATGGCCTTGCTGCCGGTCATACCGGTCATCATCCTTGGCTTTTCGATTCTGAAGCTTCCGCGTGGCCCCGATCCCGCGGCGCATTCGGGCAAGCACCGTGTGCTGGACCTGCTGAGAGACCCGAAGCTGGTCTGGCTTTTCATCCTGACCACCCTGCTCACCACCGGCTGGGAACTGTTTGGTTTCATGATTCCCGTCTACGGCAGCTCGATCGGCCTGTCTGCAACCGCTGTCGGACTGGTGATGAGTTCATTCTCCGCCGCGCTGCTGGTGATCCGGCTGATACTTCCCGCATTCATCAAGCGCGTCGACCCCTGGCTTCTGATATCCGCAACCTTGATTCATGCGGGCATCATCTTCAGCCTGTTCCCGTTTGCACATTCGGCGCTCTGGCTGGGTGTGCTTTCCTTTTTGCTGGGATTGGGCCTCGGATGTCCGCAGCCGCTGGTGGTATCGCTTCTGCACCGTCACGCGCCTGCCGGACGTGTCGGAGAAGCGATAGGATTCCGGCAGGCTATGATTTATGCGAGTCAATGCGCGATGCCGGTGTTGTTTGGCGCTGTCAGTGCGCTGGTCGGAACGGGGCTCGTTTTCTGGGCGGTTGCGCTGGGCCTCGCCGGCGGAGGACTTGCCGGCCGACGCGAACGCGAAGAAGCGAAAGCAATGCCATGAGCCGGCACCCATCAACAAACCACTCGGGACAACTTCCATGGATTTGAAAAAGAATTTCGAACTGCTGCGCCACGAATACATGCTCTCCGGCCTTGACGAGAAGGATGTCAATCCCGATCCGTTTCGCCAGTTCGATACCTGGTTCAAGGCAAGCCTGGACGCGAAACTGCCGCTGGCCAATTCGATGTCGCTGGCAACCGCCAACAGCGCCGGCCGGGTGTCCGTCCGGGCCGTGCTTCTGAAGGATGTGGATGCACGCGGCTTCACCTTCTACACAAACCTGGAGAGCCGCAAGGCGCGCGAATTGCACGAAAATCCGCAGGCCGCGCTGCTGTTCAACTGGGATGAACTGGAACGCCAGATTCGGATCGAAGGCCGGGTTGAATCCGTGAGCGATGCGGATTCAGACCAGTACTACCACTCGCGCCCGCTCGGCGCACGGCTGGGCGCATGGACCTCGCCGCAGAGCCAGGTGGTGCCTGGCCGCAGTGATCTGGCCACCAGACTGGCCGCGATTACCGCGAAGTACGGCGATAAACCGCCCCGACCTCCGTTCTGGGGCGGGCTGCGCGTGCTGCCGGACTGGTTCGAATTCTGGCAGGGCCGCAAGGACCGTCTGCACGACCGAGTGAGCTACCGGATAGACTCTGGCCGCTGGGTCATTGAACGTCTGGCGCCCTAGTCTGGTGCGCGGCCGGTCAACTTGCGTTGTCAGGCTTTTTTCAGCTTATCGACGAAGTGTTTTCTGAATTTTGAAACTTTCGGCGCCACCACATAAGAACAATACGGCTGTCCGGGATTGCGCTCGAAATATTCCTGATGGTAGGCCTCACCCATATGGAAGGTCGACGCCGCAGTCACCTCGGTGACGATCGGGGAACTCCAGACTTTTGTCTTGTCAAGATTTGCGATGACTTCCCGGGCGA
>CAIUKQ010000269.1 GCA_903899705.1 uncultured beta proteobacterium
GGCAGGTCATGCGTTTCCGCAATCACCCATACCCCAGCCTCAGGACCTTTGCTGCTGGTTACGACGCCGCCGATGCCATCGGCCACCGTCGCTACGGCCTCCGCAGCCATGCTCGCGTGAATCCAAACGCCGCTCCCGGTCAAGAAACATGTGGACGCCAACAACGCCCGAACAAACTGCTTTTTCTTCATAATCATCTTACACTCCCCAGATCATGTTAAATCGCGTTATTCTTAATATTATCCGCAGAAATTATGGCTTCACGTAAGACCAAAAAATTGCGCGGAGGGCGTAGCGATAACATGTCCTTTTTCTCGCTCATCGCCCTTGAGGCTATCTGAATCCGAAAACATAAAGAAACCGGCCACCGGGGGAGGAGTCCGATGGCCGGTTGCGTTGTCGTGAGAGGGAGTCTGCACAGCAAGGCTTAGACATACAAATAACCGAAACCACCCTCCTGGAGCGGTTTGCGGTTACACCCCTAGTGTGCCAGCGGATCGGGCCGCACCTGGAATTTCACGAGTTGCGGTCCCGAGATACCATCTTCGCCGCCTTCCTGATGCCAAACAGGTTCAGAAGCATAGGTTGCGAAGACGCCCTTACCTTTCCATCCTGCGTTCATGTTCTCAAACCGACCATCCATACCGCGGGTGTGGAAGCTCATCGGATACGGCACGCGCAGCACGGTGAACTTCTTGGTGGTGTCGTTGAACGCGAGAAGCGAGTCGGAATTTGAACCCGCCAGGATTGGGACGTCCTTGCCCAGACCCAGAGTGTCGTGCAGATCAACCCACATCAGATAGTGATAGTCGGCAGAACCAGCTTTCACACCCTGGACCTTCGGTCCCGGCGAGTCATAGAAGGACCAACCTTCCGGGCATTGCTGACCATCGGCCACGGCCGGGCCCTTCGTCACTTTGCACTTGGTGCGGTCGAGACGACCCAATTGACCGCTGCCGAAGGAAGCCCAGGCAATACCCTTGGAATCGACGCTCACACCGTGTGTGCTGTGAGCGGCATACATCTTACCGTCAGCCAGCTTTGGCGGCTCGTAGAACTCGGTCATGCACGTTTCCGGCGGATTATTGCCGGGGGTGAAGTGTACGAGGCTTGTTGGGAACGGCGCGGTCTTAGCGAACCACATACTGCCATCATGGATATCAGCATCAACGCCGTACAAGAATCCTTCGATACGCGTGTCTTTCGTTGGATCCACTTTCGTCTCGACCTTGGCCCCGCCGCCACCTTCTTCACCGGCACTCCGCACCGCGACTGCGGCGGGCTGGTTCCACTGTGTCCGATCCGGCGTGATCTTGCCGTCGCCATTGGAGTCGACCACCATCGGGCACCACCCAAGCGCCTTCTGAGCGTCGTGGGTTTCATCCCAAACTTTAGTATCGATCCAGCTCACGACCTTGTTGTCGCCGCCGCTTAAGTACAGTGTCTTCTGATCAACGTTGAACATCAGGTGATGCATTCCGTTGCACATCGGAATGCCTTCGATCTTCTTGGTCTTTGGATCGTAAATAACAGTCGTATTCTTCGCTTCACCTGGTTCCGGAAAATACTTGGCGTATTTGTTCGCGGGA
>CAIUKQ010000270.1 GCA_903899705.1 uncultured beta proteobacterium
GAAGAAATCAACAGAGCTGCCGAAAAGGGCTGGACCGGCAAAAAATGAGGGTTGCCGTCGATACCAATGTTCTGGTTCGGGCAGTGGTTCGCGACGATGCGGCGCAGGCTCGCATTGCGGTCAAGGTTTTGACGGACGCCGAGTTAATCGCGGTGGCGTTACCGAGCCTCTGTGAATTTGTGTGGGTGCTGCGCCGCGTCTATGGTTTTCAGGCCTCGGATGCGGCTTCTGCGATCCGGGCGCTGTTCGCTGCAGAAAATGTCGAAATGAATCGGCCGGCTGTCGAAGCCGGATTGTCCATGCTTGATGCCGGTGGAGATTTCGCCGACGGCGTGATTGCCTACGAGGGTCACTGGCTTGGGGCGGATACCTTCGTGTCTTTCGACAAGAACGCGGTGGGTTTGCTCGCGGAACGGGGGTATTCCGCGCGCCTGTTGTGAGCGTACGGTTCCTTTGTTTATCTCACGGATCGAATAATCCCGACGATATTTACTCAACGACTGCGCTCAGTTATATTCCTCCGGCCGCGTACAAAAAGCTTCGAGGAAAAATTGCCGTGCTACCAATGATTCGCTTCCGGGTCAGGCCAATTTGTTCGTTCTTCTGGTGCCTTTGTCTCTTCACCAGCGTTGCTTCGGCGCAGTCCACAAGAGTCGAATCTGTTCCCCAATACACGGAATTGCTGGCCAAATCGGCTGGATTGAGCGTTGAACAACGTACCCGCGCACAAACGCTTTTCAATTCCGGATTTACCCTGTGGCAATCAGGCGACTTCGCGGCCGCGGCAATGGCATTGCGGCAGGGGCTGGAGATTGATCCTGCGAATCCACAAGCGAATTTCTACTACGGCGACAGCCTGCTCCAAACGCGTGATCGAAAAAATGCCCTCGAGTATCTGACGCGGGCGGCAAAATTGGGCCCTGAAACCCCCGAAAGCTTTAAGGCGCTTGTGGCTATCGAAGCATTATCAAAACCCGTTTCGTTCGCAGAACTATCCGACGAGGAAACCCGTGGATTCCTTCCCGCAAAATGGGAAATGACCCACCGTTGCCCCTGGGGATCAGCGACAGATACCTTCACGATTAGCGGTGTAACTGCTGAAGGACAGATTCGGACAGCGGAATGGACCGGTCGGGGCGACATTGCTAATGCCCGCATTTCGGGCAAGGAGATCAGCTTGAATGTCGAATACGGCGGGCTGCTCGTCGGAAACCAGAAAGTGACTTTTCGAGGACATTTGACCGACGCGCAGCATCTCGAGGGAACTTCAACGCAAACCGCCCGGCCTGAAACCTGCAGGTGGGATGCCAAGAAAATGTAGTTTGAATTTGGAAATCGTCAATTCGACGGAAATCTGATTTTGAATTGGATATTTGGGTACACGAAAAAATATTGCGGAGAAATTGTCATGTCGCGACAGGTTCTGGCCCGAGCAGTATTGTTGATTGTTTGTGCGCTACCGCTACACCCTGGAACGGGATTCCTATGGGCTCAAACGCCTGGCGCCGCCGCACTTCCCAAATATTCCGAACTGATAGCTCGATCATCAGAATTGACGGCCGAGCAAAAATCCCAGGCCTTGACGTTCTTCAAACTCGGATTCGATTTGTGGCAATCCGGCGATTTCAGCGCCGCGCAAATTGCATTCAAGCAGGGCTTGGACATTGACCCGGTCAACCCACAGGCGAATTACTACTATGGGGATTCCCTGCTCAAGACCAAAGACAGGAAAGGGGCGGCGGATTTTTTCACAAGATCAGCGGCGTTAGGTCCGACCACTTTGGAGGGCATCAAGTCCCAAGCTGCGCTCCAGCAAATGCAATCGATGGGGAGGAACCTATTTTTTCCGAGCGGTCGATTGAGCGTGACTGGGGGACCGCAAAGCGAACGTTGTAGTGCATTTGTCCCGACTGTCGACCTTGGTCAACCCATTGCAGCTTCTGCTGTCGTAAAGGGTTTCTCACTTCAGAACGAAGCGGATCCACAGTTTGTTTCAGTTGATGTGTCTGGTTTTACTTGGCACTGCACTTCCGAGGGGGTGTTCATAAAATTGGAGCTATCGGGTATTCAACAGGCCACCGGGAAACGCGGATTGGTCGCGCGCCAAACCCAATTTACGTTCTCGGCAATGGAGTGCCCAACGATTGAGTGCGCGTCGAGGAAGTTCACTAGCATTTTCAATCCTATAGTTCAAAAGATGGCTGGCGAAATTGCAGAGGAATTGCTGCCCAAGTTTTAGCATTTCAGACCACGTGAATATTTTTTGTCTAAGGAAAGTTCCATTGAAATTGGTTTCTTTTTTGCACTGCCGATAAGGAGATCGCTGTGTCCGGATTTGTAAATTTCGCGGAAAGGCTGGTCGCGGCATGCTTGGTGTCGTTTGCCATCGCAGAGTCAGGTTTTTCCCAGACCATTGGCAGTCCCGCTCAGGGGCAGCAGTCCGCCTATGCTGAACTGTCCGCGCGTTCGGCCGCACTTACGCCAGAGCAGAAATCCCAAGCCCTGACGTTCTTCAAGCTCGGTTTTGATTTGTGGCAATCCGGTGATTTCAGTGCGGCTCAAATTGCATTCAAGCAGGGCTTGGACATTGATCCGGTCAACCCACAGGCGAATTACTACTATGGGGATTCCCTTCTCAAGACCAAAGACAGGAAAGGGGCTGCGGAATTTTTTGCAAGATCTGCAGCCTTGGGGCCAGCAACCTTGGAAGGAATCAAGTCTCAAGCTGCTCTAAAGGATTTGTCTAAACCGGTAGCGCTCGCTGACATGTCACCTGAAGAAGTGAAGGATCTTTACGTCGGCGCGTGGCTGATGGGCGGAAGCGGATTAGGGGAGGGAGACGAAGACATGAAATTCGTCATCGCCAAGGATGATAAAGGCGATCTGATCGTCAGTGGCTCCCCTACATGTTTCTTTTGCGGTGGAACCAAGTTTGCAAACATGACGTTCGATGGCAGGAATATCCACTTTGATTGGGTGGGCAATAATCTCTTTCTCACATACCATTTGGTCGGCCCAAAGCGAATAGAAGGGGACTACCGAGGCCGTGCCTCAGGTGTGGCGTTCGCTGTCAAGAAATAGGTCGAATTACAAATTCATTTCGCGTTGGGAGATTGCCTTGTCCAATACAGTCTGTTTCACGCTTAAGTTGCTCACTACATTCTTAGCGCTATTTGCATTTGTAGAATCAGGGTTTTCTCAGACTCCTGTCATGCCAACGCTAGGGCAGCAGGCGGCATACGCTGAGTTGTCTGCCCGTTCTGCGTCTCTCTCCCCCGAGCAAAAAGCACAGGCAGCCCAATTGTTCAGCACTGGTTTCGGACTGTGGCAATCCGGTGATTTTGCCGCCGCGGCAATTGCATTCAAGCAGGGTCTGGAAATTGATCCAGCGAATGCTGCTGCGAACTTTTACTACGGGGATTCGCTACTGAAGAATCGGGATAAAAAGGGAGCGGCTGAGTATCTATCGCGTGCTGTTGCCATGGGCGGAACCAGTCCGGAGTCCTTCAAGGCAAAGGCTGCGCTTGATGCCCTCTCGACGCCGGTGCCGTTCTCCGAGATGACAAACGAGGATCTGAAGGAAGCGTATGCGGGGCATTGGGAGACGCATTCCAAGGCGCTGCTGACAGGCAGTGACATTGAAGGGTATTTTGATATTGTTCCGGATCCGAAGGGGCAATTGACCGTATCAAGCATCTACAAGAGGACTTTTTTTGCAGATCACACCGCGAAAAATCTTGTTATCAATGGCACAAACATCCAGTACTGCTCTGGTCCGGATAATGAGTGCCTGACCACCCTGTCCGGACGTCTTGTCAGTCCGGAACGTATTGAAGGTCAGTGGTCTGCCAGTGGATACAGTGGTCCGTTTTACGCGGTTAAAAAGAGCGCACAGGTGAAGAACTAATCGGATGGCCGTGTGTTCGGCAGGAGGGCGCGGTGTCAAATCCAAAAAGCCTGACTCGGGAAATTAAAACTGGTCTGGCTACCGATTCGTCAACGTATTGACGGGAGATGATAGTGAAAAATTTCATATTTGGATGGGCCACGGCGATGATGGCCCTGATCGCGCTACCGGTTTCGGCCCAGGAGAGTTGCGCGCAAATCCTTTCCAAAATTACCGATCTTCAGAACCAAAGAAGTGCGCTGCTCCGATCAAATCAGGGTGGTGTAAACGTCATCTCTCGAGTCGGGCCCATCGAGCGATCGATTGGGACGTATGAAAGGACATATGAGCAAAGGTGCATCGGTGCAGGGGGTGGAGCGAGTTCCAACCCAAGAATCGTAGCGCCCGCCACTTCCGCAGGACGCGGCCGGTTGAACGCACTTAGCGGCATCCTCGGTGGCGCAATTGGTTTGATGAATGCGCTGCAGCCAGCAACTCCCGCGTACGAGGCTCCAATGCCCGATGTCCCTGCAACTCCTTTGGTCGATCCTTTGGCAGCGCAAAGGCGACTGCAGGTCAGCAATCCGTTTTTGCCTCCCGGCGGTAGTGGCGGTGGCGGCGCGAACCCGTTTGCTTCAACCGGAGCCAGCCAGGCCGCTCCCAATCCGTTCGCGATTGCGCCCGCAAAATCATCAATTGCGACCAATCCTGCGCCGCTCACCGCGGTGCAAAAGAAGGCCCTTGCCGATGGCGTTCAGGGATGCAGGGAACTCGAAAAGGTTGCAAGTGAGAATCGCAAGCTGGCGTCCGGCCCTGGTGGAAATTTCAATCTGCAGGCGGCGATTGCTGCAAGTCGCGGTGCGGAACGGTGCTGGGAGGCTGTGGGGGGGGGCGCTGGTGCCACTCCCGCGCCAGGCGCGGTGACTGTTGCTACCCTGGGCAATCTTTCCGATCAGATCAACACTATGCTGGCGTCGGAAGTGCTATTCGGAATGAACACCTGGGACAGTCCGCAAACCCGTGATTACCGTAACGCTTTGAAGGAACTTCGCAGTCGGGTGAATTCCGCGTATGTCGCAGCGAAATTCGGATCGGAGGCTGGATTCAATGCCGCTCAGGCGGCAACCCCGGAACTCGGGGATGAATTTGAAGCAATTCTCGCCAAAGAAAGGAAGCGCCTGGCAGACGACCAGGCGGCTGAGGACGCCCTTTCAAAACAGGTGGTTGAGGCTTGCGGTGCCGGTGGCAAAGATAGTCGGTGCGCGGCAATGGTCGATATCGCAAATTCTTCCCAGGCCGGAAAGTGCATTGATAACTGGTGCTATTGCCCAAAGGCAGGAGGCGAGTGGTTTGCAACCTGGTGCCACGGGACTTCGGATCCGAAAGTTGCGACGAAATTTATTGACGCATGGGGCGAAGGGGATATTCGCAATGGCGAGAAAGGTACCAATGCCATCGTGAGACGGGACAGCCCATTTCCTGGTGCCCCCACCTCTTCAAATTAGTATCCAAGTGAACTCAAGCGCCGCAAACCCGCTTGAGGATTATGGCGGCGTGCCCTTGGGTTAATGATCGACCCCTCCAAGCGACATGCCCATCGGGCCTTACCAGTGTCAGTGGCGCCGCATGCAGGGCTTGCAAGTCATTGTTATTGCTGCTTTTTATGGATGCTGGAATCCCCAGTGATCCGGCTGCATTGGTGAACGCCTGCCGGCTGCCAGTGTCATTCCCCATATCCACCAGCACAAAGCCCCGTCCATACCAATCGAGCGTCGAGGTGCTGTCATCCACCCACGCATGCGGCGCGCGGGCGCCGGCGCGGGCGGATTGCAGGTAGAGCATGACGTCGCGCGCGGGCAGTTGTGGCCAGTCGAATTTCACTTCGAAAGACAGCGCTTCGTGCAGGCTCAGGCGCTGCCATTCGCGCAGCAGGGTCGGGGTGATGCGCGTGCCGTCGATGAGGTAGCCATCCGGCGGATTGCGCGCATGGGTTGCTGCGGCGACCGATGTCGCGCGTTTCTGCGCGGCATCGAAGTCTTCCTCTTCGGGAATGACGATGGGTGAATGGTCGTAGACGTAGCCCAGGTCAATGCCGAGCTTGTACCACTCGCGCAGCATGGTGGCCGAAAATTTCTGTCCGACGTTGTAGCGCAGCAGGGCGCCTTCGTAGCTGTCTTCGAGCAGGCGGGGATTGGCGCCGGGGGAGAGGGTGCGGCGCAGGTTGCCGCTGGCTTCGCGCACGGCGCGCTGGGCCACGGGCTTGCGTTCGATCTCGTAGCTGTCGAGCAGGCGCGGACCGCCCCAGCCCTTGAGCATGGCATCGAGTTTCCATGACAGGTCCACGGCATCGGCGATGCCAAGGTTCATGCCGAATCCGCCCGTCGGAGATGTCATGTGCGCCGAGTCGCCGGCGAGAAACACACGGCCGTCCCGCCAGCGGTCGGCGACCAGTTCGCGCCTGACCCAAGGCACGACCGAAAGGATGTCGAATGCGGCAGGCTTTCCGATGACGCGTTCAATGGCAGCGCGCACTTCGGCTTCGCCCAATTCCTTTTTGTCTTCGGAGCCGATGATCGACAGGCGCCAGTTGTCGCGTCCGTCGATGGCGACCACGGTGGCCCAGGTGCCTTCGGGCCCGATGAAAAGGTGCCGGTATCCCAGGCGCGTGCTGCGGCTCTCGCGCAGGGAAGGGCAGCGAAAGAGGATGTTGGTGGTATGGGTGAGCGTGCCCAGACCGCTCATTGATATGCCCGCCTGTTTTCTCACCAGGCTTGATGCGCCATCGCAGCCGACCAGATAGCGCGAACGAATCCGGGTGGTTTTTCCGGTACGGGTGTCCTCCACCGTGCTCTCGACATGGTCTTCGTGCGGTGTGAAGCTGACCAGCCGGCACAGATATTTCGTCGTGACCGTCGGCATGCTTTGCGCGAATTTCTGCAGGATGGGATCGAACAGATCCTGCGGGCACCGGAATCGCGTCTCGGGGCTCGTTCCCAGCCGGCGTTCTTCGATGCCGCCGGATGGCGTTGCAAACTCCTCGCGTCCCAGTTCATAGCCGTTGAACGAGGTGAGGTAGACCATGTCCTGCGGGTAGTCCTTGGGGTATCCGCAGTTGCGGATGTCGCCGGTGATTCCCCAGCGGCGGCAGAACTCCATGGTGCGCACATTGATGCCGTCCATCTTCGGCTGGCCGATGACACCATCGGTCTGCTCGACGAGGACGCAACTCACGCCGCGCCATCCCAGATCGCCCGCGAGCGACAGGCCCACCGGGCCGCCGCCTGTGATCAGAACTTCGGTGTCGATATCGTCCGTGCCCGCCGCCATTTCAGTTCTGCTGCAGGCCGAGACGCTTGACCAGCGCTTCGTTGCGGCCCCGCTCGCCGCTCACCAGTTTGTCAAAACCCTCGGGCATCAGGTTGAGCGGTTCGAGACCGACGCCAGTCACGAATTTCTCACGCACTTCGGGCATCGCAAGAACACGCAACGTATCGGCGGCAATTTTCTGCACGATGGCCTGCGGCGTGCCCGCGGGGGCGAACCAGCCAAACCAGGAGGCCGTGTCATAGCCGGGCAGGCCTTCTGCGACGGTGGGCACATCCGGCAGGATCGGGTTGCGTCGTGTGCCCGTCCAGCCGATGGCTTTCAGGCGCCCCTGTTTGATGAGCGGCAGTGCCGCGGTGAGGCCGGTCATCGCGAAATGCAGGTCGCTTGCCATCAGCGCGCGCATGATGTCCACGCCGCCCTTGTAGGGGATGTGGGTGAAACTTACGCCGGCCTCCATGGCGAACCGCTCCGTGCCCAAATGGTTGTTGCTGCCGGGACCGAAGCTTCCGTAGTTGAGGGAGCCGGGTTTTGCACGCGCGGCGGCAATCAGTTCGGGAATCGAATTGAAGGTGGTGTCAGGCGCGGCAATGACGATGTTCGAGGCCTGCACCAGGCCCACGACCGGAATGAAATCCCTGACCGCATCGTAGGGCAGTTTTCGCACCACATAGGGCGTCACGGTGAGTGGCACCCCATCGGCCATCAACACCGTGTAGCCGTCGGGCGCGGATTTGGCCACAGCCTCGGCAGCGGTGATGCCGCCGGCGCCCGGGCGGTTGTCGACAAGGGCTGACTGCCCCCACAGCCGGGTCAGTTCCTGGGTGACGCCGCGCGCCAGCGTGTCCTGCAGGCCGCCCGGCGGAACCGGCAGCACGACCCGAAAGGGTTTGGCGGGGAAGCCGGTTGCGACCTGTGCGTGCGCGCAAACGCAAATCATCATCGGCCCGAGAAGCGATGCTGCGATTGCGCAAGTGCCGGGCAGTTGCTTCGAACGGGTCTGGTCAGTCATTTTTTCTCCAAGGGCCTAGTGTCCGGTTCGGATTTTGCGCCCGGGTCGCGTTTCCCGCAGGGGCGCAATGCGGCCTGTTGCTGTTGTGGCGCGAACGTGGCGGCGCCAATACCTCATGGTAGTCTCCCGCCCCGACAGGAGGACCCATCCCTTGCGAGACTGGCTATCCACGCGATTGCAGCGTCTGGTCAATGTGCGCCCCGATGAAGTGGGCGCGCTGGTCTGGTCATTCCTGTATTTCTTCTGCCTTCTGTCCTCGTATTACATTCTGCGGCCATTGCGGGATGAGATGGGCGTGGCTGCCGGTGTCTCTCAATTGCAATGGCTGTTCACCGCGACATTCGTGGTGATGCTGGCCGCCGTGCCGGCATTCGGCATGCTCGTTGCGCGGTTTCCCCGGCGGCGCTTTGTTCCCTGGGTGTACTGGTTTTTCATCGCCTGCATCCTGTCGTTCTATGGATTGCTGCAGGTCCCCGAATGGCGGGTGCCGGTGGCCCGCGCATTTTTTGTGTGGGTGAGCATCTTCAACCTGTTCGTGGTGACGGTGTTCTGGGGATTTCTCTCGGATCTCTTCAGCTACGAGCAGGGTAAACGTCTTTTCGGTTTTGTCGCCGCGGGCGGTACCACAGGCGCGCTGCTCGGGCCTTCGCTGACCGCGGCGCTTGCTTTGCCTCTGGGACCCATCAATTTGCTTTTGATCTCCGCGCTTTTGCTTGCCTGCGCCACGCAGTGCGTTCATGGTCTCCTGCGCACGGCGCAGGGCCGCGCTAGCGAGGCGCGGACCCGAGAGTCCACTACCGACGGCGGAGAGGTTATCGGTGGTGGTCTGATGGCGGGATTCACCGAGGTCGCCCGCTCTCCGTTTTTGCTGCTGATCTGCGCTCACGTACTGCTGCTCGCCCTTACCAATACCTTTTTGTATTTTCAGCAGGCCTCGATTGTCGCGGGCGCTTTTGACAGCCCCGCCGAACGCACACGCGTGTTCGCGCTGATCGACCTGTCGGTCGGGGTGGTGACGCTGATTGTTCAACTGACGCTTACCGGTCGAATATTGATGCGGTATGGCGCCGGTCCCGCCCTTGCCTTGCTGGCGCTGGTGACCATGGGCGGATTTGCAGCACTGGCCCTCGCGCCCGTGCTGGTGGCGGTGGTCGTCTTTCAGTCGGCCAAGCGGGCGACGGAATTTGCCGTGGCGAATCCGGCGCGGGAGACATTGTTCACTGTGGTCAGCCGGGAGCAGAAATACAAGGCGAAGAGCTTTATCGATACCGCGGTATTTCGCGGCGGGGATGCGGCCAGCGGCTGGATCTATACGGGATTGCGCGGGCTGGGCATGGAGCTGGCGGGTATTGCATGGCTGACGGTGCCGATAGCCGCGCTGTGGGCGTTGCTGCTGTTGCATTTGGGAAAAATGCAGGTAAAACTCGCGGCCGAAGGCAACAAAGGAGAGGGCGCATGAGTTGCAATGACGAATCCGGCGAGCGTTCGGCGGGTGCAATGACACGCAAGGAATTTCTGCGCCTGGCGGCGGGCGCCGCGGGAGTACTGGCCACGGGCGGTTTGCTGGGCCGCTCAGGAGGCGCAATCGCCGCGGACGCACCGGTATTGCGGCGGCCCATTCCTTCAAGCGGCGAGTTGTTGCCGGTGATCGGCGTGGGCACCGCGGTGGTCTACGAAATCGAGACGTCGGATGCAAAGTTCCCGCTGCTGGTTGATTCGATCAAGGCGTTTCTGGAAAACGGCGGCACGCTGATTGACACCTCGCCCACCTACGGTCGCGCCGAGAAAAACCTGGGCGAGATATTCCGCAGAACCGGACTTCGCAAGAACGCGTTTCTCGCCACCAAGATCAGCACCTCGGGCGAGCAGTCCGGCATCAACCAGGTGGAATCGGCAATGCGCGACATGGGTACCGATCGCCTTGATCTCCTGCAGGTGCACAACATCCGCGACACCAACACGCACCTGCGGACCATCCGCCGGCTCAAGGACGAGGGCAAGGTGCGCTATGTGGGCATCACGACGTCGTTTGACAAGGACTATCCCGAATTCGAACAGGTGATGCGCCGCGAACGGCTGGACTTCATCCAGATCGATTACGCGCTGGACAACCGCAATGCGGAGGAACGCATCCTGCCACTCGCGCAAGACCGCGGCATGGCGGTGTTGATCAACCTGCCCTTCGGGCGCGGCCGCCTGTTCAGCGCCGCGAGAGGCAAGCCGCTGCCCCCCTTCGCCGCTGAAATTGATTGCACCAGCTGGGCGCAGTTCTTCCTGAAATTCCTGCTCGCTCATCCGGCCGTCAACGGCGTGATTCCGGGTACGGACCGTCCCGAGTTTGCGATCGACAACCTGAACGCCGCACGCGGACGCATTCCGGATGCGCCCATGCGCGATCAGATGATCAAGTTCTGGGCGACCCTCTGACGGCAGACACGCTGCATGCGATGGTTTCGTAACTATCTGAAAAATAACATTAATTAAATATCCTGCCGAGTGGACGCCTTCCGGATTCGGGAGGCCTTGCCCTCAAGATGCGCGTTCGGAATGGCGCGAAAACAACAGCAGTGCACTGCTCGCGATCAGAAGGATGGCTGCGAGAGCGAGGCCGGAAAATATCGACCCGCCGGTCTCGACAAGGTGGCCTGCATACAGCGGCCCCAGGATCTGGCCGAACGCGAAGGCTGCCGTCATCGATGCGATCAGCCGTTGTGCGCCGGCTTTGGTCGTTGCGCGCGCTTCCATCATCGCGGCCATGGTGATGACCATGAAGGTGCCGCCGACGATCAGCCCCGACACGACCGTGGTAAAAAACCCCGGCCGGACCGCTGCGAGGTAAATGGCCGCCGCCATTGCCAGATGACCCGCAATCCAGGATTGACGGGTCCCGCGCCATGCGATCAGCGATGAACAAACCAGTGTGGAGACAAATGCCGCGCCGCCGAATACCGGCCATGCCCAGCCGAACACGCCGGGATCCGCGACGAACTGCCTTGCCATGACCGGAAGAAATGTCGCGGGAATGATGTAGCCGAAACCGAAGGCGCCGTAGGCCACAATCAGCCGCCATGCATGCGCGGAGAGGGCTTCATGGCCGACGTTGCCGGCACGCGCCGGGCCGGATCTGCCGGCCGGTTTGAATGCGGGCCAGATGGCCGCAGAAAGAATCAGGGCCAGAGTCCCCAGGGCCATCCACCCGTCATTTGACGACGCATGCATCTTCATCAGGACGAGCCCCACGATGCCGGTGAGCGCTATGCCTGCGCCCACGCCCGAATAAACAATGGAACTCAACCGGGAGCGATTCAGGGAATGCAACCGCTCGAGCGACCATGCCGAGGCAAATACGAAAACCCACGCGCTCATGAAACCCGCCAGGGCGCGCAGGAACATCCATTCTTCCCAACGTGTGGAGACTCCCATGAGAAAGGTCGATACACCGATGACCAGGATGCCGGTGCGAAGAGAGGCCTCCACCCGGAGAGGCAGCCAGATGGCCGTCAGTGCGCCGGCGAGATAGCCGACATAGTTGGCGGAGGCGAGCCGGCCGCCCATGGCGATGGTGAGGCCGGCGTCATCGACCATCATCGTCAAGAGCGGGGTAAAAGCGAACCGGCCGATGCCCATGCCGATTGCAAGCGCACACATGCCGGCCAGGGCCACGGCAGTTGCCGGTTGGTACAGGAATTTAGCGGAAGTAATGTGGGTATTCATGTCGCAAGGCTAGGCCCAATCCGCTGGCGCTTCAAATGAATAATAATGCGGCACGCAATCCTCGATTGCCCCCACCATTCCCTGGAGACAAGCATGTCCACTACGGTCAACCCCGGCGTCGATAATTACTGGAACGAATACCCCGCCGACGAATGGTCGGATGCCCTGGTGGCATCGATGAAGCTCGGCGGTGTCGACAAAATATTTTTTGTCTCCGGCTCCGAATCAGCCTTTCTGCAGGAGGCGACCGCAAAGGCGGCGGTGAAAGGAACGCCCGCGCCCGAACTCATCACCATGATCCACGAATCCGTGGCGCTCAACGCAGCGCTGGGCGCCGCCATGGTGACGGGCAAGCCGACGGCGACGTCGTCGCACGTCGATGTCGGAACGCTGCATTACGGCGGGGCCATCCACACGGCGTGGCGCGGTGGCTACCCGGTGTTGATGACAGGCGGCACGGGCCCGCGAGCATTTCCGGGTTCCATGCGCGGTTCGCGCGGCTCGCCGGTGCAATGGCAGCAGGAACCGCGTGATCAGGCGGAGATCGTTCGCCAGTTCACCAAGACCGACCACCGCCTGGAGCACATCGACAACCCCGGCCTGATTGTCAGCCGCCTGCTGCAGGTTGCGATCAGCGAGCCCAAGGGGCCGGTGTACCTGACCATGCCGCGCGAAACGGCCATGTTGCCGTTGCCAGGAAAGATCCGTTTTCCGACGGTGCAGCAACTGGGCATTGCGCGTCCCATTTCGCCCGACCAGGACGATGCAAAGGCGATTGCGCAGTGGCTGGTCAAGGCGCAGAACCCGGTTCTTTTCACCGAACGAGTTGCGCATGATCCGGAGGCGACGGCGGAACTCATCAAACTTTGCGAGCTGCTCGCGATTCCGGTGACCGAGTCCTCCAACTCCGACCGCATGAATTTTCCGACAACTCACGGGCTGTACGGCACGGGACCGCAGTCGAAAGATGCCGATGTGGTGCTGGTGTTCGAGAGCGCGGCCCCGTGGATACCCGGCGTGGGTTCGCCCGCGGCCGATGCGAAGATCGCCTGGGTTTCCATCGATCCGGTGTACTCACGGCTGAAGACCCAGGAGTTCCGCGCGGACCTCTGGATTCCGGCAACCGCTTCGCGCACCGCGCGTGCGATATTCGAAGCGGCCACTGCGATGCTCGACAAATCCGACATGACCCGCATTGCCGAGCGGCGCAAGCGCCTGGATGAAAAGAAACGCCAGATGACGGCCAAGGCCGAGGAACTGGCCATTGCCGACGGAAAATCCGGCAAGGCAACCGGGCGCTGGGCGGCTTATCAACTGGGCAAGATCCTAACGCCCGACGCCATAGTGCTGAACGACGGCATCTCCAATGGCGGCTACGTGCACAACTATTCGAAACGCACCGAGGCCGGCACCTATTTCCGCAGCGGCAGCAGCACGGGCGGTTGGGGGTCGGGTGCTGCCTTTGGCATCAAACTGTCGCGCCCCGGTCAGGATGTCATATTGGCAAGCGGCGACGGCTATTACTCCTTTGGCACGCCGATGGCGGCGCTGTGGGCGGCACGCCACCACAAGTCTCCCTTCCTCACCATGGTGTTCGTCAACGGTTCCTACAGCACCGGCACCACGGAATTGCGCCAGATGTATCCCGAAGGCTATGCGGTGAAGCATGGCAATTACGCCGGCGGCAGCTTTGATCCGCCGCCCAACTTCGCCAAGTATGCCGAGGCGGTGGACGGATACGGCGAATATGTGACGGACGCTGACCGCGTGGGTCCGGCCTTGCAGCAGGGGCTGGAAGCGACGCGTGCCGGGCGGCCTGCCGTTATCGCGGTTCGCGTGCCCGGGCCGTTGCAGGGTGTCTCCGATCGGGGATAGGACGATCTCGAACCGATTCCCCTGTTGCGGGCCACCTTCCCCATATAAAGTGCGGTCATAAATCGCTTAAACTTGCGGCTCTTTTTTACCCGGCCCGGCATTTGACGGGCGTATTGGAGATTTTCCCTGATGAAAACCAGCGACAAGCGCATTCTCACCAGCCACGTCGGCAGTCTGATCCGGCCGCCCGAGGTGCTCGATCACCTGCGCGCGAAGCAAGCCGGCAAAGGATTCAGCGACAAGGCCTTCGCCAAGACATTAAAGACCAGTGTGGCCAAGGTGGTCAAACAGCAGGCCCAGGTGGGCATCGACATTCCCAGCGACGGTGAATTCGGCAAGGGCATCAGCTGGTCGCAGTATGCGCTGGAGCGTTTGTCCGGTTTCGAGCGCAGGAAGGTCAAGCCGGGCACGCCCGATCCTTTCGCGCGCGGTGTCGACCGCGAGCGCTTTGCCGAGTTCTATGCCGAGCTCGACGCGCGCGACGGTCGCGCCACGGTCAGCGATTCGGTTTGCGTGGGCCCTATCAGCTATACGGGCATGGACGAGTTGCAGCGGGATATCAAAAATTTCAAGGCGGCGCTCGAGAAGGCCGGCCTCAAGGAAGGCTTTCTTCCGGTTGCAGCGCCCTCCAGCGTGATTCCCGACCGCAAAAACGAGTACTACGCGAGCGACGAGAAATGCCTGGAGGCGATTGCCGAGGCGATGCGGGTCGAATACAAGGCCATCGTCGATGCGGGCCTGATCCTGCAACTCGATGACGCCCGTGCCGCAGTCACCTATGACCGGATGGTGCCCCCGGGGACCCTGAAGGATTTCCGCAAATGGGTGGGCATGCATGTGGAGGTGCTCAACCACGCGCTGCGCGGCATCCCCGCCGACCGGGTGCGCTACCACGTGTGCTGGGGCAGTTGGCCCGGCCCGCACGTCACCGACGTGCCTCTCAAGGATATTGTCGACCTGATCCTCAAGGTCAATGCCGGCGCCTATGTGATTGAAGGGGCGAACCCGCGGCACGAGCACGAGTGGCGTGTCTGGGAAAGCGCGAAACTGCCCAAGGACAAGATTCTCGTTCCGGGCGTGATCAGCCATGTCACCAACGTGGTGGAGCACCCCGAACTGGTCGCGGAACGCATTGTGCGTCTGGCAAAGATTCTGGGACGCGAGCGCATCATCGCCGGCACCGACTGCGGTTTTGCACAGGGGCCGTTCTACCGCCGCGTTCACCCCAGTGTGATGTGGGCCAAGTTCGAGGCGCTGGCCGCGGGCGCGAAGATCGCCAGCAAGACCTTGTGGGGCAAGCCGGCTACTCGAAAAAAATAAGCCTAACGAAGGGGAATGCTGATGAAATCCTTGGCAATTGCACGACACAACCGGTTGGCGATGACGGCAATACTGGCTTTGGGAGGCTGCCTGTACTGCGGCCAGCGATTGCACGCGCAGGTCTTTCCATCCAAACCCATCCGGGTGATCATGCCCACGGCGCCCGGAAGCCCGCCGGACTATGCGGTGCGGGTGCTGGCGACCAAAATGAGCGAAGGCATCGGACAGCCCATCATTGTTGAAAATCGTGGTGGTGCCGGTGGAACCCTGGGAGCCGCGGTGGCGGCGAAATCCGCGCCGGATGGCTATACGATCATGATGGGCAGCATCACATCGCTGTCGATCGGGCCGGCCATGTTTCCCAGCGCGGGCATTGATCCGGTGAAGATGTTCGCCCCCATCAGCCAGGTGGCCAACGCGCCCAGCGTCATTGCCGTTCCCAATTCCCTCAACGTGACCACCATGCGACAGTTCATTGACCTGATCAAGGCCAATCCGGGCAAATACAACTACGGTTCACCGCCGCCGGGAAGTCCGCCGCATGTTTCGGGAGCCCTGTTCCTGCGCACCGCCGGCATCGACATGGTCCATGTGCCCTATGGCGATCCCGCGAAGGTCATAGCCGCGGTAATGACGGGCGACGTTCACATGTTCATTGAAACGGTGGGTTCGATCGGCCCGCAGGTGAAGGCGGGCAAGATGCGCCTGCTCGCCGTGGCGTCCTCCAAGCGCAGTCCGTTCGCACCCGATGTCCCCACCGTGGCCGAAACCGGCCTGCCGCCGTTCGAGTCCGGCAGCTGGTCCGGGCTGCTTGCCCCTGCAGGAACGCCGCCCGCCATCATCCAGCGGCTCAATGCGGAGACCAAGCGTGGCGCGGACACCAAGGAGATGCGTGATGTCATGGCCACGCAGGGCGGGGAAGTGGTGTGGGGCACCCCGGAGGAATTCGGCAAGCTGATTGCCGACGAAGCGGTAAAGTGGTCGAAAGCCGTCGCGCTGTCTGGCGCAAAACCCGAATAGGAGAGAACCGTGAAAACCATTGCGACCCTGATAGGCGTGGCAAGTGCCATCTGTTCCGTGACTGCACAGGCGCAGACGTTTCCGTCCAAACCGATACGCATGATCATGCCCTTTGTGCCAGGCGGGCCCGCCGACAACGCCGGGAGGGTGATCGCGCCGAAATTCAGTGAACGGATGGGCCAGCCCGTGGTGATTGAAACCCGCGCCGGCGCCTCGGGAAATATCGGCGCGGACGCCGTGCTCAAATCGGCGCCGGATGGTTACACCATCCTTTATGCCATTTCCGGTATGGCCACCAATCCGGCATTCGTCAAGGGCAGCCCCGATCCGCGCGAGTTCACCTCGATTTCCATGTTCATGTCCAATGGCTTCCTGATGGTGGGCAGCAATGCCTTCGGCCATAGCTCATTTCCCGATGTGGTCGCTGCCATACGCGCGAAGCCCGGCACGGTAAGCTGCGCGTCCTCCGGTGCGCTGCCCACTGTCGGGTGCGAGTTGCTGCGCGCCTTTTCCAAGGCGGAAATGATCATGGTGTCCTACAAGGGTAATGCGCCTGCTCTGACGGCGCTGATGGGCGGCGAGGTCAACGTCATGTTCGATGCGGTGACGACCTCCCTGCCGCATATCAAGGGCGGAAAGATCAAGGCCATCGCGGCCATGACCCAGAAGCGCGGTGGATTCGGATTGCCCGAACTGCCCACGGCCTCCGAGGTGTTTCCCGACATGTGGTTTGAAGGCTGGCATGGCGCCCTCGGACCGGGAGGCATGCCCCGCGAGATCGTGTTGCGCATGAATCGTGAATTTGACGCGGTGATGAAATCACCGGAGGTGTCCAAGTTGTTCACCTCCCAGGGGTTCAACGTTGTCGGCGGAGCTCCCGAAGTATTTGCGGAACGCATTCGGGTTGATCTGGCGAAATTTTCCAAGGTTCTCTCCGACGCGGGCGTCAAGCCCGAATAGGTATCGCAATCCCGGGAGGGAAGGCGCAACAATGGCGCGGGTAAAGCCCGCGCCATTGATTTTTCAGGTTGAAATTCAGGAGGCAATGTGAGTACAGGAAGTTTTCCGGAGAGCCCGCTCGAGATCGGGATGTTCGACTGGGTGGAAGCCACGGGCGCGCCGCCCGCCGAAATATTCGAGCACAAGCTGCAACTGGCCGAGGCCGCCGACAAGGCGGGGTTTTATTCATGGCAACTCGCCGAGCATCAGGGCACGCCGCTCTCCATCGATGCCTCGCCTTCGCTCCTCGTTGCCGCGGCCATTCAACGCACGAAAAATATCCGGCTTGGCGCGCTGACCTGGTGCCTGCCCTGGTACAACCCCTATCGCTTCTACCTTGAGATGTGCATGCTCGACCAGATGAGCGGCGGGCGCCTGGAACTGGGGGTCGGGCGGGGCGTGTCGCCGATCGAATCCGCTTATCTCGGCATTCCGAACATCGAGGAGTCGCGCGAGCGCTATCGCGAGATCCTGGACGTATTCTTTGCCGCGAGCAAGACGGACAACCTCAATTTCAGCGGCAAGTACTACAACTACAAGGATGTTGAGCTTCACAATCACTTTGTGCAAAAGCCCTATCCGGCCCTCTGGTTTCCAAGCAGCGACAAGAACTCCATCGACTTCAC
>CAIUKQ010000271.1 GCA_903899705.1 uncultured beta proteobacterium
GGATCATCACCGGAGTTGGTCTTCGCGCCCCCGCAATTGAGCCATGCGAGGCTGACAACGGCCGCACCTGAAACCCGGCAACCGGGAGGTGAGAGAGGAAACAAGCGCGGAAATAAGGGGCTTTTCCCCCTTTGCTTTGAGTCAAGGGACTCCCTGCCGCAGCCTAGAATCTCCGTGTCCGCAAGCCAGACGAAAAACAGGAGTGCCCTTTATGGATACCCAAGCCCCCCCCGCGGCACGCATTCTGCTGGTGGATGACGACTATATGACCCTGGTGATGCTGGCCAAAGGAATGCGGGAACGTGGCTATGTCGTTGATGAAGCGCCGAATGCTGAAATCGCGCTGAAACTCGTCGAGAGCGGCCCCTACGACCTGGGCATTTTCGATATCAGCATGCCGGGCATGTCCGGCATTGAACTGGCCGCGCAGATTCACCAGACCCGGCGTCTGCCGGTCCTGTTCCTGTCAGCCAATACCGATGAGGAAACCGTTGCGAAGGCAACCGCGGGAAATCCGGTGGGCTACGTGGTGAAGCCGGTCAACGTTCCCCGCCTTGTGCCCAGCATCGAAGCCGCGCTGGCCTCGGCAAAAGCCATGGAGAAAAACCGGGAAACCTGCGACCAACTCAACGAAGCGTTAAGCAAAAAACGCATCATCAGCACCGCCGTCGGCGTGCTTCTGGCCCATACCCACGCGCAACGTGAAACCGCCAACCAGGCACTGCGCAAACTGGCGCGCGACAATCACAGGAAGATAGAAGACGTCGCCGAATCCATCGTCAACGCGGCGGAAACATTGCACTTGGCGGAGGCCCCGTTGCGACATTCCTGACGCAAGGGGCAATCGCAATCAACACCTTCGGCTATATTAGCGCGTCCAAAAACACGGCGGTCGCAAGTTCCGCCTGAAAAACGCGTTGATAGACGAGGGGGAATGCATGACCGAAGGACTCAAGCCCATACGCCGCGTGGTGACGGGCAATGATGCACAGGGCCGCTCGCGCGTGCTTTGGGACAGCGCAGCGCCAAACGCCAATCCTCAGAAAGGCAAACCCTCGGGCATGACCGACGTGTGGGTCTATGCCCATTCACCGATTGACATGTCGGTGGATCGCGATGACGGCGCCCTGCCCTATCATTTCGAGCCCCCACACACGGGCGGGCATCTTCGCATCGTGCAGTCTGCGGGAAAACCGGCGGATTACGACCCGGCGACGGACAAGGGCGCCGCTCCAAGGCACCCGCCGAAACAGAACGAGCCGGGCGGCGCCTGGTATCAGGGCGGGCAGAATTATTTTTCCTCGCCCTATCACAAGTCGGAGACACTCGATGTCGGCATCGTGCTCGAAGGCCAGCGCATTTTGCAGCTGGACGATGGCGAGCGCGCGATGAATCCCGGCGACGTGGTGGTGCAGATCGGCAACTGGCACGGCTGGAGCAACCGCACCAGCGCAAGCCTCATGGCCTTCGTCATGATGGGGGCGGATTCTGATGAGTGAAAAAGCTAAACCCGTGCGGCGCATCGTCACGCTCGACCGGGAGGACGGCACCTCCACCGCCATTCAGGATGGCCCATCACCGGATGTGCGCTACGACGAGGCCCGCCCGGGGTTTTCATCGACACGCATCTGGGTGACCGACCGGACGCCGGCACGCCTCAAGGGCGTGCGCGAGTCGCTGGATGCGCCGCACACGCTTGAGCCGCCACCGCAGGGCTCGGTCTGCCGGATCGTTACATTTCCGCCGGATGACGGGTTCATCCGCAAAGTCGGCGCGAAAGAGGTGCAGCAATATTTCGAAGCCATGGGTTCACCGGGTGCGTCGACCTTCCATTCGAAGTCACAGCACCCGTATATGCAGAAGACCAGGACGCTCGACTTCTGCCTGATCCTCGAGGGCGAGATCACGCTGATCCTTGACACTGAAGAGGTGCAATTGAAGAAGGGCGACACCGTCGTTCAGCGCGGCACCAACCACGCATGGAGCAACCGCTCCGCCGAACCCTGCGTTATCGCGTTCTCGTATCACGACGCAACTCATTGATTTATAAATAAATTATGGATATAGACAAACAGGCACCGGGGCTTGAAAAGCTGATCGATCCGATGGGGTCCCTTGATGTGGTCGCTCATGGCATGGATTTCGGCGAAGGACCGGTGTGGGACCATCGCACCGGCCAGTTGTACTGGGTGGACATCATTGGCAGCAACATCTGGAAATGGAAACCGGGCGTGGGCCAGGAACTGGTGATGCACCCCACCGGCTTTGCCAACGGCATGACCTTCGACCGCGAGGGACGCCTGCTGGTGTGCGGATGGTCCTCGCGCAATGTCTGGCGAATCGAAAAGGACGGTTCGATCACCATCCTCACCGAACGCTGCGATGGCAAGAAGTACAACAGCCCCAACGACATCGTGATGCGCTCCGACGGCAGCATCTACTTCACCGACTCGGCGGGTGGCCTCATCAACATCGGCATGGTCGCCGCCGGCACCGACATACAGCGGCAGGCCGAGGTGCAGGGTGTGTATCGCATTTCACCCGATGGAAAAACGGTGAGTCTGGTAACCGGCGCCATCAGCTATCCCAACGGGCTCGCGTTCTCGCCGGACGAGAAACTGCTCTACGTGAACGATACCCGTGTCAACAAGCTCTATGTGCATGACGTGCACGCCGACGGCTCCCTTTCGCAAACGCGTGAATGGGTGCAACTGGAGGGACGCGAAGCCGGCAACGCGGACGGCATGAAGGTGGACAGCGAAGGCAATGTCTACACCTCCGGCCCGGGTGGCATCCACATCCTCGATGCTTCGGCGCGGGTGCTCGGGCGCATCCGGTTTCCCAACCATGTCTCCAACCTCTGCTGGGGCGGGGATGACTGGAAATCGCTGTTCATCACCGATCATCACCGCATGTACCGCACGCAGGTGAGGATCGCCGGCGTGCCGGTCTGGTAAGGGAGAGAGACATGAGCTGGAATTTTGAAAAAGTGGCCGGCCCCTGGAAGGGACCGACAGGCGGTTTGGCATGGGATGGCACCGCAATGTTCTTCACGGCGGTGGGCGAGGATCGCGTGCTGCGCTACGACCCCGCAACCAACGCGGTCAGCGATTTCCGCAAATGGACCTTTCGCACCAATGGACTCGCCATCGGACCCGGCGGCGAAGTGTTCGGCGGGCAGGAAGGCGGACGACGCGTGGTGCAGTACCTGCCGGGCGGCATCACCACGCCGACAGCGCTGCAGCTGGACGGCCGTTACACCAACTTCCCCTGTGATCTCACCGTGGACAGTCAGGGACGCGTGTGGTTTTCAGATCCCTACAATCCCATTCCATCGGCAGGACCGCAGATGTATCCCCTGCTCGATCACCAGTCGGTGCTGCGCATGAAGGAGGACAAGGGCTGGCCACTGCAGCGCATGACGTTCGATACCGCGGGGCCGCGTGCCATCGCGCTGTCTCCTGACGAGAAGACGCTGTATGTCGCGGACGGTGATGTGAATGCGGCGAAGCGCGAATTGCGCGCCTATACGATCCAGGCGGATGGCACGCTCGATGCCCGGTTCCGCGTGCTGCATACCTTCGGCGCCGATTACCGGGGCGCGCATCGCGGCATTGAGGGATTGTGCATTGACGCGGAGGGCAATCTGATCGCCTGCGCGGGTTGGAGCAAAAGCGGACCCGGACCACGAATCTACGTCTTCTCGCCCGACGGCGCATTGCTTGAATCTCAGCCCGCGCCCGCCGACCAGCCCATGCGCGTGGCCTTCGGTGACGCCGGGCTTTCAAGCCTGTACCTCACGGCGGCTGACGGGAACCTGTATCGAGCGAAAAACACCGACCGCCGCGGCGCGCCTCGCCCCCTCAAGGCGGTGGCGGCTTGAGCTTGATCGCGATGCCGCGCGAGGTCATCGGGACCGGGCGCGACAATGATCAACAAGAAATCAGGTACTTGGTCCGTTAACCTGAGGGTAGAGATCACACCGGGGAGCATCGGATAACCGTACTCCTGTTCGATCAAGTCACATCAAATAGGGCGGTGCAACGCCTTGACATCAATACTCGAAAGGCGTCCACTGAATTTGCTTTGGCGAATCGGTACGGGACGGATTCCAAACCAACCACTCGAGATTCAAAGCTGCGCGATGTGTCCGCTGTTGTGTGCGCCCGGATCGCGGGTGTGCCTGATGCGACCGCGCAGCAATCAAACTCAACTTGAGGTTTGAGGATTGTCCCGACCGAGGAGCTGAGGCAGACGACGGGGTGCGTGACGTACGCACCGCCTGATTTCCTGGGCAGCCAGGCGCAGTTCAGTGTCGTTCATGGAGGCAGCCTTATCGATGAATCACTCTCACAGCGAATCCCGTGAAAGCCGGTAAATCAAGGCCGGTAATCGTTACCATATCGTGACGACATCAGGCCACAGCGAGTGGCCGAAAAAACAAAGCCCCGCGATGCGGGGCTTTGTCATTGCGGGCTCTTCGCGGCGCCGTTAGATCAGGCCGGTCCCATGAAATCGCGCTTGCCCACTTCCACGCCGTTGGTGCGCAGGATGTTGTAGGCGGTGGTCATGTGGAAGTAGAAATTGGGCATGTTGGAATTCAGCAGGAAATCCAGGCCCTTGTAGGACACGTCGTTGCCGCGCATCTTGAATGCAATGGTCTTGTCCTCGGAGCCGTCGACCTGTTCCGGCTTGATCGTTCCCAGGAACGCAACCGTGCTGTCAACGCGGGCAATCAGTTCGGCCAGCGTTTTCTCGTTGGCTTCAACCGTGGGCGGCTCCATGCCGGCCAGACGCGCACCGCTTGCGCGCGCGTGGTCGGTGGCGGCCTGCACCTGCTTGGCAAAGGTGAACATGTCGGGGAACATGCGCTGTCCCATCAGCGATGATTCATCGAATTTCTTTTCCGCATACTGGTCATGCGCCTTCTTCAGGCAGATTGCCAGGCCGTTGAGCCTGCGGATATAGACGGGGATTGAAACCTTGTACATCGAAGCCATCGTTATTCTCCTGTGAGTCATCAAATCGGTGCCGGTGGCGGCAGCGCGGCGCCTATCATAGCCATTTGCCGGCGCCCGCACTGAACGGAATGCCACCAGGGTTCAGGTCTGAGGTGCGACCTCGGTAAACACGTTCACGCCACCCACCTTGATGACCGGCTCGTCGGGATCGAAACTGACTCCCATGGGATCCCCGCCCTCCTGCACCACGCGGATCTGCTGGCGCAGGAGCCGGCGCAGCATCACCACGCCAATGTCGGTGGTGCCCAGATTTTCCACGGAATGCAGGGTGATCGGCCCCTGGCTGATCTGCGCCTCCCAGTCGCTGGGGTAGCGCTGGATCTGCTCGGGCGTGAGTTCCGACCAGAGGCGGGGTTGCGTGGGCGTGCGGTCCGAGTCTTCATCGGAGAAACGCACCGGACGCGTGGTGCGAAACATGTCGGCGGTGCCCTTGTAGCTTTTTTTGACGCGGCCGGCCTGAAACAGGTAGTGGCTCGAGTCATCGGCGGGAACCGTCCAGACAACATGAGTCGATGGCCCGAGGTCTAGCATCACGCTGGGAACGCTGCGGATATTGGGGATCAACGCCGGGGAGATACGATCGACTTCACGACCATCCCGCAGCCGTTTGAACGTGGACACATATCGTATGCCGCGTTCCGTGGGTTCGAACCTGACTTGGGGGACATTGCCCAGATCGGCGCAGAAATGCACGCCGCGGTGCTTGGTGTGCAGCGCGGTGAGGTGGAACGGATCCAGGGTGTTCTCGAACTGCTGCAGCCAGTTGCAGGGAATCAGCCTGACGGTGTCGTCGGCACCCGCACCGAACCCGGATGGCCCGGTGGGGAAAACCATTTCGTCGGCGCCGAGGTTTTCAAGAATGTCGTAGCGAGGCAGGACCGGCTTTTTTGCCGGCGGCCCCATATAGGCAAACACCAGACCGTAACGCTCCTCGAGCGGATACCAGGGCTGGCGCACATTGTCGCGGTGGCGGCCGCCTTCGGGTTCACACTGCTGATCAGTGCAGCGGCCCTGAACGTCGAACTGCCAGCCGTGATAACAGCAGCGGATGCCCTGTTCGTCCACCTTGCCGTAGTACAGCGAGGTGCCGCGGTGCGCGCAGCGCGCATGAAGGAGTCCTGGACGGCCCAGTCCATCGCGAAACAGAACAAGGTCCTCGCCGAGCACCTTCAACGCCTGCGGAACTTCGGTTACATGCGCAGACTGGCTGATCGGCTGCCAGTAGCGACGCATCAGTTCGCCGCAGGGAGTGCCGGGGCCCACGCGCACCAGTTCTTCATCACAGGTCGCGGAGGCGCGGCCGTAACCGGTACCCTCGTCGAGTGGTAACCGGGTCTTCTCTTCCTTTGCGCCCTTCATGCTTTGATCCAAGACTTCCCTCCCTCTATTTCTTTCCATTACTTCCGGTTCATGCAACCGCTCATGCCTCAAACAATCGCCCGCCGCCGTCGATGATCACCGTGGCAAAGCGGCAGGGTTTGTCGCCCGGATTAGCCCAGCCGTGCAGGGTGCCGCGCTGGATCATGATGTCGCCTTCCTTCATGTGAACCTTCGCGCCATCGTCCAGGAACATGTCCAGCTCACCTTCAATAACTATAATGTAATCAAGCGTTTCCGTGCGATGCATGTGGGGGGCCGTGCCGGCGCCGATCTCCATCATGCGAAATGTGGCGCCGCGGGGGACGGGCAGCATCGGGATGGGACTGTCCAATGCATCCGCGCCATTGAGTGTCGGCGGCGAACCATCGCTCATCCAGATGTTGCATACGTGCACGCTACCGCCGCTGCGGCCGGGTTGGGACTCGACGATTGAATCGCAGGACACGACGGCCTTGCCCTGGTCGTCGTTGATGGTGACGACTCTGCGAAGTTTTGTTGGCATGTTTTTCCTCAGCCCCCGCGCGTGTCTTGCGGGTCGGCGCCGGTGTTGGGCGGCAACAGGCCCCTGCCGCCGCGCGCATCGATCAGCACTTCGAACAGCAGGCACATTTTGTCGCTGCGATTGCGCCAGCCATGCATGGTGTTGCGCATGACGATGGTGTCCCCTTTTTTGAACGCGACGAACTTGCCGTCGTCCAGCGTCATCTCGATCTCGCCATCCATCACCAGAAAGTAGTCGAGCGTGGCGGTGCGATGCAGTTCATCCCCCCTGGCGCCTGGCGGAATGTGAAGCATGCGAAGGATCGAACCACCCGGTTTGGGCGTAACCGGTGCGCGAGTCGCTACCGCATCGCCCCCATCCTGACGCGGCGGCAGCGAATCGGTCTGCCAGTATTCCTGCACGGCCGTGCCGTCATCGAAGCGCCCCGCCCTGGAGGGGATGACGCTATCCATCGAAACCACCGCCCTGCCCTTGTCGTCATGACCGGTGACAATGCGCCGGATTGAAAATGCCATGTGTGTTCCCTGAGTATGTTCCCGACTACTGCGGCTGAACGTTCAGCCCTTTCATGATGGTGCCCCAGTACTCCCGCTCCGAGGCGATGAATTCGGCAATCGATTGCGCGCTCCCGGCGCCGGGAATGCGCAGGTAACCGAACTGCGTGGCGCGCTGCTGGTAGGCCTGGTCCTTGATGATCGCGTCCACCTCACTGTTGATTCTCGCAATGACCGGGGCGGGCGTTCCGGCGGGCGCCATCAGCATGCCCAATCCGTACATCTTGAATCCGGGCAGGGTTTCGGCGATGGCGGGAATTTCCTCCATGCCGATATTCCGCTCAAGGCCGCTCACGCCAAGAATCCGGAATTTTCCCGACTTGCGGAACGGCTCGAGGTTGGTCGTGGTGGTGATGGCCACCTGCGTGCGGCCCGACACGAAATCCTGCATGAGTTGTGCGGGGCTCTTGTAGGGCACGGCCACCATGTCGATGCCGGCCACCTTGTTGAACCACTGGCCGACGATGGCCGTCACGCCGATGGTGTCCGAGCCGTAGTTCAGAATGCCGGGTTTTGTTTTCGCAAGCGCAATCAGTTCCGCAAGGGTATTCACCTTCAAGTCGGGGTGCGCCGCAATCGCGAAGGCCCCGCCACTCACGTACAGCATGGATGCCGCGATGAACGACTTGTCCGGGTCATAAGGAAGGTTCTTGTACATGTAGCGGTCCGTGGCGACCACCCCGACGCCGGGCATGTACAGCGTGTAGCCGTCCGGCGTGGCGCGCGCGGCGGTCTGCGCGGCAATCAATCCGCCGCCACCCGTGATGTTGTCCACCACGAAAGACTGGCCGGTGCGCTTGGAGAGGGTTTCCAGTGCCGCGCGCAAAAACAAGTCCGGCGATACGCCAACCGCGAAACCGACAATGACCCGAACCGGTTTGACCGGCCAGGTTTGCGCGGGGACTCCTCCCGCACAAACAGCCAGCGCGATGAAACAGATCAATGCTCGGATTTTGTTCTCTGTCGCCCGGATTATTTTCACTGTGACTTTCTCCTTCCGAGTCCTGCTTATATGAAGTGAGCAGGCCTTGTCTCTGATTAATCCCGACAACAGTTACTGCGGCACAAGGCCGATGTCCTGCACGATCCTGCGCCAGCGCCCCCGCTCCTCGCGCATGCGCTCCTCGATCGCCCTGGGGGTCATGGCCGGCCCCGGCGTGAAATGAAAACTGCGGATGCGCTGCGCCACCTCCGGGTCGGCGATCACGCGGTCCGTTTCACGGTTCATGCGTTGCACGATGTCGGCAGGCGTGCCAGCAGGCGCCACGAAGAAAAACCATCCCTCGATCACCACGCCCGGATAGGCCTCCACCAGTGCCGGCACCTCGGGCAGCAGCGGATAGCGCTCGGATCCGGTGACCGCGATCACGCGAAGGCGCGCCGCCTGCACCAGGGGCACGATGGACTGGTAGGAGGTGACGATGGAGTTCACCTGCCCGGCCGCCGCGTCCTGATTGGCCTGCGTGTTCAGCTTGTAGGGCACGCGCAGCATGTCGATACCGGCCACCTTGCCGAGCCACTGGGAAATGATGTCGGAGAGCCCCACGGTGATACCCATGGATATCTTGCCCGGTGCCGCGCGAGCCATCGCGGCAAGGTCGGGAAAGGTTTTCACCGGCAGTTCGCCATTGGCGACAACGACGAAAGCGGCGCTGCCCACGACATTGGCCACAGGAACAAAATCGCGCTCGACATCGTAGGGCAGCGATTTGAGGCGGAACTGATTGGCCACCATCGAATCATTGGTCGCGAAGAAGAACGTGTAACCATCAGGCGCCGCCTTGGCCGCCATGCTCGCACCGATGGTCTGCTCGCCGCCGGGTCGATTGTCAATCAGGAACGGCTGCCCGAATGATTTGGAGAGCCGGTCCGCAACCAGCCGCACCACCACATCGGGCGCACTGCCCGGCCCGTTGGACACCAGGATGCGCACCGGTTTCACCGGCCATGCCTGCGACAGAACGGCACCGGACCACGCGCAGGCAACCACCGTCAGCACGGCAAATAAATTCTTTTGCGTCATTGAAACTCCTCCCGCAATCATTGTATTGCGCTTCATCGAACCGTATAGTTTGTGTCCCGCACGCCAAGCCTGATCAACCGGGAGATTCATCATGCGTACCACACTGCCCGCGATTCTCCTTGCTGCATTTGCCTCCCTGCCAGTGGCCGCGCAGGACACCTATCCATCGCGGACGATCACCATCGTCGTTCCGATCTCCCCCGGCACCAGCGCAGACCTTATCGCGCGCAGCCTTGGCGCAAAATTGGGCGAGCGTCTCAGGCAGCCGGTGGTGATTGAGAACAAGGCCGGCGCGAGCGGCATGATTGGGCTCGATTACACCGCCAAGTCCGCGCCCAACGGCTACACGCTGGCGCTGATGGCGAACTCGTCGACTTTTCTGCCGTCAATGGTGAAGACCATGCCGTTTGATCTGGTCGCCGATTTCTCACCCATCGCAAAAGTGGCGACCGCGCCGCTGACACTCGCGCTGCATCCTTCCGTTCCTGCCAGGGATTTCAAGGAGTGGGTCGCACTGGTCAAGGCGAATCCGGGCAAGTACAGCTATGCGACGCCCGGCAACGGCACGGTGCAGCATGTGGGGATGGAGTTGCTGAAGATGGAACTGGGCGTCGATGTGCTGCATGTTCCGCACAAGGCCATTTCCGATGCGACCAGCAACCTCGTCGGCGGCCACGTCGACATGACTTTCGGGTCGGCGCCATCGCTCGTTATTCTCGCGGCAGCGGGAAAACTGCGGCTGATCGCGATGAGCGAGGCCATGCCTGGAACCCCGGCAGCGACCGTTCCGACTTTTGCCGATCTGGGATACCCGTCTCTGGGTGCAGTCAATGGCTGGTATGGCTTCATCGCGCCGGCCAAAACGCCACCGGCCATCGTCAACCGGATCAATCAGGAATTCAGGCAAATCATTGATTTAACTGACATAAAAGCCACCCTGATAGGCAAACAGGGACTTGGGCTTGCGGTGAATACGCCGGAGGAAATGGGCGCGCTGATTCGCGCCGACATCGAACGCTGGCGCCGCGTGATTCGCGACGCCAGAATCAGCGCGGAATAGACCGCGATCGCCTGACTACTTGACCTCTTCGACTTCGCGCTCTTCGATGGGCTTGACGCGCCATCCGGCGGTGGACAGATCAACGCCCGTGCCCGTCGGATCGACAATGCCCGCTTCGGCAAAGCGACCATCCTTGGGACGTATGTCGATGCCGCGCAACGCGCCGGTCTTTAAGGCCACTGCTTCGGTCTGGTGGATGTCATCGACTTCAAAGCCAAAGTGGTGGATGCCTTCCTTGCGCTCTTCACTGCAGGGAAGAATGGCAAGGTTGATGTAGCCGTCGGAGAGGAAGATGCCGCGGCGCTGTCCGGGTGTCACCGGGCGGGCAACCTCGTACATGCCGAAAGTCTTTTTGTAGAATTCGACCGTGGTTTCCTGATCCTTGGCAAACAGGGCGATGTGGCGGATTTTGTGTTGCATGACAGTCCCCTCCTCGTTATGGGCGCCAACGTGGCGATTTGAAAGCATACAACCGTTCCCGAATTGACGTTCGTGAACGCGACGCCTTCACCGGAACCGCTTAACCGGTGGTGGCTGCGGGTTCCCAATCCCGTCCGGTGGTCGCGTCATGGATGAAGATCCAGTCGCGGCTCAGCGTGGGCGGTGAGGGCACCATCTTGTTGTTGATGTACTGTTGCCGCGCCATCAACTGCACCTTGCTGGCCCGTGGTTGCCGCTCCAGTTCATAGGCGGCAAGCGCCTTCACGGGATCGGCAGCGCCCGCATCGAGATGGCGCGCAATGGCATATCCGTCCTCAATGGTAATGGCCGCGCCCTGCGCGAGGGTCGGCATCATTGGATGCGCAGCATCGCCTAGCAAGGTGATCCGGCCCTTGGACCAATGCGGGAGCGGGTCGCGGTCGAAGAGTCCCCATTTGTAGATTTGCTCCACCCCGCCCAGCATTTCGAGCAATTGTTCGTTCCATCCGGCATAGGAAGCCGTCATATCGGCCACCGAACTCGGCACCGTCCAGGATTCTTCGGCCCAGGAATCCAAAAAGTAGCCGGCGAAGACATTCAGCAGTTTGCCGCCGCGTATCGGATACATGATGATGTGCCCCCGGGGCCCGATGAATCCGACAAAGTCGCGGCGCAGGGAAATGTCGCGATTCGGCCCCACCAAGGGCACCCGCTCCATGGGCAGCACCGCGCGCCAGCCCAACTGGCCGGTGAATCGGGGCTTGTCACGGTCGAAAAGGATCTCCCGCACACGGGACCGGATGCCATCCGCGCCGATCACGACATCCGCTTCAACCTCATCCCCGTTTTCGAATCGCGCCATGGCGACATCACCGACCGTGGCAGCCTCCAGGCAGGAACGTCCCAGGTGGACAGAGCCCTGTCCGATGCGATCCACCATCAGCTGGTACAGATCCGCGCGGTGCGCCGTCAGGTATTTCGCACCGAAACGCGCCTCGGAAATGCTGCCCAGGGGCTGGCGATAACGAAGGCTTGCATCATTCCATTCGAGCGACACCATGTCGAGCGGCTCACAGGCAAAGGCGCGCAGTGCGTCGCGAAATCCCAGCGCATCAAGCACCTTGACCGCATTGGGGCCGAGCTGCAGCCCGGCACCGACTTCGCGAAGTTCCGTGGCTTTTTCATACACATTGACGTCGAAGCCGCGCTCCTTCAACGCACAGCCGGCCGTCAGGCCGCCGATGCCGCCACCGATAATTGCGATGCTCAGTTTGCGGCTCATGAAATCCTCTGCGGAAATGGATTCTTCAAAATAAAAGACAACTCAGACCGGTTCTACAACCCGGAACACCTGACTCAGTTGGGGCTGATTTTGCGGATTTCCATGACGCGCTTCCAGCGTGCCATTTCACCGGTAACGCGGTCGCGCATCTGATCGGGTGTGGAGGGTGTCGCCTCGCCGCCCAGGTTGGCCAGCTGCTGCTGTACTTCTGAAGTCTTCAGCATTGCGGCGACCTCACGGTTGAGACGATCAATAATCGGTTTCGGCGTTCCCGGCGAAGTGGCAAGACCCAGCCAGGAACCGAATTCCACGCCCGGCACCGAATCCGCCACTGTGGGCACATCAGGCAGTGGCGCATAACGCCCCGCCGTCGACACGGCGATCGCGCGCATCTTGCCGCCCTTCACCTGCGGCAGTGAATAGGTGGCGGTCTCCACCATGGCATCAATGCGGCCGCCCATCAGGTCGATCATCGCCTGCGCCCCGCCCTTGAAGGTCACGCCCACCATGTCGACTTTGGCTTCAATCTGTATGAGCTCACCCAGCAACCGATGCGCGCTCGCGGGTCCCGCGATTGCGTAGGTCACGGTGCCGGGTTGCGCGCGCGCCTTTGCCAGCAACTGGTCCAGGCTTCGCACCGGCGAATCGGCGGCGACGGTGATCAGCATCGGATAAGAGGTCACGGTGGACACCATGGCGAAATCCTTCACGGCGTCATAGGGCATTTTCACGCTCATGACCGCCGCAATCGGATGTCCCGAGGTGAGCAACACCATGTTGTAACCGTCGGGCGGCGCCTTGGCCACGGTTTCATTGGCAATGATGCCGCTGGCCGTCGGCTTGTTGATCGGCACCACCGGCTGTCCCATGCGTTTTGCCAGCTGGTCGGCCACCAGTCGGCTGACGAGGTCGGAACTTCCACCCAATGCAAAACCGATGAGGAACTGGATGGGTTTGGCAGGGTAATCCTGCGCCTGTACCGGGGCCTGGAGGATCAAGTGGGCTGCGACAGCGGCGATGGAGGTGCGCAACAAATTCAGTTTTTTCATTCGTGGCCTTCCTGCGTGGGTTGGTGTGCGAATCGCTGCTAGGCGGGTATGCCGCCGCGCTCGACGATAAGGCTGTGCATCTGCGCTTCCCAGTCCTCGCGAGACATGAACCCGGGGTCGCCGCTGATCATCTCAAGGGTCTGACACCGCAGGGTCTCGGCGGGAAGCGTCAGGTCCAGCGGTTTTCCATAGGGCTGGCCCACGTGCCAGGGCGTCGGCGCATACAGCTCGATGCGATTGCCCTCGGGATCGTGAAAATAAATGCTCCAGGCATTGCCATGATTCCTGGGAGCCAATTCCTTCACCTGTTCCGTGACCAGCTCGGCGTGGAACTCGCGAAGGTCCTCAAGGGAATCCACCAGGAAGGAGATCTGGTTGATGATGGTGCCCATGTCGGCGGCGCGCCCCGATGCGAGCACCACCTGATGGTGTTCCGAGGGATCGCGGCTGAGAAACACGATTTCTCCGCCCCGGTAGTAAGGGCCCCGATCTGTCATCACAAGACCGATGACCCGGGTGTAGAAATCGATCATGCGGTCCATGTCCCGCACCTGGAAACCCAGATGCGTGAGCTGGGCGTTGGGCGGCCGGCGGGCGCTCATTGCGCCAGCTTCACGCGCTGGCCGCCCACCCACTGCTCACGGGGACAATGGCTGGGGTCGTCCTTGATCATCGCCAATGTCTTCTCAAGGATGACATCCGCAGATTCGGAAAGGTCGAACTTGTTCGCGAAGGGCTGCTGCACATGCCAGGGCGTGTAGGTATAAACCTCGAGTCTGTTGCCCTCGGGATCGGGCCAGTAGAGGCTCCACGCATTGCCATGGTTGATCGGGTCCAGGCCCTGCTGGCCCTCGGCCGCAAAGGCAGCGTAATAGGCGCGCAACGTCTCCAGGTTCTCGACCAGGAATGACATCTGGTTGATGCTGGATTTCTCCCCCGGCGGACGCCCCGAGGCAAACACCACCTGGTGATGCTCATCGGCCTTGCGGCTGAGGAAGGCGATCTCGCCGCCGCGGTAATAGGGGCCCCGGTCGGTCAGCATCAGTCCGAGCATCCGCGTGTAGTACTCAACCATCCTGTCCATGTCCCAGACGTAGATGCCCACATGCGTGATCTGCGCCTGCGGCCTACGGTTGCCCATCCCAATACTGCTCATGCGCACTCCTCCAGACAATCAGTTTGCCGCGACCGCCTTGCGCCAAAGGGTTTTCCCCTTGCTTTCCTTGTCGATTCCGTCGAGCAGCTTTTCATGCGCCGCGAGCTCCTCGGTGCTCGCAGCAACCACGCGCAGGACCGGTCTTGCGGACAATTCCTCCGCGGTGACGGCACGATTCTCGACAGGCACCTCCAGTTCGATCGCCAGGCTGTCCTGTCCGCGCGTCATTGCGATATAAACGTCTGCGAGCAGGGAGGCATCCAGCAGCGCGCCGTGCAGTGTGCGATGGGAATTGTCTATCTGGTAGCGCTCGCACAGCGCATCCAGCGAATTGCGCTTGCCCGGATGCAGTTCACGGGCGAACCTGAGCGTATCGAAAATAGCCCCGCAGTGCTTCGCAAAGAGCGGCAATTTCAGCCTGCCCAGCTCGGCATCGAGGAATTCCACGTCGAATGTCGCATTGTGGATGATCACCTCCGCACCCTCGACGTAGCGCAAAAGATCCTGCGCCACTTCGTGGAATTTGGGCTTGTCCGCCAGAAATTCGCTGGTGATGCCATGCACCTTGAGGGCACCCTCCTCGCTGTCGCGTTCGGGATTCACATACCTGTGGAAATGATTGTTGGTCATCCGCCGGTTGAGCAGTTCCACACAGCCGATTTCGAGTATCCGGTCGCCCAGGCGCGCGTTGAGCCCCGTTGTTTCCGTGTCGAGGATGATCTGCCGGCTCATGAAATCGTCAACTCCGAATCCAACTCAGGCCGCAAGCTCGGCCACGCCGCGATTCGCGAGCACATCCGCGCGTTCATTGCCGGGATGGCCGGCATGGCCCTTGACCCAATGCCAGCCTACCGAATGGCCGCGCGCCAGTTCATCCAGCCGTTTCCAGAGATCGACATTCTTCACCGGCTTTTTGTCGGCGGTCAGCCAGCCGCGACGCTTCCAGGATGGCAACCACTCGGAAATCCCTTTTTGCACATATTGCGAATCGGTGTAGACGTTGATGTCGCAGCGCTCCTTCAGGGATTCGAGCGCCCGTATGACCGCCGTCAGTTCCATTCGGTTGTTGGTGGTGTTGCGCTCACCGCCGTAGATCTCTTTTTCGTGATCGCCGAACTCGAGGATCGCCCCCCACCCACCGGGCCCGGGGTTGCCTTTGCAGGCGCCATCGGCATGGATCACGACATTTTTGACAATCAGCGCCACCGATTCCTTCGCCCCAGCCATCGGGGGGGCGCCCTCATCAGCGCTCAAGGTGCGGCCCGGTCGTTCTCGCGGCTATGCCACCACGGTTCGCGGCGTTGCCGCGCTGTGCAACGGGCGCCAGGGCCTTGGCCGAGGTGCGGCGTTCCCGCCAGCTGGGCATCACCAGTCGCATGCCCACAGTGCGCTTGATGGCGCGCACCACATAGGCGCCGCCCGCGATCGGCCACCAGCGTTCGCCGGCCTTCTCCATGAATTTCCACCTTTCCAGCCATTTCGCACTCTTGAACGGCGGCGCATAGCAGCCAAACCGTCCTCCATTTTGCTCAAAGCTCAACAGTGTGAGCCAGTCGCGCAGCCGCAACAGGCCGATCATTTTTCCCCGCCAGGGATAGTCCCCTCTCATCCCCAGTGCATGTTTGGCCCCCCAAAGCGACAGGGGATTGAACCCCGAAATCACGATCGACCCATCCGGCATGAGGACACGTTCCGCCTCGCGCAGGATGCGGTGGGCGTTGTTACTGAATTCCAGCACGTGGGGAAGCAGCACCAGGTCGACGCTGTTCGTGGCGATGGGCAGCTCCCAGGGACGCGCACGCACCGCGGAGCCTTGATCCAGGCTGATGACATTCTTGTGCGGAATGCGGTTTTCGCGCAGAAAATCGATTTCGGGCAGCCCGATCTGCAACGCGTGATAACCGAATACGTCATCGACTGCGTTGTCAAACTGGGCCAATTCCCAGTCGAGCACATATTTGCCCTGCTCGCTCTCAAACCATTGCGCCAACATTGCCGCCGGTGCTCCATTTTCCAATACACTGCCGACATCATACCGCGCAAATTTCCGGAAAGCCCCCAACGCCATGAGCCAGGATTCCCAACTGAGGATCGTCCCAGTCCCTGCTTTCCAGGACAACTACCTGTGGGTGCTTCGCCGCAACGGTTTTGCGGCCCTCGTGGACCCCGGCGATGCCAAGCCCGTCCTGGATTATCTCGAGGCCGAGAACCTGAAACTGGTGGCGGTGCTTGTCACCCACCACCATGCGGACCATATCGGCGGACTGCCCGAGGTGCTCGCGCGGCATCCGGTGCCGGTGTACGGCCCCCGGGAGGAGCGCATCGGCGCCATTACCCATCGCGTCGGCGAAGGTGACCGGGTCGATCTGGCTGAACTGGGTGCGACCTTCAGGGTCATTGAAGTGCCCGGCCACACTCGATCCCATATTTCGTACTACGGGGAAAACGTGCTTTTCTGCGGGGATACGCTGTTCGCCTGCGGATGCGGCCGGATGTTCGAGGGTACGCCGCCGCAGATGCTGGCCTCCCTGCAAAAGCTCGCCGACCTTCCGCCGGACACGAAATTCTATTGCGCACATGAATACACCATGGCTAATATCGCCTTTGCCAAGGCGGTAGAACCGGGCAACGCGGCGCTTGCGAAACGCGCCCTCAGCGACGCAGCACTGCGTGAAAAGAACATTCCCACCGTACCCTCAACCATCGCCGCTGAAATCGCGACGAATCCGTTTTTTCGCTGTTCGGAGCCCGATGTGGTTGCCGCAGCCGCCATCCGTCTCGGTCATCCGCCCGTCGACGCCGCCGAAACGTTCGGGGCGATCCGGGAATGGAAAAACAAGTTCTAAGGGTGTAACTCCTCCTGGGGGCTGGCGGACCTCGAAATGACAGGTTGACCAGCCCTGCCCGCCTTGGCTACCATCCGTCGATGCCCCTCATGACAGAACATCCATTGCGGCAATTTTTCCCTTCGGCGACAAGGCTTTGCGCAATTTTTGCCCTTGTCTGCCTGGGCTCTCCCGCCGTGGCGCAGCAGGCGCCGGTCGCCGAGGCGGTTCGCATCTTGCCGGCGTCCGTGCCCGCAGGCGGAAACGCAGCTGACGACCGCGCGGCAATCCCGGCAAAATCCGCCATGGAACCCATCAGCGAAGTGCGCGAGGTGAAGGATCCGGTCAGGGTCGCCCGAACCATCGACCTCATCACCCCCCAGGACGATTTGTGGGACCGCATCAGGAACGGCTTTTCGATGCAGCAACTCTACGGGCCACTGGTCGAGAACCAGCAGGTCTGGTACGCCGCCCGGCCGCAAATGATCAAGATCTTTGCCGAGCGAAGCCGGCGTTACCTGTACCACATCGTTGACGAACTGGAAAAACGCGGCATGCCCACCGAACTGGCGCTGCTGCCCATGGTGGAATCCGCCTTCAACCCAATGGCCTTTTCGAGCGCCAAGGCCTCGGGGCTGTGGCAGTTCATCCCCGCGACCGGCAAGCGCTACGAGTTGCAGCAAAACTGGTGGTATGACGGCCGCCGCGACATCCTGGCCTCCACCACCGCAGCCCTGGATTACATGCAGTTCCTGTACGACATGCACGGCGACTGGCACCTGGCACTGGCCTCTTACAACTGGGGCGAAAACGCCGTGGCCAAGGCCATCGAACGCAACAAGGCAAAGGGCCTGCCCACTGATTACGCCAGTCTGACCATGCCGGCGGAGACGCGCTACTACGTGCCCAAGCTCCAGGCACTGAAGAACATCATCGCGAAACCCGAATTGTTCGGCATCAACCTTGACCTTATTCCCAACCAGCCTTACTTCGTCACAGTCGAGAAGAACAAGGACATCGACATCAAGCTCGCCGCCCGCCTCGCGGACATGTCGGTGGAGGAACTGGTGGCCCTGAATCCCGCGCACAACCGGCTCGTGCTTTCCGCCGCGCAGACGCAGAAGCTGGTGCTCCCGGCCGACCGCGCCGATATATTCCGGGCCAATCTCGCCAACTATTCGGAACCCCTGTCCTCCTGGGAAACCTACACCCTGAGAAAGGGTGACACGCTGGAGCAGCTGGCCGCCGCTTACGGCATCGCCATTGGAAAACTGAAGGCGGCCAACGGCATCGGCGTGAGAACGAAGGTCGGCCCGGGATACCAGCTCATGCTGCCGGTCAAGGGCTCCGATGCCGCCGCCGAACCCCTGCCCGTGGGCTATACCGCGCCCATCCAGTTCGAGCGTGCCGCGCCGCGCACCGAAACCCGGAAGATTTTCCATACGGTGCAGCGTGGCGAAACCCTGCCGGGCATCGCGGCGAAGTACAAGGTGAGCGTGGATGACCTGCGCCGATGGAACAGCATTGGACGCCTGTTCGCAGGCCAGAAGGTGGCGATTGAGCAGGCGGTTGCCGTGTCCACCTGGAGTCGCAAGGCCACACAGGGAAAACCGAAGAAGACGGCGGCAACCGCCGGCGTTCGCAAGGCTTCCACGCCCGCGACAAAAAAGAAGCCCCAGCCCACCCGGGGATAAGTTCCCGGATTTTGCTTAACCCGTTTTTTTAATCACATCGGTTCAAAAGCCCCATGTCCTGGGATAACACCACGCTTTTCTCCGACGACAATGCCGATGACCTCGCTTTCCGGCGCGAAGTCCGGCAGTGGATTGCGCGGAACTGCCCTGCCGACCTCATCAATCGTCCGGACCGGGTCAATCCCCCGGAAATGAAGCCCTGGCATCGCAAGCTCCATGAGCGAGGCTGGATCGCGCCCCACTGGCCCCGCGAATATGGCGGCATGGGCGCAACGCTGAAACAGCAGATCATTCTGTATGAAGAGATCAACCGGGCGGGTGCACCGACACCGTTCCAGCATGGGTTGAATCTGGCCGGTCCGATCATCATGCAGGCCGGCACCGCCGAGCAGAAAGCCAGGCATCTGCCGGGCATCCTGTCGGGCGACATGGTCTGGTGCCAGGGATACTCGGAAACCGGCGCCGGCTCCGACCTTGCCAGCCTCAAGACGCGCGCGGTGCTCGAGGGCGACCACTTCATCGTCAACGGCCACAAGATATGGACCACCAACGGTCCCTGGGCCGACTGGATGTTTGCGCTCGTCCGCACGGACACAGAAGGCCCGCGGCAGGCCGGCATCAGCATGCTGCTGATCGACATGAAATCCCCGGGGATCACGGTGCAGCCGATCAGGAATATCGCAGGGCAAGCCGAATTCGCGCAGGAATTTTTCGACAACGTAAGGGTGCCCCGAGAGAATCTGGTGGGCACGCTCAACGGCGGATGGAAGCTCGCCAATATTGTTCTGGGCAACGAGCGATTCACCACCGGCAGCCCCCGCGCCGCGGCGCTGCGACTCAACAAGGCGCGCGAAGTGGCGCGGGTTTCGGGAGCCATCGGCGACCCGGCTTTCCGCCAGCAACTCGCGCAGATGGAAATCGAGCTTCTCGCCTTTTCGGCGTTCTACCATCATGGTGCATCGCTGGCCGCCGCCGGCAAGGCCCCCGTGTCCATGGGGCCGGTGATGAAAGTCTTCGGCGGGGACCTTTCCCATCGCGCAGCCGAACTCGTGATGCAGGCGGCAGGCACGCTCGGGCCCGAAATGCAGAGGATCCGGCTGGCTGACGGCGAACACGACGTTGCCGGGGACCTGTTTGCTTCGCGCATCAGCGTGGTGGGCGGCGGCACCACCGAAATCCAGAAGAACATCATTTCAAAACGCGTACTCGACCTGCCCTGAATAAAAGGGAACAGGGCCCCTCTTTTCAACAAGGCCCGGCTTGAAAAAATTGAGCCTGGCCGTTATATCAGTCCGGAGATACCCGCATGACCCAGATCCTCGCCGACGTCGACTCCCGCGGCATTGCAACCGTCATCATCAACCGGCCCGACAAGGCCAACAGCTACACCATGGGCATGTTCAACGAACTGGCCGACCACATTGAAAAATGGGGAAACGACGCCACCGTGCGCGCCATAGTGCTTCGTGGCGCGGGCAAGCACTTTTCCGCGGGTGCCGCCATTGGCGAACCCTCGGTGGTGCCCGCTTCCGGGCATGTTCGTGACAGTTTCGAAATCTGCCAATTGATCGACGCCTGCCCTGTGCCGACCATCGCGCTGATCCAAGGCGCCTGCGTCGGTGGCGGCATGGCCATCGCGGCCTGTTGCGACATGAACGTCGCCAGCCGCAGTGCATTCTTCTCGATTCCGGAAGCCCGCCTGGGCATGACCTCGGGTGCGCTGAGCGTTTATTTCCAGCGCGCCATTGGTGCCGGCAATTTCAGGCGTTACGCGCAGACCGGCGAGCGTTTTTCCTCGGAAGACGCCCAGCGCATGGGTTTCGTGCAAACAATGTGCGAACCCGACAAGCTCGAGGACACCTTGCAGCGCCTGATCAGCGAACTGCTCCTCTCCGGGCCGAACGCAACGCGGGCGGTCAAGAAGACGTCAAAGATGCTTTCCGACAATCCGCTCACGCCTGCGCTGATCGACCGCATACAGGCCGATTTTGCCGCCTCGCAGAATTCGGACGAATCTCGTGAAGGCAGGGCGAGCTTTCGCGAGAAGCGCAAGCCCGCCTGGTACCGCTGAAGAGCCCCTCAGGCCGCCTTCGCCAGTTTTTGCACGTCCAGGCCAAACAGCTTCTCGGCATTGGTCGACAGCAGTTTCCTTCTCGTCTCCGCCGGCAGGTGCCCCAGATTGCGCTCGATGTAGCGCTTGGAATTCGGCCAGGTTGAGTTCTGGTGTGGGTAGTCGTTGGACCACATGCAGTTGTCCTGTCCCCACCACTCGAACATGTGCCCACCGACCGCGTCACGGAAAAACGTGCAGTAGATCTGTGAGTTGAAGTACTCGCTCGGATCCTTCTTGATCGGCAGCGGATTCTTGCTCAGGAAGCGACGGTAGTAGTAATCCCACTGCTGCAGATAAAACGGCGCCCAGCCCACTTCATTTTCCACCGAGAGGAATCTCAGTTTCGGAAAGCGTTCGAGCACGCCATAGCAGATCAGGTCGAAGGTCGCGTTGGCGATTTCATCCATCTTCATGTTGACGCTGCCGCGGTAATTCTCCACGCCGCGCCCGGTGAAATATTCGGGATTCTTGTGATAGCCGTGACCGGTCAGGATATGCAGGCTGACCGGCATGTTCAGGTCCTGCGAGGCGGCCCAGAATTTGTCGTAGTGGCTGGAACGGAACGGAAGGTCGGGATGCGGCGCCTGCCAGATGATCGATCCCTTCATGCCGGCCTTCGCGCAGCGCTCAAGCTCCGCCACCGCATGATCCACATCATAAATGGAGATCGCGGCAATGCCCACCAGCCGGTCCGGGGCAACGCTGATGTAATCGATCAGCCAGTCGTTGTACGCGCGAAAGCAGGCCTGCTGCAGGCGCACATCATCCATGCCAAACACGCCCAGCAAATGCGTCGGGTACAGCACCTCGGCGGATACGCCATCTGTGGCCATTTCCTTGAGACGCTCACCGGGAATGCTTCCTCCCGGATGATCCTGAAAACTCTCGCCCACCTTCAGCTTCGGGAAAAGCGGCGCCGCATCGCGGAATTCCTTCGGAACCCGCTCTTTCAAAATTTCCGACGGCTCGATGACATGCGAGTCGGCTGAAATCAGAACTTCATCTATGCCCGATATGTTGATCATTTTTTCCCTCTCCTCTGTCGATCCCGAAAGTATAGTCTTGTCGAAAAAGCGGCGCGCAACTTGAATGGAATCCTCGCCGGCCGCCTTTTTGTGCACAGCCCCCTGGGACACCGAACACCGCCTTTGTAGCAGAATGCCTGTCCACGGCGTTTCCATTGTCATTACGATTACCTGTGCAAACCATGACCCCTATCAACAAATCCATTTCATATTGCGCGCTGGCTTTTGCTTTGGCGCTTGGTTCTCGCTGCGCAGGGGCCCAGACCTTTCCCTCCAGACCCGTGCGCATCATCGTCCCCGTCGCCGCGGGCGGCGGCGTGGACGTGATCGCGCGCGCCTATGCGGTGAAGATGAGTGAGTCCTGGAAGCAACCGGTGTTCGTGGAGAATCGCGTCGGTGCCGGCACCATCATCGGCACGGACTTCGTAGCCAAGGCCGCGCCCGACGGCCACACGCTGCTGTTTTCCTCCATGAGCGTCGCGGTGAATGCCGTGCTTTTCCGCAAACTCCCCTTTGATCCGCTAAAGGACATTGCGCCGGTGGGTCAGATCACGGGCAATTCGTTTTTCATGGCGGCAAGCCCTGCAATTGGCGCCGACGTGAAGAGCCTGCTGACGGCCATTCGCGCGCAACCGAACAAGTTCAACTATGGCTCCACCGGCCCCGGCAGCATCGCGCACCTGGTCGGCGAGGTGTTTCGTCTGGAAACCAATATCGACGTGGTGCACATCCCCTACAAGAATGATGCAGGCGTCATTGCCGCCATTCTTGCCGGAGAAGTCCACTACGGCTTCCTGCCCTCCAGCGCGGTGATGCCGCAGGCGCGTGCCGGAAAAATCCGTGCGCTTGCCGTGACCTGCCGGGCGCGCTCGAAGCAATTCCCCGAGTTGCCCACCATGATTGAATCAGGCGTTCCAAATTTCGATTTCGAGACCTGGGTCGGCGCCTTCGCCACGGGTGGCACTCCGGTCGATATTCAGAACCGCATCAGCGCCGAAGTGGCCAGAGTCCTGAAACTGCCGGACATCATCGAGCGGTTGCCCTCATGGGGGGGCGAAGGCATCGGCAGCAGCCCCGAGGAATTTACCAAACGCTACCGCGACGACATCGCGCGATACGGCAAGGTAGTCAGGGACGCCAAGGTACCCACCCTGGACTGAAATAACCGTGGTACGTCCCCCATTTGAAACCGGGGACGTACCACGGTTTGCCGGACCGTCCTAGCGTTTCAGCGAGTTGTAGATGCCGCGCACAAACACATCACTTTGCTGCGGGTTCGCGCCGGTCTGCTTGTCGAGATCGGGGAATGGTTTTGCCGCAACGGCTTCCTGCTCGGTTTTTCCATCGGCAGCAAGTTTGGCCACACGGTCGCGCGCGGTGGCAAGCACCGTGCGATAGCTGACAAGGGTATTCCGGTCCGCCAGCGGCCCATGGCCCGGCACCACCTTCGTCTTGTCATTGGCAATTTTCAGATAGCCGTCGACCGCGGAAATCAGACCGCCGATGCTGCCGCCATTGGTGTAATCAACCAGCGGATAGCGGCCCAGCGTGACAATGTCTCCGGTGGACAATACGTTGGCATCGGCAAAGTACACGTAGCTGTCGCCATCGGTGTGCGCATTGGCCGGATGCCCGACCCTGGCGACGCGACCGCCCGCGCTGAGCCTCAGATCCTTCGTGTACGGGCGTTTCGGAATCATGGATTTTTCCGCCGGCGCCGTCTTCGAGCCGGTGAACGGGTTGGTCGTGCCCGCGGCCAGGCGCTTGCCGACATTTTCATTCGCGACCACTGTCACGCCTTCCGCGGCAAATGCGGCGTTGCCGCCGGTGTGGTCGCCGTGATAATGGGTGTTGACCAGATACTTCACCGGTACGCCAGCCACTGCAAGGATCACCGCCTTGATCTTGTCGTGCATGGGCGCAAACTGCCCGTCGACCATGATGGCGCCATCCCTGCCCGCCGCCACGGTGACATTGCCGCCCACACCCTCCAGCATGAAAGTGTCGTGGCCCAGATCGGTGACCTTGACCTGCGCAGCGGCGAAATCGGTTTGCTGCGCATGGGCCGCCGTCGAAAAAACGAATGCCGCCACAGCAAGCAGCCTCAATGCGGTTGCTTTCCTCAGTGTGGTTAGTTTTCTCACCGTGGTTACTTTCATATCCCTCCTCCGTCCTTGATTGATACTGCAGTGGTCGCGTGCACTACCGCGTTTTCTCTCCTGAGACGGCAAACGCATCGGGGCGCTCTGATATTCCCCTGGGCAATGCAAATTCCGCGGGACACAGATTGAATCGTGACAACGCCAATCCGCTCAGGCCGGCAGTCCCAACAGTTTGGCTGCGTTGTCACCCAGGATCGCCCGCTTCTCGGCATCGCTCAGCGACGCCGTATTGAGGATGTGATCCACCGCATCATTGGTCCACCCGGCCGGAAAATCACTGCCCAACATGACCTGGCCGACACCCGCCTCGGCGACCAGATGTCGCAAGCCTTCCGACGTGAACACCATGGAATCGAAATAGAGTTGTTTGATGTACTCGCTCGGCGCCTTCTTGATCGGTTTCATGGTCCTGCAGGGCGCGGGCGCACGGGTGGCACAGAGATCGGAACGGGCAATATAGGACGGAAGGTAGCCGCCGCCATGCGCCCCGCAAATCTTGAGGCCGGGATAACGGTCCAGTGTCCCCTCGAATATCAGGTGCGACAGGGCCACAGTGGTTTCCAGGGGATTGCCAATGACATTGAACAGCGCGCCATTGCCCTGCAATCGTTTGCCGGCATCGGGGAATCCCTGGGGATGGATCAGAATCAGCGAGCCGAGCTCCTCCACTTTTGCCCAGAAGGGATTGAACCGGGGTGACGACAATTCTTCGCCATTGACACTGCCGCCGATCAGAAAGCCCTTCATCCCAAGTTTCTTCGCGCCCTGCTCCAACTGCTGCACCGCCATGTCAGGGTATTGCAGCGCGACACTGCCCATGCCGACGAAACGGTCCGGGTGGGCCGCGCACAGGGCGGCGATTTTCTCGTTCTGCAGCTGGACAATGCGCCGCGCCAGATCCTGATCGGCCCGGTACCAGAAGGGATTGATGCCGACCGCCTGGATGTCGATGCCCTGTTCATCCATTTGCGCGAGGCGCGCGGCCGGAGTCTCCATGCTCCATTCGGCTTCAGTGCCCGCCGTGGGATTGTCGAGCTGGGTCCGGTATTCCTTGAACGTTTCCAGCACATTGATGATGTTGACGTGCGCGTGAATGTCGACGGTCCGGATCCTGCGACCGCCCACCACCACCTGCCGGCGCGTGCCTTTGCCGGCCGGCTCCGCCGCAGCCGCCATCGGTGCCCAGGGGCAGCCGCAAAAACACAGGCCCGCCGACGCGCCGGCGGCCCGTTTTAGAAAGGTTCTGCGATCAGACATGGCAATCCCCCGAAAAGAAATTTCGATGCCCCCGGAAACAAGCGTCTAAACCACCCACTGCACGTGCGGAAATGTCACTTCAGTGAAAACGCGAGCAGCACGTTCCCCGGTATGACGCCGCTGTGGTGCGAATAACCGGCGTTGGTGAATACCATGCCGTTCGCAACCGCAGGGCCGCCGTCATTGAGTGATCCACCCTTCGCCTTGACGCCGTTGACCGTGGTGAAGTCACGCACGGTGTCGTACTCCCACAGCACCTTGCCATCCCGCGTCGAATAAGCGCGAAGGAACCCGTCGTTGGAGCCGGAAAAAACCACGCCAGGAATGGCGCTGACCGCGGCGGCCTGCGTCGGGCTGCACGGTTTTCGCTGGGCGCACGACGGGTTCGGTGTGCGCCAGAGCGGCTCTCCGTCGACAATTGAGACGGCGGTAATGCTCCCCCCCACATTGGGATCCACTTCGCGCCCTCCTCCGATGCGCACCTGGTCGGTGAGCGCCGCATAGATGGTCCGGCCGTCAACCGCCGGTCCCCACAGGATGCCGCCGCTCGTGCCGCCGCGACCGACTTTGCGCTCCCACACCAGCGCGCCGTCGCGATCCGGATCCAGCGCATGGATCATTCCGGATTTGTTGCCCGCCAGCAGAAGACGTTTTCCGTTCTTGAGATCCACCAGGATGGGGGATGCGGCATAGTCGAAATCCGGCGCATCTTTCGCGCACACCACAGGATCTCCGCGCGGACAACCTCCGTTCCAGACATCCGCCTCGGTCGTCTGGCGAACCCAGCGGATGGCTCCGTACGCAAGATCGAGCGCCATGATCGAATCCGTTGTCTTCACCGCCGGAAACGAATAGGAATTGCCGGTGCCGATGTAGAGCACGCCCTGCCTTGCGTCGATGGTGGGCGTCGTCCATATGGCGGCGCCCGATGGCCCCCACAACTGCGTTCCGCTTTTACTCTTCTGCGTCGCCGTTGCCAGTTGGTCGATTGAATACGTCTTCCAGATTCGCCTTCCGCTCTCGGCTTCCAGAGCGACCACACTGCCGCGGAATTTGCAGCATACGTATCCGGGATCGGACACCTGCGATTCTTCACGCGCCGCAATGGGAACGTAAAGCCTTCCTTGATAAAGGGTGGGCGAGCCGGTTACCCGTGCAAGCGGGTGCTCATCCAGCTTGACCTTCCAGACCTGTTTTCCAGTGGCGGCGTCCACTGCATAAAGATTTGCGGCCAGATCACCGAAGTAGGCGATAGAGCGGCCTGAACGGTCATGCCCGATGGTGATCGCACCGCGCACGCCCGCTTCGGTCTCCAAGGACCAGCGGATGCAGCCGGTCTTCGCATCCAGCGAATAGACGTCACCCTCCCAGCTGCCCACATAAACGCGCCCCGCATAGACCACGGGTTGGCCGCCCGCCGATGTCGCGCCGGGGAAACCAAAGGACCACTTGAGATGCAGTTTCGGAACATCCCCCGCCGCAAGGCCTGCCGCCTTTGCGGGCTGGAAGCGCGTGTTATCCGTATCGACGCCCCAACCGTTCCACGACGGCGCTGCCGCAGCCTTTGAGAATCCCGCATCCGCCCTGCCGCAATAGGCTGATTTCGGAATCGGACTGACACCCGCGTATCGTTTTCCCGAGAGATATTCCGCCAGCGCGTATCGCTCCGCGCGACTGCGATCGGCACCCATCGCGCTCATCGCGCCTTTTTCGAGCGCCGTCACGATCTGCTCCGGTGCCAATTGCTTCAGCAACGCCGGGCTGGGAATGCGGCTCCCCTCCGCGCCATCGTGGCAGCGCGCGCAATGGTTCTGGAAAAGCGCCGCGCCATCCTGGGCCTGCGCGGTTGGGAAAGCACCGAATGCGGCCAGAAAAACGATCAAGCATTTTATTTTCATGCATTTTCTCCAATATGAGGGGGCGTCCCCTGACAATCACTCGGCTTTAATACCCGCTTCCTTGACCACCCGGTTCCAGCGGTCGGTCTCCGACTTCATGAGTCCGGCCAGGCGCTCGGGCGTGCCGCCGATCAGGCGCAGGCTCTGCTTCTCGAAAATATCCTTGACGTCGGCCTGCGCAATCGACGCGTTGATCTCGGTATTGAGCCTTGAGAGGATCGGCGCGGGCAACCCGGACGGCCCGAGCAGCCCGTACCAGACATGGACGTCGATGCCGGTGAATCCCGCTTCCTTGAAGGTCGGGACCGCGGGCAACGCCGGCAGCCGCTCGTCGTTCATCACCGCGACGATGCGAAGCTTGCCGGCCTTGGCAAGCCCCAGCATACTCGCCACGATGGGAGAGATGAGAAGATTCACCTGGCCCGCCGCCACTGCGTTGACCGAACCGGTATTGTCCTTGTAGGGGATATGCTGGACATTGATCCCGGATTCCAGCTTGAACAGTTCCATGGCCAGGTGCTGCGGTGTACCGTTTCCGGGACTCGAGTAGTTGAGCGAACCGGGCTTCGCTTTCGCCAGCGAGAGCACCTCACCAAACGACTGGGCCGGCGTGTCGGCGCTCACGAAAAATCCCATGTCGCCGGTGGCCAGCAGCGCGATCGGCGAATACTGCTTCAGCGGCTCATAGGTGAACGTGGGGTTGAGCGCCTTGCTGATGATGAAACTGGTCGAGGTCATCAGCAGCGTGTAGCCGTCGGGCGCCGCCTTGCCGACCATGCCGTTGCCGATGCTGCCACTGGCACCCGCGCGGTTGTCCACGATGATGCTGGCGCCCATGCGCTCGCCCATCGCCTTGCCGGCGACTCGGGAGAGGATGTCCTGCGGCGTGCCGACCGAGAAGGGCACGATGATGGTCACCGGCTTCGACGGGTAGCCCTGCCCAAAGCAGGAACAGGAGGCGGCAGCCAGAACTACTGCCGCCAGACGATGATTCAAGTGTTTCATATTGTCTCCTTGATGGGCATCTCCTCGCCCAAGTTGCAGGGGCGATCCCGCGTCTTCTCCTAAAAAACCAACGCCGCTTCAGTCAAGCTTGATTCCCGCCTTGGCGACCACCTGCCGCCAGCGTTCGATGTCCCTCTGCACGAACCCCGAGAACTCATCGGGCGAACTGCCCACCGGTGCCGCGCCCAGTTCCTGGAACCGCCTGCGCAGGTCCGGCTCCTGCAGCACGCGGCGCGTCTCTGCCGCGAAGGCGCGCGGAATATCGGCGGGTACCCCAGCGGGCATGAACAGGCCCACGAACGAGTTCGCCTCGTAGCCTTTGAGCACTTCGGTGATCGCCGGGATGTCGGGTGCGGCCGTCGAACGCTCAAGGCCCGTCACGCCCAGTCCATGCAGCTTTCCCTGCTGCACCAGCGGCAGCGACGACGACAGGTTGTCGAAATAGACTTCCACGCGCCCGGCCATCACCTCGGTGAGCGCCTGACCCGCGCCCTTGAAGGGAACATGGGTCATGGTCGTGCCGGACATGATCATGAACAGTTCGGCACTCAAGTGTGGTGTGCCTCCCGCGCCGGAACTCGCGAAATTGTATTTGCCCGGATTGGCCCGGAGCAGCACAATCAACTGCTGGATCGAGCTCGCAGGCAGGGAAGGCGACACCACCAGGATGTTGGGAAAGGTGGCCACCAGTGTCACCGGCGTGAAATCGCTGATCGGGTTGTAGGGCATTTTGGGATTCACCGCGGGCCCCGCCGTGTGCGTCGTGCCGCCGCCCATGACCAGCGTGTATCCATCCGCCGGCGAGCGCGCAACGAATTCCGAGCCGATCGCACCGCTGGCACCCGGACGGATGTCGACCACCACCGCCTGCTTCCAGGATTCGGAGAGCTTCTGCGCGAGCAGCCGGCCGATCACATCGGTCGCGCCGCCCGCCGCAAAGGGGATGACCATGCGGATGGGCTTCGTGGGGTAGCTTTGTGCCTGCGCGCCGAACGCGCAGAGAACGGCCAGCAGGAAAGCTTCGAACCTCATCATGGGGCCTCCACCGGGGCAGTGCCAGCCCACAGCCCGACATCGACCACAATGCCCTCGGGACCTTCGAATTTTCGCTCGTAGTGCACGTCTCCAAGCTGGATGGTGTTCTTCTCCCGGGCGCCGGCCGCGAGAACACTTTTCATCGCAGAATTATTGTCCTGGGCGGTGAAGCCGATGTGTTCAATGCCATGCGCGTCCGGCGCGCCACCGAGGCCCAGCGGCAGAACCGTCAGGTTGATGGTGCCGTCGGTGAGGTCGATCACCCCCGGATCACGCCGCTGCGCGATGCGCATCTCGAAGGCGTCGATGAAAAACTTTGCCATCGCTTCCGGATTCTCCGCGCGGTAAGCGATGTGTCGGATTTTGGCCATGTCATCCTCCTTGAATGGATCGGAACTTTACTCCCGATCGCATTCTCCGGCTTCGAATCCGAAGATCAATCCTCGATCTTGATGCCCGCCTTCTCGATCACGATGCGCCAGCGTCCCGACTCCGCCTTGAGGAATTTCCCGAAGGCATCGCGTCCCAGCGGCTGCCCCTCCCCGCCGGCCGCGATCAGCCGCTTCTGGTAGTCATCGGAGGAGCCGATGGAAACCAGTGTTTCACTCAGGCGGTTGGCGATGCCTTCGGGAAGGCCCGCCGGCGCGAACACCCCAAACCACGCCGACACAACGAAATCGGGAATGCCGATCTCAGCCATCGTGGGCAGGTTCGGCAGAAACGCCGACCGTGTCGCCTGCGCCATGCCCACGCCGCGAATCTGGCCGGCGTCGACGGCCTTGGCGAGCAGCGTTCGCGATCCGCCAAACAGCTCCACTTCGCCGGAAATGACGGCAAGAGTCGCCGGCGCGCCGCCGTTATAGGGAATATGAGTGAGCTCCATGCCCGTGCGTTGCTTGAAGAGTTCGAGCACCAGGTGATTGATGCCGCCGTTGCCGGCGCTGGAGAAGCGCAGGCCACCGGGTTTGGAACGGGCCAGTTCAAGGAGTTCCTTGACACTGCGCGCCGGCACCTTCGCATTCGCCACGATCAACAGGTAGACGTCCCCCACTTTGGCAAGCGGCACGAAATCCTTCTCGGCGTCATAGGGAAGCTTGCGTTTCAGGATGGGCAACAGCGTGTGCGTATCCTGCTGCGCAAACAGCAGGTTGTAGCCGTCGGCCGGTGCGCGCGCCGCCACTTCGGTGCCGACAATGCCGCTGGCGCCGACACGGTTCTCCACGACCACGGCGGTATTCAACCGTTCGCCGAGCTGCTGCGATACCAGCCGCGCAAGCACATCGGTGGAGGCGCCCGGCGGATAGGCGACGACCATGTGTATCGGCTTGGCCGGATACGGCTGTGCATGCAGCGCGGCCGGGGCCGCTAATGTCAGCATTGCCGCAAGCCCGCGGGCGGAAAACATCCTGTGTAGCCGGCTTCCCTTGGGTGTCATGGCTGGTCCCCCGTGACTTTGGCAATCCACTGCGGATCATCCCAAAGCGTGCGCAGCTCTTCGATGACATTGTTTTTTGCCTGGGTGGCATCTCGAATGACGGAAGGTTCTTCGTGAACATGGTCGCAGGAGGCCTCGAGCCGCGCGCCATGGGGATCGTAGAAATAGACGGAATATCCCGGTCCACTGACCATTTTCGAAGGGCCGCGATATTCGATGCCGCGAGCCTTGAGCCGTTCAAGCAGCGCTTCGAACGCGGCTTGCGGGCGCACCACGAAGGATAAATGCTGCATGCCGCCGATCGCGTCCCGGTCGCTTTGGGGTTTCTCTCCCTTGGGGATTTCAAAGAATGCGAGCAGGCTGTCGTTGCCCATGTCGAAGAAGTAGTGGCGGATGTTCTCGAACGGCGGATTTCCGCGGTTTGTCGAACCGGTACCAAGACCCGGGGGCACCTTCATGGCATGCACGAGTTTCATGCCCAGGACTTCGGTGTAGAAGTCGATGGTGACCTTCATGTCGTCGGTTGTGAGCACCAGGTGGTGCACACCACGAACCGGGAGTGCTTTCTTGTTTGATGCGGTTAGTGCCGCTGCTTCAGCCATGGTCGCCTCCAGTGATCCGTATTTCATTCCGCATGCTCACTCCACTTTGATGCCGGCCCTACGAGTCACCGAGGCCCATTTCGTCACTTCGGTTTGCAAATAGCGTGCAAGGTAATCCGCTGAACTAGCCACGATATCGATGCCCAGTCCGGCGAACCGCTCCCGGACATCGGAGCGCCGCAAGCAGAACAGACGCTCCCGTGAATGCTCCCGGTTTCATTTCACTCACGCAGTGGCAAGGCGCGGGAACAGTTTCAACGCATTGTCGCGGTAGATCATCTGCCGCAACTTGTCATCCAGCAGCGGATTGGAGTCGAGCGCCCTGATCATGTCATCGGCCATGTTCTCCGGGCAATACGGCCAGTCGCTGCCGAACAGGATCTTGTCGTGATCCACGGCCTGCAGCACGCTGCCAATCGACTGCGGCCCGGCCGAAAGCGCGGTATCCACCCAGAAGCGCCGCACCTTGGAGAGAACGAAATCCTTCGTGATTTTCCCGGCATGGTTGGTCATGAAAGGTGACTGATACTGGCTGAGCCAGGGCTCTTCGGTCATCTGCCGCTCCATGATTTCACCAAGCCTCCAGGAGAAGAACGGCAGAGTGCCGCCCGCGTGGGCAAGGATGAAGCGAATTCGCGGAAAGCGATCCAGCACATCATTGAAGAGGATGTTCAGCCCGGCGCGCGTGGTGTCGAACAGGAACTCCCCCAGGAAGTTGCCGATGCCGTCGTTGAATCCCTTGCGAATCTGCGGCGCGATGGGATGGTTGTTGGGGTGTATGAAGCACACCGCCGAGCGGTCATCCAGCACTTTCAGGAACGGATCCCACTCCGGCTGGCCGGGATAGATGCCGTTGTAATTCGAGAGCAGCACCACGCCGTCCGCCTTGAGCGTGTCCAATGCATAAATCGCCGACTCGCAGGCGCCCTCCACATCCGGCATCGCGGTGATGGCGAACTGGCCGAATCCCTTGGGATGCTGCGCGATGAATTCGGCCAGGTCCTCATTGCAGCGGCGCGCCAGGTCACGCGCCTTGGCGTCATCGCCGAAATGCGCACCCGGAACCGCCAGCGACAGAATCCCGGTACCGATGCCCTGGCGCTTGCTGAACTCAAGCGCCATCTGCCGTGACCAGTCGGGCGTGCGGATGATGCCGCCGATATGGCTGATAGCCTCCTTGTAGGGCTTGTTCATTGCGTGGTAGTGGACGTCTATGCGGTCATTGCGGGCTGCCATGGTCTTTCTGTCTCCCTTGAAAAGTGCGGGGGTTTCGAGCCGGAATCCGCGGGCCTTGTATCACGCGTGGATATACCTGCACATGAAAATAATTTTTGCTACTCGCGCTCGGAAGATTGGTCCGACCAGCGCCGGCCCGACCCCGAAAATCCGTCATCTGAAAAATCGTCCCCATCCAGGTCGTTTTCCGGCGGATCAAAATTATCCAGTTCCTTGAGCAGCAACTGCATCCGCAATTCTGCCGCCGCATCTTTCTTCTCTTCCTTGGCCAGTGTCTTGACGACGGCGGAAGCGCCTTCAAAATCGCGCTTACTCTTGATTGATCGTACCTTGTGATGGCTTCTGGTCTGGCTATGCTTGGTCATGTGTGGCCCCCCACTCGAATATCCCTGCGCACATAGGTCAACGTCAGCGAAGTTCCAGTATGCGCTTGACTGAAGTTTTGAGTTGTATCGGCGGGGCGACCCACGCGCAACGGTTTGCCGAACCGCCTCCAATCAATGTGCGCCAAACATTCATCCGGGTCGGGCAATGAATTTCAGTCTCAAAACACAATAACGAGACGCCCGCGCGTCCCTTTCGCCTCGAGCCGGCGATGCGCCTCAACAGCCTTGTCCGCAGGGAATATGGCGGCAACCCGAAGACTGATTTGCCCCACCTCGACCTGCTGCCGCAACCGGTTGAGCAAATCAGCGCGGTGGTTGTAGTCGCGCACCGATGTCTTGTGGAACGTGATGCCCCGTTCGTTGCCGCTCCAACTGCGTACTGAAACAAAGCCGCCCCCGTCGCGCACCGCAGCCACGGCAAGGCCGCTCTGGAACGAACCGTCGGCAAGTCCATCGACACCTTCAGGCGCAACCTTCCGGATCTGCGCGGCGATGTCATCGCCCCGGGGCACCACGATATCGGCACCCATCGAACGAACGAGTTCCTGATCGGCTCCTGACGCATCGGCAATGACACGCAATCCATCGGACTTCGCCAACTGGATGACATACCCCCCATAGCATCCCGCCGCGCCGGTCACGGCCAGAGTCTGGCCCGGACGCAGCGCAAGCTGATCGAGCGACTGGCGAGCGGTCAATCCGTTCATGGGCAGTGTCGCCGCCTCGATCAACGTCACAACCGAAGGAGCGGCGACTACGCAGTCAGCCGGCAAAACGATGCTTTCCCGATATCCGCCATGGCTGCCGCTGTTCACCACCATCGCCATCACCTTGTCACCAACTGCAAGATCCGTGGCGGTACCCGGCCCGATTTCGTCGATGACACCGGCAACGTCCATTCCGGGCACGTAGGGCGGCGGAATATTGCGAAGGGATTCGGCCCTCGTTCCTTTACGAAGGGACGTATCGGTCGGGTTGACGGTCGCGGCGTTCACGCGAATCCGCACCTGCCCGGCTTCGGCATGCGTCTCTGGCAGGTCGATCACCTGCAGTACTTCCGGACCACCAAATTCAAAGAAACCTACAGCGCGCATTGCGTCCTCGTTCCATGAAAGATTCAGAATAAATCGGGGCCCGGTTCAACGCAGGCAGACCCGGTTACGTAGATCATTACTGCGCCTTGAAACCCGAATCCTTGACCACTTTTGCGAGCACCTCGGCGACTGTGCGATCCGCCTTCATGAAATCCGCCATTTCCTCCGGCGTGTTTCCGATGACGTCGTAATAGAAGGCATGAACATATTTGTCCATGAACTCCGGGCTTTTGATGATCGAAACAATCTCCCGGTTGATGCGATTGATCGCATCGCGAGGTGCGCGTCCCGACGCAACCACCCCGAACCAGTTGCGGATGTTCAGGTTGAATCCCTGCTCCATATAAGTGCCGACATCGGGAAACGCACCGATTCGGGAAGTGCCATTGACCGCCAGAACCTTGATCTTTCCGGCCTTGGCATGGGGCAACGCAATGTTGGGAACGGCCACCGCCATGTTCACTTCATTGGCGAGCACGGCCTGTAGCGCCGGACCGCTGCCTTTGTAGGGGATGTGAACAATTTTCGTTCCAAGCTCCTGATTGATGGCCTCCACCATTTGATGCGCCCCGCCACCTTCCCCGAACGAGCCGAAGTTGAGCTTGCCCGGATTGCTTTTTGCGTAGGCAATCATTTCCCGGAAGTTGTTGAACGGAGAACTGCTGCTCGCCATGAGCACGGGACGGATGGCAACAAGCTGCGTCACCGGAGCGTGATCACGATCAATATTGAACGGAAGCTCCATCAGATAAGGCAGGACCGTGAGGTCATTCGATACCGTGCACAGAATGTGCGCATCCGTGCCCGCCGTGGCACAGGCGTTCATCCCCACGATGCCGGTGGCACCGGCGCGATTCTCAACAATCACCGGCTGGCCCATGGCCTTCGACAAGCCAGGCTGCAAACCCCGCGCCAACGGGTCCTGCGGACCGCCCGCCGGAAACGGCACGACGATGGTGATCGGCTTGCTCGGAAAAACCTGCGCCATTGAAGAACCCGGGAATCCGACTGCGACGCCAAGGCCCAACGCAAGCGCCGCGGTGGAAACTACAGTTGATCTAACCATGTGCTGTTCGCTCCTGGACATTGAATTTCAGATCGGGCGGGACGCTAACCCAGCGTTGCGGGCGCTGTCAATGAAGGCGGTGAAACGCGGGCGAAAAAAGCAACTTGCGCGAGACTGCAAGCGATAGTCAGTCAGCCGTGATCTTTGCGTCCGCCACCACCTTGCCCCATTGCTGGAGATCGGATTTGATCTGCGCCACGATCTCCTCGGGGGCACTTGCAGCCGGCACGATGCCTTGTTTGCCCAATTGTTCGATGAGATCCTGCTGCGCCATGACATTCCTCACCTCCTGATTGAGGCGCGCAATGATGTCCGCCGGAGTCTTTGCCGGAGCAACCAGCGCGTACCAACCATCGGAGTAATCCATGAAATTGTGGCCGAACTCACGGTAGGTCGGAACGTCGGGGGCCAAAGGAGAGCGAACCGGACCCGTCAATGCGAACATTTTCAATTTTCCGGCGCGTGCCGATGGCAGCGCCGCCGGGATGATTGCAAGCAGCATATTGACGTGCCCGCCCACCACATTGGCGGTGGCGCTCGCGGAATCCTTGTGCGGCACGTGCAGGATATCGACGCCGGTGCGCTGCTTGAACATTTCCATCATCAAATGCGGCGCCGTCCCATTGCCGGGAGACGCATAGCTCAATCTCCCCGGATTGGCCCTGGCGTAGGCAAACAGTTCGGCAAAATCCTTGCCCGGCGTGGATTGCGGATTGGCCACCAGAACCAGGCTGGTGGAGGCGATCTTGGCGATGGGCGCGAGATCCGCCACAGGATCATAGGGAAGATTTTTGTACAACCATGGAACCATGGTGTGTGAGTTGACCATCAACATCAGGGTGTAGCCGTTGGGCGCGGACTTGGTGACAAACTCGGTGCCGATCACGCCACTGGCCCCCACCTTGTTTTCAACGACCACGGTTTGCTTGAGGCGGTCACCCAACCTGGGGGCGATCAGTCTGGCGACAATATCCGCGCCCGTGCCCGGCGCAACATTGACGATCAGCGCAATGGAACGATTCGGATAACTTTCCTGTGCAAGAACCGGGAGCGCGGCCAACGCCGAAACAATCCCCATGCAGAGCCATCGTTTATCAATCATCGTCAACCCCTCGAAATTTACATGCCTCTCGAATTTGCCCTTGCTGTATATAACTCGATCAATGACACTGCATACACGTGATGCCTACCCAATAGCCCCGGACACATCGCGCAAAAACCCTGTCATTGACGCCGCAGGATAGTACATCCGGGCCAGTTCATGGCCCAGGGCCGTCAGCCTCTGGATTCGCTTTGGCTGCCGCCACCCGCCACTCCACGACCTGCTCCGTATAACGTTTGCGCGCGAGCTTGATATCTTTCCCGCTCGTCTCCTGGCCTTCTTCTGATCCAAGAGGAAATCACCACCAGTCCGCGGCCTTGTGCGGCGTAAAAATGAATTGCCGAGCGGCAACCGGTGTTCTCGTCTCGTTAGTCGGCTGGCAGGCCTTGCCCAAACCCTGGCAACCTCCACGCCAGCCGACTATGCGAGGCTCAGAGACTGCCGGTGATTGGGTACATATATGAAGAGCTGAGAGATGAAGAGCTGAAAGGCTCGTAACTCTTCTTTTTCTGCGCCCAGGTGGTCAAACCCCAGAGTGCGACGAACCCTCCGGCAATCAGGATCGGATAGAACACCATCAATTCAAATAATGAGTACTTCCAGGAGAGTGATCGCCCCACTCCCAGCATGGCCGCGTAGAACCATGAAACGCCGGATACCGAACCGACAACCAGCGCGAAAATGCGCTGGTTGATTGGCAACTTCAGCATGGATCCAAACCTCTCGATGTTAGGCATCACAGACGCATGCAGCAGGAAGCCATTGAAAGTAAGGATCAAAACGACCGCAATCTTTGCCTGCAACTTTGGATTGGCAAAGTATTCCAGCCCCTTCACCGAGGCGTCCAAGGAAATTATGGCCACGCCCGAGACCCACAGCGTGATCAGCGACCACGACACAACACGCTGCAGATAGTGCAGGTGCCTGATATTGTCCGACCTGCCCGGGTCGGACTTGAAGAGTTTCCTGATAGTTGCAATGTCGCTGGTCAAAACCAGACCAATGGCGGTGCAACATGCAATCAGGTGGATATAAAGAACGACTAATCGTGACATTTCCATGGAACCCCCTTGTTTGTTGATGACTTGGGTGAAACGGTTTTATGCTGATGGCATTGTTGCAGTGCGCACTGTGACGTAATTGGCCTATTCCCAGTATCCCTGCGTGGATTTGAGAAAAAATGCGCACTTTGCAAACCTCACCGGTTGAAATGACCGTTTTCCGCGTTCCTGCGGTTAAAGAGGCAGAATGCGGCCGGCACGTTCTTCCGCTGAAAGACAGACAGTCGTTTGGGTGATCGAAGAAAAACCAACTGATGTGAACCTCCCACCCGCCATTTACAGGGCCGGTGTTCGCGGCGAATGCGATCAAATGCGATGAAGAACTGGCTTGCGTCCAAATGCCGACCAGCGTACCAACGCGAAAAAGTACAGTAGTCAAACCTGCCCATTGGTAATACGCTAAAGAGCCCTGCTGCAGATGATCACTCCAACACCTTTTTCCAGCCCCCCCCGGTTTGCCAGTGACAGCGCGGTGCCCGGCCACCCTATTGAAAACTCAAAACCCACCACCATGGAGGAACTACGATGTCTTTCTACCGAGGCATGACCTGCGAAAACGTGACGCTCAAAGGCCACAACGGCACGCCAATTACGGCTTACGTGGCGAAGCCTGCCGGCCCCGGCCCTCATCCGGGCGTGGTGCTGATTCACCATCTGCCGGGCTGGAGCGAGTTGTATATCGAGACGACGCGCCGGTTTGCGCATCACGGCTATCTCGCGATCTGCGCCAATCTCTATGAGCGCGAGGGCGGCAGCGACGCCAATCCCGACGACGTGGCCGCCAAGGTGCGCGCCGAAGGCGGCGTTCCCGATGCGCAGGTGGTCGGCGATACGGAAGCCGCGGTGAAGTGGATGCGCGCACAGCCCAATCACAACGGCAAGGTGGGTTTGATCGGCTCGTGTTCGGGCGGGCGTCATACCTTTCTCTACGCCTGCCAGAAGAAGGACGTCGATGCCTGTGTCGAGCAATGGGGCGGCGGTGTGGTGATGGGGAAGGATGATCTCAATGCCAAGAAACCGGTCGCGCCGATCGACCTGACCAAGGACCTCTCCTGTCCGCTGCTGGGCCTCTTCGGCAACGAGGACCGCTCACCCAGCCCCGAGCAGGTGAATCTGCATGAGGCAGAACTGAAGAAACACGGCAAGTCGTACGAGTTCCACCGCTACGACGGCGCAGGCCACGGCTTCTTCTATTGGCACCGGGTGAACTACCGGGTCGAACAGGCCATGGACGGCTGGAGCAAGATTTTCGCGTTCTTCGGCAAGCATCTGGCGAAGTAGGAGATCCCCACATGTGCACTTCAATCATCGAGATCACACGCGCGGAAGGAATGGCCAAGCGCGGGGATGATTGGTTCCCGCTGAATCGTACCGTGGTCGCCTATGACCACGCGCGCCATGCGCCGCTGGGAGACGTCATCACGCTGGACTTCGTCAACACCGAGCTTGACCCCGGTGCACGGGCGGGGATCGAGCTGACGCTGGAATCAGCCAAAGAGCTGCGCGCCGCTCTCGACCGGGCGATTGCGGCCGCAGATTACGAGGAAGCGGAAGTGCGCGGCAAGGGCGCCCCGCTCAGCCTCGTTCGGGCTGCGTAGCGGGCGGGGTTAGCATGACTTCGTAAAGTCGTGCCCGCCCAACCCTTTGCCGCCTTGCAGTCATAATCCCGCTGCCACAAAAACCAGCGGGATTTTCCATGACATCCAAACTTCTCTTCTCCATCGATGCCCGCGGCATCGCCACCCTCACCTTCAACTTCCCCGAACGCCGCAACGCCTACGACCAGGATGTGCTTGACGGCATTGCGCATCACTGCAGGACACTCGGCGCCGATCCGAAGATCCGTGCGATTGTTCTTCGCGGGGCGGCCGAGCATTTCTCGGCCGGTGCCGATGTGAAATGGCATGCGGAGCAGCGCAAGAACCCGACGCCGGTGCCATCCGTCTTCGACATCTGCGAGGTGGTGAATACGACACCCAAGCCGACGATGGCTGTTGTGCGCGGAGTGTGCGCAGGCGGCGCGCTGGCGCTGGCCTCCTGCTGCGACATCCTGATTGCGGCGACGGATGCGGTATTTGCGATTCCCGAGGCGCGCCTCGGCTTTCCGCCGGGACCATCGTCGGCGCCGGTGTTCATTCGCGCCGTGGGCCTGCGCGCGTTCCGGCGCCTGGGGATGACGGGGCAGAAGTTCGGCGCGGAGGAGGCGCTTCGCAATGGTCTCGCGCATCAGATCTGCGCGCCTGGCGAACTCGAAGCTGTTTATGAGATGCAGATCAAAGAGCTGATGCTCTCGGCGCCGGTTGCTGCAGGCAAGACCAAGCTGCTGGCGGCGCGTGTCGGCCGCGAGTTTCCTTCCGCCGAGGTGCTGGCCGAACTGGCGCCGCTGTTTGCGGGCGCCATGGACACGGCCGAGGCGGCCGAGGGGCGCGCGAGTTTCCTGGAAAAGCGCAAACCAAACTGGGCGCTGTGATATTGTAAGTATTTGAATAACTTACATTTTTTGTATTTTCCCAGAGCGCTGACATGAACCACTGGCCTCCCCTGCCCACCTCCCATCCGCCCATCCACAGCCTTGCCGACATCGAGGCGCTGGAGAAGCCGCCGCTGGAATCCCGCATCTGGTCGTGGAATGTGAACGACTGGATTCGTCGCGGCTGGGCGCACGATCCGAAACGGGTTGCGATCCATTTTCTGCAGGACGCGGATCCGGCGGAGACGCCTGAGTCCGTCACGTTTGAGCAGTTGCAGCATCGCTCCAATCAGGCCGCCAATCTTTTTTACGCCTCGGGTGTGCGCGCGAACGATGCGGTGCTGACGCTCCTGCCCAGCGTGCCGCAATTGTTCTACTCGCAGTTCGGCGGTATCGCAGCGGGCGTGGCCTGCGCGGTCAATTGGATGTTGAAGCCCGAGCAGATCCTCGAGCTCGTGCGCAATGCCGGCACGCGCGTGCTGGTAGTACTGGCGCCCACGCCCGGTTATGAGATATGGGAGAACGTCCAGTCGATACGCTCACAGTTGCCTCCCGGCGTGCGTGTGCTGTCGGTGTGCATGGCGGGCAGCACGAAGATGGTGGATTCCAATTTCGATGAGGCTTGCGCCGCGCAGCCCGGCGACAAGCTTTTGTTCGAGCGCACCATCGGCCCGGACGATCTCGCAGGCTACGTGCATTCGGGCGGCACCACCGGATCACCCAAGCTTGTGAAGCTCACGCACCGCGGCTTCTCCTACAAATGCTGGGCCAATGCGATCACCAATGGCCTCTTGCCCGGGGATTCGCTCTTCGCCATCAACCCGCACTTCCACATCGCCGGTTTTTTCGGGCGCGGCATCCTCACATCGGCCTGGAGCGCCACCATGGTGTCGCCCGGCCCGCAAGGCGCGCGCGGGAAGAACTTCATCGCCAATCACTGGAAGCTGGTGGAGAAATTCCGCATCACCCACTTTGGCGGCGTGCCAACCACGCTCTCCATGCTGGTGAAGAACCCGCCCAAGACCGAGGACATCTCGAGCCTCAAGAAGCACGGCACGGCAGGCTCGGCCGCCCTGCCCGTTGAAATCGCGAAAGAGTTCGAACGCGTCATCGGCATACGGACGCTGCTCACCTACGGCGCCACCGAATACACGCAGAACGTCTGCCAGGCGCCGCGCGATGGCGAACCACGCTACGGCTCGGTGGGCCTGCGCATGCCCTACACCAGCGTGAAGACCGTGGTGCTCGCGCCCGATGGCGAAATCGCGCGCGACTGCCGGGTCGGCGAAGCGGGCGTGGTGGTGGTCAAGGGCCCCAGCGTGACCCCGGGTTATGTGAATGAAAAGCAGAACAAGGGCGTGTTCACCCAAGACGGTTATTTCAAATCCGGGGATCTCGGCCGCTTCGACGCCGAGGGCTACCTGTGGATCACCGGGCGCGCCAAGGACCTCATCATCCGCAGCGGCCACAACATCGAACCCGGCGTCATCGAAAATGCGCTGCTCAAACACCCGGAAGTCTTGCTGTGCGCGGCCGTCTCCAAGCCCGATGCCTACGCCGGGGAACTGCCCATCGCTTACGTGCAACTGGTTAAGGGCGCGAAGGTAAGCGCCCCGGAACTCACTGCATTTGCCGCCGAGCATGTACCCGAGCGCCCGGCGGCACCCAAGGAAGTGATTGTGCTCGATGCCATGCCGCTCACCGACGTGGAAAAGCCCGACAAGGTCAGGCTGCGTTACGATGCTGCAGAACGGGCGTTCACCGAAGCCTTTCGCGCAGTGCTGGATTCGGGAGTCGTATTCACGGTGAAGGCTGGCAGCGACGAAACGCAGGCCACCGTAATCACCGTGAGTATCCGCGATGCAGCCAATCGGAACGACATCGAACGCCGGATTGCAGATGTCATGAAGAGCCACACCCAGCGACACGTTGTCCAATGGAATTAAAGGAGCACCGCATGCGAATGTCCGGAATTGCCCTGATCATCACGATGCTTGCCGCACCGTCGCTGCACGCCCAGTCCTACCCCACCAAGCCGATACGCATGATCGTTCCGTCACTGCCCGGCGGCGGTTTCGATGTCACCGGCCGCACACTGGCCGACAAGATGGGGCCGCTGCTCGGCACCCAGATGGTCGTTGAAAACCGCACCGGTGCAGGCACCGTCGTGGGTACCGAGACGGTTGCCAAGGCCCCCGCGGACGGCTACACGCTTTTGGTGGGCGGCCTTTCCAACATCGCGCTGAACCCGGTGCTCTACGACAAGCTGGGTTACGCGGCAAACGATTTCCGGCCCATCGGACTGGCGGTGTCCTACTCGTACACGCTCGTCGGCCGCAAGGACCTGCCCGCCAATACACTGCGCGAGTTGATCGACTTCGGCAAGGCCAATCCGGGCAAGCTCACCTATGGCGGCGCAGCGGGCACCGGCCAACATATTGCGGCAAGCGCCCTCTTCAGCCAGACCGGCGTCGACGCTCTCAGCATCTTCTACAAGGGCGCGGCGGCGGTGTACCAGGATCTTTTGGGCGGCCGGGTGGATCTGTATTTCGACAACACCCAGACGGCGCGGCCTTATATTGAAAAAGGCACGCTCAAGGCCTACGCAACCTCGAGCCCCGTGCGCCATAGTTATCTGCCCAACCTGCCGACGGTGACCGAAACCGGCGTGGCCAAGCTCGATATGGAAACCTGGTTCGGCCCCTTCGTGGTGAAAGGCATGCCGCAGCCCATCGTCGATCGGCTGCGTGTCGAATTTGCGAAGACCATGGCGATGAGCGATGTCGTTACGCGCTTCCAGAACACCGGCGGGCGCGTTCTGACCATGGGCTTCGACGAAACGGAAAAATACGTTGCCACGGAAATCACGCGCTGGTCGGGCATCGTCAAGGCGGCGGGGATCAAGATTCAAGAGTAATCCCGCGAGGACTTGCGCAACCTTCCCGATAGAACATTCACGAGGAGACCGGAATGACTCCGAGAGCCATCCGATTTGCATTATCGATTGCATTTCTGCTTTGTACAGGCGTTGCCATCGACCAGCCTGCCTATCCCTCGCGCCCGGTCACCTTCATCCTGCCCGTGCCGCCCGGGGGGGCGCTGGACATCTTCGCGCGTGCCCTCAATCAGTCCTTCAGTACCCGCGCAGGACAGGCGCTTCTGATCGAAAACCGGCCCGGTGCCGACTTCGTCATCGCCGCCGAAGCCTGCGCGCGCTCCCGGCCCGACGGCTACACGATGTGCATGCTGCTTCGCGACAACACCTCCATCCTGCCCCTGATCCGAAAGATTCCCTACGATCCTGACAAGGATCTCACCCCCGTCACCAACATGGTGAATCTGCAGAACGTGCTGGTCGCGCATGCTTCGGTGCCGGTAAAGAGTTTCAGGGAACTTGTCGAGTATTCGAAGAAGAATCCCAATGAGCTCAACTGGTCCGCTTTCGGTTCCAGCCAGTTGCTCATCGAATGGGTAAAGCAGCAGTCGGGTCTGCAGATGACCTTCGTGCGCTACAAGGGCCAGCAGGACGCGAACAAGGATTTTCTCGGCGGCCGGCTGCACCTCTACTATCCCGCCATCGGCAATGCCGGCATTCCCCAGGACATCAACTCGGGCAAGGTCACCGGCCTGATCGTGGCCGGCAACAAGCGCATCGCGCAGATTCCCAACGTGCCGACTTTCACGGAGATGGGCCTGCCGGACTTTGACGTGCGCTCGTGGCTGGGCGCTTTCATGCCCGCGGGCGTGCCGCGCGAGGCGGCTGTGCGCATTGCATCCGATTTCACCGCCATCATCCGCTCCCCCGATTTCATACAGAAGTACCTGGTGCCTGGCGGCTTTGAACCCCTGGGCGGCACACCGGATGAATTTACGGCTTTCCTGCGCGAGGACAAGAAGGTGGGCGCGGCGATGGCCAAGCTTGCGACGCGGCCGGAATGAACACGAAAGGAATCACGATGAAACGAATTGTCTATCATGCGGCGCTGTCCGCCGCGGCGGTTTTCTCCGCCCTGCCTGCCCTCACCCACGCCCAAGGCTACCCCTCGCGCCCCATCACCGTCCTCATCAACCAGGAAACCGGCGGCCCGACAGAACTTTTTGCGCGCGCCATGGGAAAGCTCTTCCAGGATCGCGGCAATCCGCCCTTCATCGTAGAGACGCGACCCGGAGCGGGCGGCAGCATCGGCGTCAATGCCTGCGCGAGGGCTAAACCGGATGGCTATACCGCCTGCGTCGTGCCGCGCGACATGGTGTCAATCGTGCCCTTCCAGGAGAAACTGGATTTCGACCCTGTGAAAGACCTCGAACCGGTGACGCAGATCGGCTGGCTAGCCAATGTCATCGTCGTCAATCCTTCGCTGAAGGTCGACAGCTTCAAGGGATTGATCGAATATTCGAAACAGAACCCGGGCAAACTCAACTACACCGCGTTTGCCACCGCGCAGGCCATCATGCAGTGGATCCAGAATGAAACCGGATTGAAGATGACCTTCATTCCCTTCAAGGGCGGCCCCACCGCGATGCAGGCCTTCTTCAGCGGCGACATCCATGTGATGTACCTCGCGGCGGGCAATGCGGGCCTCGCCGCGCAGATCAAGGCGGGCAAAATCAAAGCCCTCGCCATGCCGGACAGCCACCCGCTGCTACCGGGGGTGCCGACCTTTGCGGAAGCAGGTTTGCCGCAATTCGGATTCCGCAGCTGGCTGGGCTTTTTCACGCCCGCCGGCGTGCCGAAAGAAGTCGTGCAGAAGCTCTCCACCGAACTCCAGGCCGTGATCCGGAATCCCGAATTCAATACCTCGGTAATGGTGCCTTTTGGCTACGTGCCCATCGGCAACTCGCCAGAGGAATTCGCAAAGTTCATTGCCGTCGATCGCAAGGATGGCGCAACGCTGGCCAAACTGGCCGGCACCCGCGTGCAGTAGCGCAGGAACCGGTATCAACCTTCGTGGAACCACCCGTTTGAACGCTTTCCGGAAAATTCTTCTGACAGGCCTCGCCGCCCTGGTGGTTGGACCGGTATGGGGACAGGGCTATCCGACGCGCCCCGTGCACCTGTATGTGCCGATACCCGCGGGGGGCGGCGTGGACATTCTGGCTCGCGCGGTCGGCCGTGTGTTCACCGAGCGAACCGGCCAGCCCTTCATCGTGGAGAACCGGCCAGGGGGCAATTTCACCATTGCCATGTCGGGCTGTGCCAACGCCAAACCCGATGGCTATGTGGCCTGCATGGCCCTTCGCGACAACATCTCCATCTCCCCCTTTCAGGAAAAGCAACCCTACGACGTGATGAAGGATTTCACGCCGATATCGCATTTGGTGTACCTGCAGAACGTGATGGTGGCGAATGCACAGGTGCCCTTCAACACCTTCCAGGAAATGGTCGCCTATTCAAAGACCAACCCCGACAAGGTGAATTACACGGCGTTCGGCGCCAGTGTCGCGATCCTTGCGTGGCTCACCAAGGAGACCGGCGCGAAGATGACCTACGTGCCGTACAAGGGCGCACCGGACGCGCTGCCTGCACTGATGAACAACACCATTCAGGTCATGTATCTCGCAATCGGCAACCCGACCATCGTCAATGATGTGAACGCCGGCCGCCTCAAGGGCCTGGCGGTTCCGGGTGACACGCGTAATCCGCTGATGCCCAAGGTGCCGTCCTTCGTCGATGCAGGCCTGCCCCCCTTCGCCACCAAATCGTGGCTGGGCATCCTGATGCCGGCCGGCGCGCCGCGCGATGCGGTGACACGCCTGTCCGCGGAACTCTCCGCCATCGTCAACACCCCGGAGTTCCGCGACAAAAGCGTCACACCTTTCGGATTTGACGCCGTGGGCAGCACACCCGAACAGTTTGCCAGGTTCATTATTGAAGATCGCAAATCGGGGGAAGAACTGGCGCGGTTGGCGGGTAAGCGCGAATAGCATTCTCATGCCCGATAAATCGAATATCCCTGCACAACCAGCTTCCCGCCTTGGCCGACAGATAGCACAAGCATCCAGCGCTTTGGATTCCATTGGCGTCCAATTTGCATTGATCGGCGGCCTGGCTCTTGCCTCTCACCAGGTGATACGTGCAACTCAGGATGTCGATTTTCTGGTGGAAGCGGAGAAAGCGGAAACGATCGATGCGGAACTGCTGCGACTGGGTTATCGCTGCACTCATCGCGGTCCCGACGCGGCCAATTACGCAAGAAGCGACGAGGGCCTGGATCTCCTTTATGCGAGCCGACCCATTGCGCGACGCCTTCTTGCCAATGCTTCAGAACTACAAACCGCATTGGGCAGGATTCGCGTAGTAAGCGCCGAGGGATTGATCGGTTTCAAGCTCCAGGCGTTCGTCAATGAACCGCGCCGCACACAGGACCTTGAAGATATCAGGATGCTGCTGGGTGCCCATGTTGCGTCGATGGACATGGAAGAAGTTCGCGAGTATTTTCGCCTTTTCGATCGGGAATCCCTGCTCGATGAACTCCTTCGTAAAACCGCCTGAATCTGCCACTGCTTCGGAACCGCCTTTCGCGGCTGGCGGCGGTCGCAAAATGCCCCCACGTTTCGAAGAAGATCCATTAAAGGCCCTTGATGACCTGATGGCGGCGATTGAGGCGCTGTGCCCGGTATGGCCCGCACGAGAGCGAACCATCAATGGGCACAAAATGCTGCTTTAGATTTCTGCTGCAAATCCGGCTCGCGAATGACGAGGCGAAGACCCGGGAATCCGCCAGAATATTTCACTCTGCATTGCGGCCCCTGCCATAGTGCTTTAGATTGCGCGTTTTGCAACGTTATGGATTTTTCATGTCCCTGCCATCTGCCGCATCCATGGAAGAAAGAACTGTTCCCATCCGTACCATTCAGGATATCGAAGCCCTCGAGAAAATCCCTCTTGAGCAACGCGTCTGGTCCTGGGACCTGAACGACTGGCTGCGCCGGGGCTGGGGCTACAACCCCGACAAGGTGGCGATCAATTACGTGGAGAACGGCGACGTCACCGCCAATCCGGTGAAGATCACCTACAAGGAACTCGCTCGCCGCTCCCTACAGGCTTCCAATCTGTTTCATTCGCTGGGTGTGCAAAAGGAAGACGGCGTGCTGCTGCTCATGCCGACCCTGCCGCAACTCTATTACAGCCTCTATGGCGGCATCGCCACCGGGATCTTCTGCGTGGTGAACTGGATGCTGAAGGCGGAGCACCTGGCCGAACTCATCCGCAACGCGAAGACGCGCGTGCTGGTGGTGCTGGGGCCCACGCCCGGCTATGAAATCTGGGAGAACGTGCAGGCCATCCGCGACCAGTTGCCGAAGGACCTGCACATTCTTTCGGTGCAGGCGCTGGGCGGAAAGAAGATTGACGGATCGGACTTCGACGAACTGTGTGCCAGGCAATCCGGAGACAAACTGAACTTCGAGCGCAAATTCACCGCAGATGATGTGGGCGGCTATGTGCATTCGGGCGGCACCACGGGATCGCCCAAGCTCGTGCGCCTCGCGCATCGCGGCTTCTGCTACAAGGCCTGGGCGCACGGGGCCACGGGCGGACCGGGTCGCGATGAATCCATCTTTGCCGATTACCCTCTGTTCCATGTGGCCGGCGTGCTCTCGCGTGGCATTCTTTCGATCTGCCACGGCATGATGGTGATGATCCCCTCGGCGCTGGGCGCGCGCGACAAGCGCTTTATCGCAAACTACTGGAAGTTTGTGGAGAAGTACCGCATCACCCAGTTCACCGGCGTACCGACGACGCTTTCGGTGCTCGCCAAGAACCTGCCCACCACCGAGGATGTGAGCACGCTGAAAAAAGTGGCGACCTCGGGATCGGCGCCCCTGCCCGTGGAAACGGCGCGCGAACTGGAACGGGCTCTGGGCATCCGGGTGCTGCTCACCTACGGCTCCACCGAGTACACCACCGGCGCCACGCAGCCGCCGCGCGAGGGCGATCCACGCTTCGGCTCAACCGGCCTTCGCGTGCCCTACACGCAGGTGCGCCCGGTGGAACTGGACGCCGAGGGCAACATCGCGCGCTTTTGCGACACCAATGAACTGGGCATCATCGTGGTGAAGGGTCCGGGTGTAACCCCCGGATATGTCGACCCGGCGCAAAACGTGGGCATATTCACAAAGGACGGCTATTTCAAATCCGGCGACTGCGGAAGGCTGGATGAAGACGGATTCCTCTGGATCACCGGGCGCGTGAAAGACCTCATCATCCGCGGCGGCCACAACATCGATCCCCAGACCATCGAGCATGCGATCCGCAAGCACCCGGCCGTGCTGCACGTTGCGGCGGTGGGAAAGCCGGACAGCTATGCCGGCGAGCTGCCGATTGCCTATGTGCAGCGTGTCGATGGATCCAACGCGACGGCAGAAGAGATTCTGACTTTCGCCGCAGCCCATATTCCCGAACGGCCTGCGGTGCCCAAGGAAATCTTGTTTCTTGACAACATGCCGGTGACTGACATCGGCAAGCCCGACAAGGTGGGACTGCGCTTCGATGCGGCGACCCGGCATTACACGCAGGTGCTGGGCGACGCACTCGGCGGCGAGGCGAAGGCGGCCGTCACCGTGGGCAATGACGCCACCCACGGCACCAAGGTAACGATCACACTATCCGGCGAAAAGTCCGGTGCGCGCGCCTCACTGGAGGCGCGCATTGCCACCGTGATGAAAGCCTATAGCCATCACTATATTGTTGAATAGATTGACTATTTCTTAAGTTTTGCAAACGCCAGGGCCATGGCACTGGGGCCCTGTGGGTCGGGCGCTGCATTGCGCCCGCCGCCACCGCGCGCATCGGTTCCGCGACGCGGTCCGCTGCCCGGATTCGACGGCGCACCCGCGCTGGCGTTACGTGACGTGCGCTCCCCCGCCTGATCATCCAGTCGCATGGACAGCGCAATGCGCTGGCGCTTCACGTCCACTTCCAGCACCTTCACCTTGACGATCTGTCCGGGCTTCACAACCTCGTGGGGGTCCTTCACGAACTTGTTGGCCAGGGCCGAGACATGCACCAGGCCATCCTGATGCACGCCAATGTCCACAAACGCGCCGAACGCCGCCACGTTGGTCACCACGCCTTCGAGGATCATGTCGGGCCGCAGATCGGAGACTGACTCGACACCTTCCTGAAAGGTGGCCGTCTTGAACTCGGGGCGCGGATCGCGGCCGGGCTTCTCCAGTTCGGCGAGGATGTCCTTCACCGTGGGCAGGCCGAATTGCTCGTCGACGAAATCGCGCGCCTGCAAACCCTTCAGGGCTTCGGGCTGGCCCATCACCTCGGAGATGCCCTTGCCGATGCGCGCAAGGATGCGCTCCACCACGGGATAAGCCTCGGGATGCACCGAGGAGCGGTCCAGCGGATTGATGTCGGCGCTGTCTGTGCCATCCACCCGGATGCGAAGAAAGCCCGCCGCCTGCTCGAAGGTCTTGTCACCCAGGCGCGGCACCTTGAGCAGCGTCTTGCGATTGGGGAATGGGCCGTTCTTGTTGCGAAAATCAACGATGTTGGTCGCGAGCACGCTGTTGAGGCCCGACACCCGTGCAAGCAGCGGCACCGAAGCGGTATTGAGGTCAACGCCCACGGCGTTGACGCAGTCCTCGACCGTGGCCTCCAGCGATTTCGCCAGCGCGCGCTGGTTCACGTCATGCTGGTACTGACCCACACCGATGGATTTGGGATCTATCTTGACCAGTTCCGCGAGCGGATCCTGCAGGCGGCGTGCAATGGACACTGCGCCGCGCAGGGTCACATCCAGTTCCGGAAACTCCGCCGCGGCAAATGCCGAGGCCGAGTACACCGAGGCGCCGGCTTCGCTCACCACGATCTTCGCCACGTTCTGCTCGGGCTTGTGCTGCGCCACGAGCTTGATGAGTTCCACCGCCAGTTTCTCGGTCTCACGGCTGGCCGTGCCGTTGCCAATTGAAATCAACTGCACGCCGTGCTGCACGATCATGCGACCCAGCGCCACGATCGTTCCCTGCCAGTCATTGCGCGGCTGGTGCGGATACACCGTCGCCGTTTCGAGAAGTTTGCCGGTGGCATCCACCACGGCCACCTTGCAACCGGTGCGGATGCCGGGGTCCAGACCCATCACCACCTTGGGGCCGGCAGGTGCTGCGAGCAAGAGTTCATGCAGGTTGCGGCGGAAAATCTTGATCGCCTCGGCTTCGGCTTTTTCGCGCAACTGCATCATCAACTCGATGCTGATCTGCATCTGGACCTTGACGCGCCAGGTCCAGCGGCATACATCCGCCAGCCATTTGTCCGCGGGCCGGTTGCGATTCTCAATACCGCAATGCGAGGCGATCATGGATTCGCAGGGATGCGGATTCATCTCGTCGGCTTCCACACCCAGCCCGAGGTTCAGCGAGAGCACACCCAGGGTGCGCCCGCGAAACAAAGCAAGCGCCCGGTGCGAGGGCACCGTCTTGAAGGATTCCGAATAGGCATAGTAGTCGCGGAATTTTTCCTCCTCCGCCATTTCCTTGTCCTTGACCACCGTGGATGCGAGCACACCCTGTTCCTCGATGCGCGCGCGCAGCTTGGCCAGCAATTCCGCGGTTTCCGAAAAACGCTCGGAGAGGATGTCGCGAGCGCCATCCAGCACCGACTTCGCATCGGGAAAGTTGATGGCCTCGGTTGTATCAGTGGCCGCTTTCACGACCACATATTTCACGGCTTCGACCTGGGGATCGAGCGTCGGATCGGCGAACAGGGCGTCGGCCAGCGGCTCCAGCCCCGCCTCGCGCGCAATCTGCGCCTTGGTGCGGCGCTTGGGCTTGTAGGGAAGATACAGATCTTCCAGTGTCTGCTTGGTGACGGCCGCCTCGATTGATGCCTTGAGGGGATCGGTGAGCTTGCCCTGCTCGGCGATCGACGCGAGGATCGCGGCGCGCCGCTCCTCCAGGTCGCGCAGATACACAAGGCGCTCTTCGAGATTGCGCAGTTGGGTGTCATCCAGATTGCCCGTCACCTCCTTGCGGTAGCGCGCGATGAAGGGGACGGTGGCGCCTTCATTGAGAAGGCCTATCGCGGCCGCGACCTGCTGCGGGCCGGCGGCGATTTCCTTTGCGATGATTTGAACGATTTTTATCTGGGTGGCATCGGGTAAAGAAGAGGTCATTGATCTGTTTCAAAAAAGAACGTACATGGAGTGCGGCCTTCGGGCCGCCTCCGACAATTGAATCCGGACTTTGAGGGGCTACTGCTGCTTTTCGAGGCGGGTAATCGAACCCAACTGCGAGAGCCAGCCCTGCGCCGAGCGCGCCCAGACCTGGCGCTTGGGCACCAACTGGTCGCGTTGTTTGATGGCGCCAACGCGAAGTCCGAAGGTCTGCTGGTCGGTGGGCGTCGTGGCCCACAGCGGCGTGCCGCAATCCGGGCAGAAGGCCTGCGCGCGCTTGTTGCCGCTCTCGGCGGTCTTGATATAAACCTTCGGCTCGCCCGTGACCTTGAGGTCTTCCTTCTTCGCGGAGACCACGGTGCGGAAGGCGGTCCCCGAAAGGGTCTGGCAATCCGTGCAGTGGCACATGCTCACGGCATTGAGGTCGACTTCCGCTTCATAGGTGATCTTGCCGCAGTGGCAGGCGCCGTTGATATGCATGGTTGATTCTCCTGAATAAATTGTTTTGAATCTCTTTGATTGCTTCAGCGGCGCAGTGCCGGCCGCAGGGCCTCGGCAACACCCGCCGCCATGTTGCGCATACCGACATCATTGGGGTGCACAAGATCCGTGACCAGCATGTCGCGTTGGTCGTCCACCATTTTGAGGCCGCTCACGAAATACAGGTTCCTGTCTTTTGCCTGATGCTCGCGCACGGCGCGCTCGATCGCATTTCGGTAATCCTGGGGCATCTCGCCATTGGGATTGCGGATGTTGAGTATCTCCGCGCGATTGAGAATGGGCGTCATGGCAACGATGGGCTTGGAGGGCCATCTGGCGCGGATGATATCGAGAAACGTGCCGTACTTCTCGCCGTATTGCGCCGCCGTCTCCTTCTGCCGCGTGGCGCCGTCGATGCCGCCGAAGGAGTTGGTGCCGATGGCGATCACCAGCGCGTCCCAGTCGCCACGATCGGCGATGGTCTCGCCGACAATACGCTCGCCCCAGCCGGTGCCGCCGAAACCGAAATTGAGCGGCACGCAGTCCGCCCGCTCGCAGGCCTGCCACACGTAGGTCTCGTGCGGCGCAGTCACGCCATGGCCGTGGGTGATGGAATCGCCGTAGAACAGAACGCGCGGGCGCTTGTCAGGCGCCGCTGCGGCAATTTTCGCCGAAGCATCAAATCCAATGCCATGCATCACCGTCTCGGCATTGCGATAGTAAAAAGGAAACAGCACCTGATACTCGGCCTCCACCGCCGGTCCGGTGGCATTGAGGATCACCACCTCCTGCTGCGTTCCCTGGATCCTGCCCGGAATCGCAGCGACGTATTTGCCGTCCCGATACAGCGAAAAATACGGCGGCCGGTTGAATTCCCAGGCATCCTCCGGATTGGTCGCCAATGGCACCGTTTCCACTTCGAGCAACGTCGTGCGAAATACGATGCGGCGCGCATCGGTGCGGAATTTCACCGATACCCCGGCACCCGACATGGCGCGTTTCTTCTCGTTGTCCTGCGACCATCTGTCGCGCTGAGCCTTGGGCACGCGCACCGCCTGCAGGCCGCCGGCGCGCGGTTCCCAGGAAATGGCATTGGTCCACTGCAGGCGTGCATCGTCCACATTCAGCCATTGCATGTCTGCCTGAGCCATGGCCGCGCGCGATGCCGGGAGCAAGCCAAAGATGGCGAAAGCCAGGCCCAAACTGATGAAGCGATTCATTGCTTTTCCTCCCCGATGCCGCAGCGAATCCGGAACGCCCATTGTATATTCCGTCTGACCCGATTCCTACCCGATCACGGAGATTTCCATGAACCTGCGAGAGCGCATTGCGCGGCACTTGTGCCTGCTGCATCCCCGCGCCGCCGGTGATCGGGGTCGATCCCGACGGCAATGTGGTGCAGGCCTGGGGCGGTCCCGGCGCGGGCTATCAATGGCCGGGCAACAAACACGGTATCCGCATCGACCCCAAGGGCAATGTCTGGATGGGCGGCAACGGCAATGAAGAAGGCCTGGTGTATGTGTGCGACCGGATGAACGACCGCATCCAGGTGTTCAGAAAACGGCCGGCAAGCCGGAATGTTCCACTGGGTCCACAATATTGGCGTCGATGCCAATGGCAATGTCTTCACCACCGAAGTCGACACCGGCAAACGCATTCAACGGTTCCGCCCC
>CAIUKQ010000272.1 GCA_903899705.1 uncultured beta proteobacterium
GACCTAAAAACTATCCGACAATGGACAAACCACGCGCCACAATTACAGAGCATGTCCGCAAACATGGACACCCGAAAAAGATTAAGTAAGTACCATTCGGCGTAGGCCCCCTTGTTCAGTATTTCCCTAGAGCTTCAGTACCCTCTCCGCATTGAGGTGCGTGATCTTCGCCAGATCCTCCGGACTGATAGGCAGTTGCTTCAGATACGCCTGCCCCCATTCATTCTTCTCATAGGGCCAGTCCACCGAGAACATGATGCGATCAGCGCCCAGGGTCATCAGGGTGCATAGGAGCGAGGGCACCGAGAAGTTGCCGCTGGTGGTGACCATGACGTTTTCGCACATGTATTCCTTGATGTTCTTTTTAAGTCCGGCTTCCTTGAAGGCGCGTTCGGTGTGCGAATTCATTCGATCGAGCACGAAGGGGATGCCTTCGCCCAGATGGCCAAGAATGAAGGTGAGTTTGGGGAAACGGTCGAGCACCCCCGCCATGGCAATGCGCAGGAAGTGTGTGCCGGCATCGATGGCGAAGCCCCAGGCAGCGCGCGCCATGGGATCGACCGGGCCTTCGAAATAGGCCTTGATCGCCAGCGGGTGCGGCGGGCCGGGATGCAGGTAGAACGGCACGCCCAGCGCTTCGGCGCATTCGAAGATGCCCCAATACTTTTTGTCATCGAGAAATTCGCCTTTGGTGCTCCCGCTCACCAGCGCGCCCTTGAAGCCGAGTTTCGTGACGCTGCGTTCAAGCTCCTTCGCCGATTCGGCGGGATCGGCAGTGGCCAGGGTGGCGAAGCCACCAAATCGTGTGGGATGTTTTTTGCAGGCATCGGCCAGGCGATCATTGGCGTCCCGGGCCAGCGGCACGGACGTCGCCGCGTCATAGCCCTGGGCGCCCGGCTGAGTAAGGGAGATGACCTGATAGTCGATGCCGGCGCGGTCCATGTGAGCAAGGCGCAACTCGCCCAGGTCCAGCAAACCTTCCTCGATGCTGTAGCCGACCCGGTCATCAAGCTGTTGGAGCATCGCGGCGCGCATGCCGGTGGGCTTCGGGATCAGCCCGCGATCCATGGGGGTGGCGAAATGGTCTTCGAGCGTGATGACGCGCATGACAGCCTTTTTCAGAGAGCGTGGAAGGGGATGTGATTAAATCACAACCCCGGCAGAACCAGAGAGGCTGTGCCTTCGATGAATTGCCTGATTTGCAACGGAAACTCGCGCTTCTCGTTCGCCAAGGAGTTCGGATTCCACGGCCTGGACCGCGTCGAGTACTGGTGCTGCGATTTCTGTGGATTCACGTTGTCCAGAACGCACGCGGATCTGGCGCCATCAGAATGGGAGCGTCTCAACCTCGAATCCCATTCGGGCTACTTCGGGACCGAATCCGATCCCGGCGACCCGCGCTGGCGCACGCGCCTGCGCGCCCAAGCCGACCTGCTCGACGATGCCGCATCAATCGGCCTTCTGAAACCGGATGGACGCTGGCTCGACTATGCCTGCGGTGACGGCAAGCTTGCCTCTCTGGTACACGACGTCCACGGGCGTGAATTGCTCAAATACGACCGTTACCTGTCCCGCGATTCGGGCTATCTGTCCGATGATGCGCTCGAAGTGCGAAGGTTCGACCTCGTTGTGACCACCTCGGTCTTCGAACACCTGTGGCAGCGCGGGCAGTTCGACGCGGTCCATGCGCTGGTGTCAGACCGGGGCACGTTGGGAATCCACACACTGGTCTGCGAAACGGTTCCCCGCGATCCTGCTTGGTTTTACCTGGCTTCGGTGCATTGCGCGTTTCACACCAATCGCAGCATGGCATTGCTGTTTTCCCAATGGGGTTACACCTGCTCCGTGTACGGGGTGGAGGCGCAGCTCTGGCTGTGGTTCAAAGCAGATCCCGGGCACATTGAATCCATCGTTCGCGCCGCCAATGCCCGCGGCGGCTCTAAGCCCGCTTATGTTTTCAAGCGCGGATTTGTCGATTACTGGAAGGGCAGTCCGATGCGGCGGAACCCCCAAGGCGACCTTCCGGGTCGCGCGTAGGTCATTCCGCCGAGTATTCGAGTCCCGCGGCACGGATCAGGCGGCCCCATTTTTCGATTTCCGCCGCATGCAGTTTTTCAAGGCTGTCAGGCGACCCGGGGAGCGGGCTGTAGCGCATGGTTGCCAGCACCTTTTTCAATTCATCGGTGGCCATAATCTGGTTGATCCATCCACTCAACTTGTCGCGTATCGGTCGCGGCGTGCCGGCAGGAGCGTAGACGCCCAGCCAGGATTCGGCCTCGAACTCAGGGACGCCGGCCTCCATCATGGTGGGCAGATCGGGAAACTGTGCATTGCGTTTGGCCGAGGTGACTGCCAGCGCGCGCGCCCAGGGTTGTCTCAGAACCATGGTCGCATTGCCCGGATCTGTAAAGGCAAAATCCAGTCCGCCAGCC
>CAIUKQ010000273.1 GCA_903899705.1 uncultured beta proteobacterium
CGGTCCTGCGGGCGCTTCGGTCCGGCAAGCGAGGGAACCACCGTGCTCATGTCGAACTCGATCACCTGGCTGTAGTCGATGCTGCCGGGCTTGGGAACGCCAAACAGTTGCTGGGCTTTGAAATAGCTCTCGAAAGCGGCTATTTCAGCGTCCGTGCGGCCCGTATAGCGCAGGAACTCGATGGTGGCCTTGTCCACGGGGAAGAAGCCGATGGTGGCGCCGAACTCCGGCGCCATGTTGCCAATGGTCGCGCGGTCCGGTACCGACAGGTTTTCCACACCTTCGCCGAAAAACTCCACGAATTTTCCGACCACCTTGGCCTTGCGCATGAGTTCCGTGACGGTGAGCACGAGGTCGGTCGAGGTGACGCCGCCGCGCAATTGCCCCTTGAGGTGTACACCCACCACGTCCGGAGTCAGGAAGTACACCGGTTGGCCCAGCATGCCTGCTTCGGCTTCGATGCCGCCGACGCCCCAGGCGACTACGCCGATGCCGTTGATCATAGGGGTGTGACTGTCGGTGCCAACCAGGGTGTCGGGATAGTAGACACCATCCTTCTGGTGTACGCCGCGGGCGAGGTACTCCAGGTTGACCTGGTGAACGATGCCGATGCCGGGAGGGACGACCTTGAACGTGTCAAAGGCCTGCATGCCCCATTTCATGAACTGGTAACGCTCCTGGTTACGCTCGAACTCGATCTTCATATTCAGGTCGAGGGCATTCTTGTTTCCGTAGTTGTCGATCTGTACCGAGTGGTCGACGACAAGGTCGACCGGCACCAGAGGCTCGACCACCTTCGGATTCTTGCCCATCCGATGCGCCACGCTGCGCATCGCCGCCAGATCCGCCAATAGGGGAATGCCGGTCAGATCCTGCAGCACAATGCGGGCGAGCACGAACGGAATTTCGTCGGTGCGCGGCGCGTTGGTCTTCCAGTTGGCCAGCTGGCGGACATGTTCCTCAGTCACCTTTTTGCCGTCGCAATTCCGCAATACCGACTCCAGCACGATGCGAATGGACACCGGCAGGCGCGACAGATTGATGCCCAGTGACTTGGCCAAGGCGGGCAGGGAATGAAACTGGCCTGTCTTGTCCGCCGAAATCTTGAAGTTTTGAAGGGTATTGAACGGGTTGTTCATAGAGAGACTCCAGGTGCTAGGGATATGAAATTGCCGGATCGGTGCAGAACTGCAAGGAATGCCACATTCTAAAGAATTCCACGCCGCTTGGCCGCCGGATAATCACCGGTTCGGCCGGTCAGTTTGTCCTAATGCGTTGAGTCGAGCGGCCTAAATAGCCAGTTTGTCCACGAATTCATTGACTGGCGTTGCCGACAGTCGATCCTGGTCCAGGCACATCGACAGAATCGCGTTTTGCTGCTTTTGTGGAAATCGGCGGGCCAGGTTGCGGCGGAATTTCTCCACCAGCAGCGGCATGCCTTCCTTGCGGCGACGCTTGTGGCCGATCGGATATTCGCAGACCACTTCTTTCAGGACAGTGCCGTCCCTGAATTCGACGGTCAGTGCGTTGGCGATGGAACGCTTCGCGGGATCATGGTAATCGCGGGTGAACCGCTTTTCTTCCTCGCAGCTGATCTTCGCGCGCAGGGCATCGATTCTCGGGTCGCGCGCCACCTCGTCCTCGTAGTCGGAGGCGGTCAGGCGGCCAAAGAGCAGGGGAACCGCAGTCATGTATTGGATGCAGTGATCACGGTCTGCCGGATTGTTGAGCGGGCCCTGCTTGTCGATGATGCGGATGGCTGCTTCATGGGTGCGGATTCGAACCCGTTTGATGTCCTCCGCCTTTCGGCCGGATCGCTGCATTTCAGCGTGGAGCTGCATCGCGCATTCGGCCGCAGTCTGCGCGTGAAACTCCGCGGGAAAGGAGATCTTGAAGAGAACGTTTTCCATGACATAACTGCCATAGGGACGCTGGAAGCGGAAAGGCTGACCACGGAATGAGGCATCGTAGAAGCCCCAGGTCTTGGCGGTCAGTACCGACGGATAGCCCATTTCTCCGGTCTGGGCAATCAGGGCAAGGCGCACGGCGCGTGCCGTGGCATCTCCCGCGGCCCAGGACTTCCTCGAACCCGCGTTCGGTGCGTGCCGGTAGGTTCGAAGGGATTGTCCATCGACCCAGGCCAGCGAAACGGCATTGATCACTTCGTCACGCGCCAGACCGAGCAGCCTTGCGACCACCGCGGTCGAAGCCACTTTTACAAGCACCACGTGATCCATGCCGACCTTGTTGAAGCTGTTCTCAAGTGCGAGGCAACCCTGGATTTCGTGCGCCATGATCATGCCGGTCAGGACATCCTGCATGGTCAGGGGCTTTTTGCCGGCCGCGACGGCGTTTCGCGACAGCCAGTCGGCAGCTGCGAGGATTCCGCCCAGATTGTCGGACGGGTGTCCCCATTCGGCTGCAAGCCAGGTGTCGTTGAAATCGAGCCACCGGATCATGGTACCGATGTTGAACGCAGCCTGAACGGGATCGAGCTGATGCGAAGTCCCCGGCACCTTCGCGCCATTGGGCACGATGGTGCCCGGGACGATGGGACCCAGCAACTTGGAGCAGGCCGGGTACTCCAGTGCTTCGAAACCGCAGCCCAGGGTATCCATGAGGCAATACCGAGCGGTCTGGTAGGCCTCCTTGCTGCGTATCCGGTAGCCGAGCACATAATCGGCGATGTCGGTCAGAACCTTGTCCGGTTTGGGTCTCTTGTTGGAAATATGCGCGGACATGATCAAGGCCTTTTTTCGATGGAAACCCAGGGCCGGTCATCCGGCCCGATGTAATTCGCGGTGGGACGGATGATTTTTCCGTCGATGCGCTGCTCAACGATGTGGGCAGTCCATCCGGCCGTGCGGGCGAGCACGAACAACGGCGTGAACATCGCCGTGGGCACGCCCATGCGGTGGTAGGAGACCGCGCTGTACCAGTCAAGATTGGGAAACATCTTCTTCTCACGCCACATCACGGTTTCCAGGCGATCGGCGATGTCGTACAACGTCATGCTGCCCGCTTCAACCGAAAGTTGCCGCGCCACTTCTTTGATCACCTTGTTGCGAGGGTCAGAAACGGTGTAGACCGGATGGCCGAAGCCGATGACGATTTCCTTAGCCTGCACGCGGCGGACGATGTCCGCTTCAGCCTCGTCCGCATTTTTGTATCGGGAGAGCACTTCATAGGCGACTTCATTGGCGCCTCCGTGCTTGGGTCCCCGCAGCGCACCGATACCGCCGCAAATGGCCGAATAGATGTCCGAGCCGGTGCCGGTAACCACACGGCATGCGAACGTGGATGCGTTGAATTCGTGCTCGGCATACAGGTTGAGTGAGGTGTGCATGGCCCGCACCCAGGATGCGGAGGGCGCCTTGCCGTGGAGCAGGTGCAGAAAATGCGCGCCGATGGAATCGTCATCGGTTTCCACTTCGATACGCCGTCCATCGCGCGAAAAATGATGCCAGTACAGCAACATGGAACCAAATGAAGCCATCAGGCGGTCGGCGATGGCGCACGCCTGCGCGACATCCTGTTTGACATCTTCAGGCATTAGCGTACCCAGCACCGAGCAACCCGTGCGCAGGACGTCCATCGGATGCGCGGTCGGTGGCAGGCATTCCAGCGCCGAGCGCAGGGCCGGGTGCAATCCGCGCAGTTTGCGCAAATGCTTTTTGTAGGAGGCCAGTTCACCCGCGTTCGGCAGCTTTTCATGCACCAGCAGATAGGCCACTTCCTCGAATTCGGCGCGGTCGGCGAAGTCGAGGATGTCGTAACCCCGGTAGTGAAGGTCGTTTCCGGACCGGCCCACCGTACACAGGGCGGTATTGCCGGCAACGACCCCGGACAGGGCCACCGATTTCTTGGGCTTTGGGGTGCTTTCGCCGCTCATTTTTTCATGGCCTTTTCCCTGGAAAAGAGTTCGTCCAGCTTTGTCTCGTAGGCGTGATAGCCCAGAAAGTCATAGAGCTGTTCGCGTGTCTGCATTTTGCCAAGCACCGCCTTTTGCGTACCATCTCGCCGAATCGCACCGTAGACGTCCAGGGCGGCCTGGCTCATGGCACGAAACGCCGACAGCGGATACAGCGCAATGGCAACGTTCACCGTGCGCAATTCCTCGACTGTGAACAGGGGGGTTGCGCCGAACTCGGTGAGGTTCGCAAGCACGGGCACTTTCACGGCATCGGCAAATTTTGCGTACATGGACAACTCGGTCATGGCTTCGGGAAAAATCCCATCCGCACCGGCTTCGACGCAGCGGCAGGCCCGGTCGATGGCTGCATCCAGTCCTTCAACCGCCAGAGCATCGGTGCGCGCCATGATGAAAAACGAAGCATCCGTGCGGGCGTCGGCAGCGGCCTTGACCCGATCC
>CAIUKQ010000274.1 GCA_903899705.1 uncultured beta proteobacterium
CGTAGGGCAAATACCGGGGAATGCCCTGCTATCCCCATCAAAACGGCCCCAATGTTGATGAAAATTTCATTCGTTTCACCGATTCAGCGAAATCGCGTTCAAGCATTGCTTCGCGCGACTACTTATTCAGCGATTCCCTAAGTGGCGGCAGCCGGCTTCTCCGCCTTGGCGGCGGCGGCAAGCTTCTTCTTTTCCTTGGCCACTTCTTTGGCGGCTTCCTTCTGCAGTTTCTCGTCTTCCTCGCGGATGGCAGTTTCGCGATCTTCGACGGCCTTGAGTTCCGCCTGCATCTGCGCATGATATTCAGGCCAATGCGACTGCACTGCCGCGAACGCTGCAGTCGCCTCTTCGGCCATTTCAGGCGACAGACCCTTGATGTAATTGGGCGCGAAGCTGTAGGCCGGCGGATTCCAGTTCTTGCGTTTTTCGATATAAGTCGTCGAATCCTTGCAGCGGAAGAACATCAGATTGTCCTTGTGCCCCGGTTCGTTGCTGGCGATGCCGCGATCCAGAACCACCCAACCATGTTCCCTGCTATGTCCCCACCATTGCGCTTCCATATTGCTTCCTTTTCAAATTCATTCTCGAATTCCGCACCCAATCAGGCCGGAATGGAGGTATATGCCGATTATGCGCCCGGAAGACCGTTTCAGATTGCGCCTGGACCGATAAGATGGGGCGCAACGACGAATTTTCGTATCGGAGGCTTTCATGCGTGAAAACAGTGGTATATCGGGTTCGAATGACGGCTCTGAAGGCGAATATTTCGCTTTATTTCGCATCGAACCCGGTTCATCGGGCGACATCCAGGTTCCTTGAGAACGTCTGTGGGTGCGCAGACGCAACGTTCACCGCTGAATTTCCGCATCAACGCGCCGGGGCATCAGCACGACGGGCAGCAGGAAGGCCGGGGATTTCGGCGGAATGCAATGGCTACATCCTCCACTCCAGGTGCGAATAAATGTAATTGGATCCGCCGTTCATGTTCCCGAGCAGGCGTGAAGTGCCGAATATGCCAGAGCGATGCGAGACACCCATGCCCATATAGGTCTCCCTCATAGACTTGATCCCGATCAGGTCGCCGATGCTTACATCCGCGGAAAGATCCAGGTAGTTGAGCAGCTTGGAACTGCTGCGTCCGCGGTTCAGCTGGTCTCTCGCTTCGACAAAGGGCACGCGCTGCGCATAGGAGACGCCGGCGCCGAAGCCTATCCGGGTGCGCACATGCTGGCTCCAAGGAAAACCGTAGTAGTAGGCCTTCATGTAGGTGTTGACCTGCTCCGAATTGCTCTGCAGGCCGCGCTCATCATGGTGTGTCAGCCCCAGATAACCCACGAAATCCAGCGGCAGTCCGTTGAGGCGTTCTATGAATGGCCTGCCCAATTCCAGCGCGGCAATTCGCGTGTTATCGGTTGTGGTCGTTGAAAAACACTTGAGCAGCATCACCTTTGCAAAATCGCAATTGGTCGATTTGCCGTAGGAGCCTTTGACAATCAGGGGACGGCCGTCAGGCCACGCATCGTGATCCGGCGAAAAGTCATACGCAACGCCGAGCAGGCCCGCAAGTTGCGGGCGGTCCTCGACAATCGAACTGGAACGTATTCCCAACGAGAGACGCTTGACACTCAACCCGCCCAATAATTTCCATCGGGCCGACACCTTGTAGACCGCCGACAATCCGAATTCGGTATTGACGCCGCTACCAGGGTTGTAGGCGGGGCGCGAAGCGGTCGCCTCGCCCGGCCGCACGCCATAGTAATAATTATTGAGCCTGGCATCGCGGGCGGCCAGTGCGAACTGCGGCCTCAGGGTCAGATTGCCCAATTCCCATGAATAGCTGTAACCCGCCCTGAATTCCGTTCCATTCGATCCACCTGCCACGTCGCGCAGCACATCACCAAACAGTGTTCCCCATGGCTTGCTGTACTGGTAATGCAGTCCCAGGTCCACCCCGGGGCCCCTATTGGCCATACCGGACAGGCTGGCTGGAATGCGGTCATAGGGAAATCCCTCAAACCGGTATCCCAGGAACATGTCGAACCGCGACTGCAGCGTTTCATCGAGTTTGAGCCCGAAGCGGTAAGCTTCCAGAAAAACCCGCTTCCCCTCATAAACGTAGAGGGGAACAAAGTCGTTTCGCGTACCACCGCCACGATAGGGGGAATTCTCGAAGCGCATCGCTGCGCCGAGGCCCGCGCCACCGATTGCATTGGTAACCGCCGCGGCCAGTACAGGGACATCGTCCGCGCCAACGACAGGTGTTGCGGCAGATGCACTACCCCCGGAAATGCCCGCATAAACCAAAAATGCCCCGGCAAAAGCAATCATTCGACCGAATCTGTAATGCTTCACTTCACCTCCCCTACATGAATTTTCAGAGCTTATGACCAGAGACTCTACCCGCATGTGCGATATCGCACGTACGGGCGCGCGCGAATTGCAATTTTGATGAATGACGGCGCTCTCCATTGAAATGTGTGTCGGGGTTTTATTGCAAACGAACGTAGCCGTCCTGAAACGGGTAATCTTCCGGCCTTTCCTTGACCATCAAGCGGGAGTTCCGCTAATGAGTACCGATGACGATTCAACATTCGGCGTCAACGACTGGCGCCGCCTGCTACGGTCCCTGGGCGAAGATCCGATGCGCCAGGGCCTTGAAGAAACTCCGGACCGTGCCTCGAGGGCGTGGACACACTGGACACGCGGCTACAGCGAAGACCCAAGCGCCATCCTTAAAACCTTTTCAGATGGTGGCGAGAACTATAACCAGTTGATTGTAGTAAAGAAAATACCGGTGTACTCCCATTGCGAACACCACCTGGCGCCCTTTTTCGGCCACGCTGCCATCGGATATCTGCCCACGGGACGTATTGTCGGTTTGTCCAAACTGACGCGTCTGGTCAATTGCTTCGCTGCACGACTTCAGGTACAGGAACGCCTGACCCAGCAGATTGCGCAATCCCTGCTGGAGCATTTGGAACCGCGTGCCGTGGGTGTCGTCATTCGATGCCGCCACATGTGCATGGAATCCCGCGGCATTGCCGTTGCCGGAGAAGAGACAGTCACTTCGTCAATGCTGGGTGAATTGGAAACCAATCAGGCACAGCGCGCCGAATTCTTCTCGCTGGCCACCTGAGGCGGCAGTTACCTGACTGGTGCAAGCAACTGAACGAGACCATCTTGCCGTCGCGAAATTTCAGGGACTGTCTTCAAAGCAGCGGGTTTCGCCGATTGGAAAATCCAATCAAGCCGGATTCGCAGGATAGGTCCGGTTCATCCTGGATTGCGGATTATGCTTCCGTGGCGTTGCGACAATTCGCAATCCGTCCTGGGCGCGTGCCGCAGTTCCCCCGTGAATGTTCTGCCCTGTTCTGAAGCTTTCCGAATTATCTCGGGCTGTCTTTTATCGGCGTCGCAAACTTATACTCAATATCCCAGGGGAAAAAGATCCATTTGTTCTGCTTGAATTCCTTCACGAACAGATCGACCACGTCCTTTCCCGCCGGCTTGGCATAAAGAGTGGCAAAGAAGGCCTTTGGCAACAGTCCGCGAACGACACGCGCGGTGCCACCGGTGTCGACGAGATCGTCAATGAGAAGGAAGCCCTCACCATCCCCCTGCACGCCCTTGAGGATGTTCACGTCGCCCCGCACCTGCGCTGCCTGATCGGCCGTATTAGCGTCATAACTCGTCACGCAGATCGTGTCGACAAGATGGATGCCAAGCTCCCTTGCCACGAGGGCGGCGGGAATGAGTCCTCCCCGCGTGATGGCAATAATGCCTTTCCACGGCCCTCGGGCCACCAGTTCATGGCAAAGGAAGCGCGCATCGCGGTGCAACTCCGCCCATGAAATCACGATGTCGTCTTCGTAGGGATTGCCTGCCATTGTCGTTTCCGTCCGATAAAAGAAATTCTACTGCCGATAGAGGCAACAGCCCTTTCTCACCGGTTCGCCTGCCCCCGGAAGGCCCAACCCGTAAAACGCTGCTCGATAAGCGCGGTCATCGCGTAGAGCACTATCCCGAGAAAAGCCAGCACGAGGAGTCCCGCAAATACGATGGGCACCTGGAACGCGGACTGCGCATCCAGCATGAGCTTGCCGATGCCCTTGTTCGCGCCCACGGTTTCAGAGACCACCGTGCCGACAAACGCGAGCGTGATCGCGACCTTGAGGGACCCGAAGAAATACGGCAATGAACGTGGTATGCCGACTTTTCTCATGATGTCCAGTTTTGACGCCCCCAGCGCGCGAAGCACATCCTCCAACTCGGGCTCGGTGGTCGCGAGACCCGTGGCGACATTGACCACGATGGGAAAAAATGAAATCAGGAAGGCGGTCATCACCGCCGGTACCTCGCCGATGCCGAACCAAAGGATGAGCACCGGTACGACAGCCACCTTTGGGATTGAATTGAATCCCACTAGCACCGGATAAATCCCTGCATAGATGGCCTGATGCCAGCCCACGGCGATGCCCAACAGCAGTCCGAAAACCGTGGCAATGGCAAATCCGGCCAGCGTCGTCCACAGTGTCACAAAGGAGTTGTCAAGGATTGGCGCCCGGTATTGCCACAAGGCGCCGAACACTTCTGACGCTGACGGCAGGATAGTGAGCGGTATCTTGAAGAAGCGGCACACCAACTCCCAGAACACAAAAATGGAAATGGTGAAAACCGCCGGCGAAACCACCTTGATGACAAATTCCCGGTGATCCATCAATGCGCCCCCTCGCCGCCGCGCCCGATGAGATGCCGCAACTCGTGCACGATGTCCTGGAACTGCTGCGTGTAGGTCACCTCCAGATCGCGCGGACGCGGAATGTTCACTTCACATCTCTTGAGAATTCGTCCCGGGCGGTTGGACATCACATACACCGTATCCGCAAGGAAAACGGCCTCGCGCAGGTCATGGGTTACCAGCATCACAGTCACCTTGCGGGCGGCCTGCAGGTCACGCAGTGCGCACCAAAGCTCCTCCCGGGTAAAGGCATCGAGGGCGCCGAAGGGCTCGTCCAGCATGAGTATTTCAGGTTCATGAATCAGCGCACGGCAGATCGAGGTTCGCTGCTGCATGCCGCCGGAGAGCTCCCACGGGTGCTTTTCGGCAAATCCCGCAAGCCCCACGGATTCAAGCAACTTGATGGCTTTTTCGCGGTACTGCTTTTTTTCGCTGCGGATACGGCTTCGATGCGGCTCCACAATTTCAAGGGGCAGCAGAACGTTTTCCAGCGCATTGCGCCAGGGCAACAGATTCGAATTCTGGAACGCCATCCCCACCGATTTGAGCGGCCCCTTCACAGGCTTGCCCTCGATGGTCAGCGTCCCCGACAAAGGGGGATGCAGGCCGGATATGAGCTTCATCAGGGAACTCTTGCCGCAGCCCGAAGGACCGACCACGGCGATGAATTCGCCCTTGGCAATATCCAGGCTGACCTCTTCGATCGCCCGGACGGAGGAAGCCCCCCGACCGTATGCCATGGAAATGTGTTCGAGGTGGACCAGTGAGGACATGGATATTCCAGATGGATTGAAGGCGGACCCGACAATCGGGTTCGCTGGATCTCGAGCGCGTTCCGGCCGATGCTACTTGCCGATGCCGCGCTCGCTTCTGGGGGGCAGGAACTGCGATGTGAAAATGTCAGAACCCTTGGGCCGGTTCGTGTACTTGAAGGTCATTCCGATCTGATCCAGCGAGCGCTCCAGCCGCTTCGTGTCCACGGCTCCCAATCCATTCTTCTCAACGTCCGGGGAAATGAAATTGCGCGACAGCGCCATCTTAAGGCGTTCGAGTTCGATTTCGCGCTTGGCGATGGGATTGCGCTTCATCAGCGAATCGATGGCGGACTCCGGATTGCGTATGGTTTCCTGCACACCCTTGATCGTGGCCTTGACGAAGCCAGCAACGGCCTTGGGATTGAATTTCATGAAATCAGGATTCGCGACGATCGCATTGCCATAAAGGTCAACGCCGTAATCGCGCATCATGATGACAACGATATCGTCATGGGGAACGCCGCTGGCCTTCAGGTTCATGAATGAGGAGAACCAGAAGCCGGTGATGGCGTCGACCTTGCCCTGGGCGAGCATGGGTTCGCGCACGGGAAAACCGACGTTCTCGATCTTTACCTTGGAGGTATCGATCTTGTTTGCCTGCGCAAAGATCGGCCACTGCGCCCATGCCCCGTCGGCCGCCGGCGCGCCAAGGATCTTGCCTTCGAGGTCCTTGGGCACCTTGATGCCGCTCTTTTTCAGTGCCACGATGGAAAAGGCCGGCGTGTCGTACACCATCATCACCGCCTTGACGGGCAGATTGCGCGGATCATCGCGGAATTTGACCAGCGAATTGATGTCGGCAAAACCCACTTCATAGGCGCCGGAGGCAACTCTATTGATCCCTTCCACGGAGCTCGCACCGGTATCGATGGTGACATCGAGCCCTTCTGCCTTGTAATAGCCCTTGTCGATGGCCACCACGTAAGGCGCCGCAGGACCTTCATAGCGCCAATCGAGTGCGAAGCGAACGGGTGTTAACGCGGCGGCGGGTAGCGCCACCAGGAATGCAGCAATAAAGGCCAACAGTTTCATTTCAGTCTCCTGATTTAAAAATCACTCAATGCGATCAATTCCCGACCGCCATGTTGCTGCATTCACCAACTTGGTGCAGCGAATGTCCGATGCACCGCGTGCCGCACCGGCATGGCGCAGCCCCGGTTTATTTGACCGCCGCGCCCGACAGATACCATGCTCCTAGCAAGCTTCGTTCCTCAGGTGTGATTCCCGTCAGGTTGCCGGGCGGCATGGCCTGCGCTGAAACGGCCTGCTGGTAGATCGCGGATGCCTGCGTCTTCATCTTTTCTGGCGAATCCAGCATGACTCCTTTGGGAGCCTGGGTAATCCCCTGAAAAACAGGCTTTTCCGCATGGCAAACCATGCACCGCCTCTCGACCACCGCGCGCACGTCGGCAAATGGCGGCGCTTTCGCCGCATCGGCGGTCGGCGCCGGTGCGAGCCCCCAGGCGGTTGCACCCAATATCGCTATCGCCATGACCAGGGGCCAGGTCGGGGGCCTGCCCTTGTGGCGAAGCACGAACCAGACACGTATCAGCGCGCCTGCCAGCGAAAGGGCCACCAGAACCAGCCAGTTCCACCGGGACGAGAACGTCATTGCGTAGTGACCCGAGAGCATGGCGAACAGCACCGGCAGGGTGAAGTAAGTGTTGTGCACGCTTCGCTGTTTTCCGAGGATGCCGTGGATCGCCTCCGGGATGCGGCCCTGCTCCTTTGCGCGCACCAGTTCAGCCTGACCGGGCATGATGACGTGGGCCACGTTCGCCACCATGATCGTGCCCAGCATCGCACCGAAATGCAGATAGGCGCCGCGACCGCTGAACACCTGGCACAGGGCCCAGGCAGCGATCACCAGCAGCACGAACATCACGGCCGCGAGCAGGTTGTCGTTTTTTCCCAGCGGGGATTTGCACAACTGGTCATACACGATCCAGCCACCGGCAAGCCAGGCGAGGCCTATGACAATCGCCTGCGTCTGGGTCAGCACCATGACCTTGGGATCGATAAGGTAAAGATCCGCCTGCGTATAGAACTCCAGCACCAGCAGGGTAAAACCGGTGATGAAGGTCCAGTAAGCCTCCCATTTGAACCAATGAAGCCTGGGCGGCAAGGCGGGCGGCGCGACACGGAATTTCTGCGCATGGTAGAAGCCGCCGCCGTGAATGGCCCACAGTTCTCCTGCGACACCCTCGTCCCGATCCTGCTGGCGCACCACTTCTTCAAGATGATTGTCCAGCCAGACAAAATAGAACGACGCGCCAATCCAGGCAATGCCCACAATGGCATGCGCCCAGCGCAGCAGCAGATTTGCCCAGTCAAACCAGTACGCCGCCACCGTCAACTGCCCCGATACGTGGAATAACTCCACGGCGAGCACAGCAGCGGCACATGGTAATGGGCGCCGGCGTCTGCAATGCCGATGCGCAGCGGCACGATACCGAGAAACGGCGGGTCCGACTGCAGACTGCCCTGCGCCCGAAAATAATCGGCCACATGGAATGCAATTTCATAGGTTCCCGGCAGCATTGCGTCACCCTCCAGCAGCGGCCTTTCGGTCCGCCCCTGCGCGTTGGTCATGAATTCACCGGCGGGGGTTGCCTTCCCGCCATCCAATCGATACAAAGCAATGCGCATGCCTGCGGCCGGACGGCCGCTGGCGGTGTCGAGAACGTGTGTGCTCAGTTTTCCATTGTCCATCAAACAGTCTCCACCATTTTTTCCAGTCGTCCCCGCGTGATTTCACCGATCTGCTCGAGCGCACGCCCGATTTCAGCGTCGAGATCCTGTTCGAGGCCGCGTTGCATTTCGGCAATGACGCTTCCCCGTGTCGCATGAAGTCGCAGGGCCACGATGCAGGGAAATCCGAACTTTTCCCGATAACGGCGGTTGATCTCCGCAATCTGCAGGAACTCCTCGCGCGTCAGCGAAGTGAACCCAAGTCGCCCCTGCTCGCCCGATGAATCCGCGGTCAGTGTCCCTTGAACAGCCTCGCGACCCGCCAGTTCCGGATGCGCCCGAATCAGAGTCAGTTTTTCAATGTCGGCAGCCTCGCGAACCACAGCCATCATCCCCGCGTGAAGCGAGTTCACATCGGAAAACGGACGTTTCTTCCAGGCGCGCTCGGCAACCCAGGAAGAGTGCTCGAAGACGCCGCCGAGGTACGAAACGAACGCGTTTGGATCGGATGAGTTCAGGAAAGATAACTTCATGGCTGTGATATGGTACCCGAGAACATTTGTCCTCTCCATCAACAATGCCCGCTCTGCCACTCAACGCCCGCCGGATCATGGACCGCTGCGATTCCCTGGCGCGCCATTCGGAGTGCGCCGGCAAGCTCACGCGGGTATACCTTTCCAATGAGCACCGCGCCGCGGCCGGAGAAGTCATCACATGGATGCGCGAAGCCGGCATGCACGCTGGAGTGGATGCCGCGGGCAACGTCATCGGCCGCTATGAAGGCAGCGAACCCGCCTCTCACGCGTTGTTGCTGGGCTCTCATCTGGACACGGTGCGCGATGCCGGACGCTATGACGGCATGCTCGGTGTCGTCGTGGCGATTGAATGCGTGCAGGCCTTCGCCGACGTCGGTAGGCGATTCCCGTTTGCAATTGAAATTGCCGGATTTGGCGATGAAGAAGGTGCGAGATTCGGCACCACGCTGCTGGGAAGCCGCGCGCTTGCGGGCACATTTGACTTCGATGCGCTGAATGCCCGGGACCGCAATGGCACCACGCTGGCGCAGGCCATGCACGAATTTGGTCTTGATCCCGCAAATGTCATCGCGGCCGCCAAAAAGAAAACAGACCTCCTCGCCTACGTCGAACTGCACATTGAACAGGGGCCGGTGCTGGAGTCGCTCGGCCTGCCTGTCGGCGTCGTCACCGCCATCAACGGTTTTTCGCGACTGCGAATCATGCTTGCCGGTCGTGCGGGACACGCAGGAACGGTGCCGATGAACCTGCGCCGTGATGCACTGGCCGCAACTGCCGAATGCCTGCTCGCCATCGAGCGCATTGCGCAATCCATTCCCGATCTCGTGGCCACCGTGGGCCGCATCGAGGCAGGTCCCGGTGCCATCAACGTCATCCC
>CAIUKQ010000275.1 GCA_903899705.1 uncultured beta proteobacterium
CCGGACTGCGTGCCCGATCTGGAACCCAGTGAACTTGCCTTGCGGAAGGTTTCCGCCAGGTTGATGCCCTTGTAGGCGCCATCCTTCAACAGCAGCTTCGCGCTGCCCGCGAGTTCCCGCTTCATCGCCCCCACAGTCGCGCCGGCCATTGTTACGTCCAGTGAAATATCACCCTTGCCTTCCAGGATGTCCTTGTCGGCGACGTCCCTGAGCAGGGGATTGATGGTGACGCCCTGTGCCGTTTCCTTGATGCCGATCCGGTTGCCACTGGCGTCGGCAAACAGGCTGCCCGAGAGCGTTCCGTCGTAAAAGCTCGCCGTGTGCGGCGAGACGTCGAGCCTTCCGCCTGCCAGTTTGATATCCGCCTTGATGTTCCCAAGCTTGATGCGCTTCACCTGCAATGCAACGATCTGAATCTTTCCAGTGACCGTCTTTCCCTTCAGTGCGGACAAATCGACGGGCGGATCTGCCGCAGCCTTGTCATTGCCGGAGTGCAGATACCGGTCCAGATTCAGCTTGTCGATGGTCAGGTCGAAATTCGCATCCAGCGGACTCAGTTTTGCCGCAACAAATTTTGTATTGATGGTGGATTCGTCAAATTTCGTCGCCACGTCGGCAGACAAAGTCTGCCGGTTCATGTTGGCTTTGAACGACGCCTGAATCGGCAGGGTGACGGTCTTCTGGGGAATCATCGGACCGCTCAACGTCAGATCGGCGACTATCTTGGGCATGTCCATGGCACGTTCGGTCAGGTTCACCAGCATGGATGTACTGATCTGCCCCTTGACGGAATTGCCCTCCACGCTCCCGTCAATCCCCAGATTCACTGCCGGAATGGATAACGAAGAAGCCGATCCCGTAACGGCGTCAATCCGCAGGCTGGCGTTGACACTGCGCTGCGGCCCGGCAATCCTGAGGCTTCCCGTCACAGCCTCGCCAGATGCCTTGGCGGGTGTAACTTCGATCCGGGGAGCTGCGAAAACGAGCGCGAGCGTATCGCGGTCAAGCATCCCGTTGGCCAAAATCCTGAGTCCATTGACATCCACCACATGCCTGTCACCATCAACCGCGACGTCTCCCGTGATGCCCAGATTCAAACCCCGCAGACTCGCCGCATTTCCGAGGACCCTGACATCCAGTTTGGACAGCGCGAACGACTGCCGGGCCAGATTCATGCTGGCCGAACCAGTAACCGAGGCCTTCAATCCCAGTTCAGGGCGTTTCCCGTCCACATTGACGCTCATCGTGACTGCACCCGGCGTGTCGTCCTCCAAACGTCCGGTTTTCAGATTGAATCCGGATACCGTGACTTCCTGGCCCGTGGACTCATCGCGATACGCAACCTGCGTGTTCTCGATCCTGATTTCGGCAATCCGCAGCTTGGGTGGCTCATGTTTGTCGCCATTGTCCACAGCGGGCTTGCCGATGTCCGCCTTGCCCGGTTCCTGCAGGTCTTGAAAATTGAACCGGCCATCGCGCGACTTGATGACATTGACCTTCAAACCGGACAGCGACAGCGCGTCAACCGCGATTTCCCCATGGAGCAGTGGCAACACACGCACGCCGATTTCCAGTGAATCCAGTGCAAGAAATATCTTGTCGCTGGCGTGTTCCGATAACACGGTCCTGCCCAGCGACAACCCGGCCACAGGAAAAATGCTCACCCTCGGATCGCCTTCGATGCTCAGGGTGCGTTGCTTTTCCTCCTTCAGGTAACGCTCAAGACGTGACTTGACGAAAGGGCCGTCGATGATGGACGCCGCCGCGCCCAGTGCCACGATGCATAACACCAGCAGGCCGGCCACGGCATATGCAAGATATTTCAGGGCCTTCATTCAAGCCTCCGCAATGAGTCTGCGCTACTCGCACGAAAAATAAAGGGATTCCTCGGACTTCGCCCCCGACACGCCGAACGATATCCGGCCGCTTCCGCGCAGCAATGCCTGATCGCGGCGCAGAAGGATTTCCCGGTCACCATCGATGTGGAGGAAGGTGCCATTGGTGGATTCATCCACCAGGTAATACTGCACGCCCCGGCGTTCTATCTTTGCGTGGCGGCGCGACGCCGTTTTCTCCCTGACCTGAACATCGGCGCCCACATCCCGACCCAGCGTCAGCGCGCCCTTGTCAAAAGGAAAGTCAAGGGTTCGGTCGCCGATCCGGATGTGCAACGCCGCCTGCACATTGGCGCTCGATTCCATGCGTGCCAGCTGCGTGGAATCCTCGCTTTCCTCCCAGATCACGTCGTAGACCTGCAACTCGTCCTGCTTGCCCTTGATCGATATAGACGAAAGGTCGCGCAGCGAACTGCGCATCTCGATCGGCAAGACCATCGCGGTCGCCCCGCTCGTGTAGATTTCGGTCGCTTTCGCCAATCCCGCCAGCCGCGCCGCGGTATTCACACCGTCCCCCCAGAAATCATTCTTGTCCTCCAGCACGGGCCCGTAATGGAAACCGATCCGCACAGCCAGTTTGATGCCGGACACCGGCGCCATGACGCTCATCTTGAGCTGCATGGATTTAGCGGCATCGCAGGCATTTGCTGCGGAGCGAAATACCGCCATGATCTCGTCACCGATGGTCTTAACAACCTGGCCCTGATAGGCCGTGATGGAATCCTGCAGCTGGTTAAGGCAGGCCTCGATGGCCTTTGCCGCCGGCTTGTCGCCCATTTTTTCGTAAATGAAAGTGCTGTCGACGACGTCGGCGAAAAGTATGGCGCGCTGCTGGGAAATCAGTGTCATGCCTCGAATGCTACTGCATTGGCAATGGCAAGGGTTACCCTCACGCGGCGGCCCCGGGTCCGGCCTGACTGCAGGCTCATTCCTTGTTCGCCATCGCCTTGCGAATAAAGGTCTTGCGCTCGTCCTTGTCCTCGATTTCGTCGGCAATCAGCAGGTACAGTTCCGACTCGTCGCGCGCCTTCATCGCCGCGCGCTTGACCACCACCCGGGCAAGTGGGCCAAGGTGACTGGAGAGCGCCGCTTCCGCCTTCGAGATGACCGCCGCATTGAAGCGCTGCTCGGCGAGCATGGTGGGCACCTGGCTTGTGGTGTTGGGCCGGGAGGAGGCCGGACGTGATACGGGCGCCGAAGTATCGGCGTTGGCGAAGCGCTTGAGAAACAGCGTACGCACGGACTCGTCGTCAATGTCCCCCGCGACCATTTCCACGAGCTGGGCGATCGACAGCGCCTTTTTTGCAGCAGCGCGCACGGCGACAGGGGCGATCGGACCCAGGTGCTTGGTCAGCTCGACCTCGATCCTCTTCAACACGTCTCGGTCCAGCACCACACCGGTCAATCCGCCTGCCAGCTGCGTGGGTGATTGCGGCGCTCCCGAGGTGTTCACGCGGGTCGTTGACTGGGCGACCCGCTGCGTGATCTCCGAGACAAGTTTTGTCGCCTGCTGGTTGCCCTGCAGCGCCATCTTGATTTCACTGACCGATTGGGGGCGCTGGGTCTCGTCGGGAATCAGCATCCAGTCGATCGAAGCCAGCAGCGCGTCGCTGTAGCGATTTCGATCTCCGGCTTGAATGGCGGGGGTCATGGGGTCATTGCGAATGCGGGCCGCCGCGTCGACCGGCTTGCTGCCGGTCACAAGCCAGTACAGGACGCCGCCCAGCGCGTAGATGTCGCTCCACGGCCCCTGCCTGCCTGTGGTGTGGTACTGCTCAAGCGGCGCATATCCGGGCGTGACAATGGCGGTCAACTCACCGCCGGTCGCACGGGCGGAACCGAAATCGAGCAGGACCGGCGAACCGTCGTCCCGCATGAATATATTCCCCGGCTTGATGTCGCGGTGCAGGAAGCCGCTGTCGTGGACCACGCCAAGCCCGTCGAGCAGGGGCAACAGCATGCCTCGCGCCGAGGCTTCATCCACGGGCCGGCGGGACTTCACCCAGTCCGACAGCGGCAACCCGGCGACAAATTCCATCACCATGTACGCGGTCTTGTTGGCCTGGAAGAAGCGCATCACCCTGACGATATTGGGGTGCTTGAACGAGGCCAGGGTGCGCGATTCATCGAGAAATCGCTCCAGCCCCCATTCGAAGGTTTCAACGGCGTCATCTGATTTCGAGGAAATCGATTTATCCATTGCCCGCACCGCCAGATCGCCCGGCAGGTATTCCTTGAGGGCGATCTTGACGTTCAGGTTGGTGTCCGTGGCAAGATAGGTCAGCCCGAAGCCGCCCACACCAAGCGTGGATTCGATTCGGTACTCCTGCAGTTCGTAACCCTGCGGGAGCGCGAGATCACTGCCTGCCATGGATCAACCCGGCTATTTTTCGTCGATCAGGCGGATTGCCTTCTCGAGGCTGCGGCGCATGCGGTTGAACGACTTGCCCAGCAACGACACCTCGTCCTTGCCCTTTTCCGAGAATTCCGGAATTTCGAGATCCCCGGTGGATATCTTGTTGGCGGCCGTCGACATCAGAGTAATCGGCTTGACGATGAGCATCGACAGCATGATGTTGAGTATGACGAATAACACGAAAAACACCGCCGTCAGGGATGACATGAAGGTCACAAACGCGCTGTTGGCATTGGCCACCGGCAGCGCCATCGGCACGGACACCACCTGCGCGCCGATCACCTCGCCCAGTTTCCAGCCAAAACCGTTGTTGGGGCCATAGAGCTTGACCATGGCCTCTGGCGCCATGTCCGGCGTGGTGTGGCAGGCAAGACATGCCGGGTCCTTGATCAGGAAGGGTCGCGCAAGGTACAGCGACGGTCCGGTGGGTGTTTCCCGCACCCCCGAAAGTTCAGTCTGGGCCGCGTTGGCGCGGAATGAATTGACCACGTCCGTTTCCCACTCCACCGCCCGGTCGCGCGGGTTGGTCGGGTTGAGTGCCGCCTCCTTGTAGGAGTAATCGGCGTATTTCTTCCGCAGCAGATTCATGATCTCGGTCGCCGCGAATGCGGGCACGCTCTGGGGAAGGAACTCGCCCTCTTCCACTTTGAGTTTGTCGCGCACCTGCCCCACCGTATAGGCTCGCATCGAGAGCGCCGCCTCCATCATCACACCGGCGTTGCGCAACACCTCTTCACGTGCATTCTTGTGCAAAAGCTCGTAGGAGACAGTCCCCGTGATGCCCAACCCCAGTGCGAAGACCACAAGGAGAACCAGGTTGAATTTAAGGCGCAGACCCATGACTTTCCCTCTCCGTTGACGGACGTTGGATTCTATTATAGGTAGTTGACCGGATTCGGGTTTTTTAAGCGGTGATTCATGCACAATTGCGGACTTGATCAAAGCCGTCCGGGGAATTATTCATGCTTGAGGTTTCGGCTCTGTGCTGCATGCGCGGCGAGCGCGAAATTTTTCGCGACATGAGCTTTGTGCTCGCCGATGGTGCGTGGATTCACATCCGTGGTGAAAACGGGGCTGGAAAGACCACGCTTCTGAAGGCTTTGACAGGATTATTGCGGCCGGCATCCGGTTCAGTCGCCTGGAACGGCATTCCCTTACATGAATCCCGCGATGACTTTCACAGGGATCTCCTTTATCTCGGACATGCAAATGGAATAAAGGATGATCTGGATGCAGCCGAGAATCTGATGCTCGCCGGTTCGATCGTTGATGCGCCCACGGCCGCCGAAATCACCCTCGCAATGAGGGAACTGGGCCTCAATCCATCGAGCAGGACGCCGGTGCGATCACTGTCGCAGGGACAGAAACGGCGTGTTGCCCTGTCGAGGCTGGCGCTGGGTCGGACGAAACTGTGGATTCTTGACGAACCGTTTGCCGCGCTGGATACCGCCGCAGTCGCATCGGTCTGCCGCCTCATGGACCGCCACCTCGACCGGGGCGGTGCGCTCGTGCTGACCAGCCATCAGGAGGTCCCCCTCGGCGGTCGGGGAACTGAGGTGTGGATCGGCACACCACAGGAAAACAATCCATGAATGCATTCGTGGCCGTCCTGCGCCGCGACCTGCTGCTCGCCATGCGCAGGAAATCCGACGTGGCCATGACCCTGTTCTTTTTCATCATGGTCGCGAGCCTTTTCCCGTTGGCCATCGGCCCCGAGACGGCGCTGTTGCGCACCATTGCACCCGGCGTGCTCTGGGTGGCCGCCCTGCTCGCGTCGTTACTGTCCCTGCCGCGCATGTTCGAGACTGATTTTGCGGATGGAACCCTGGAACAACTCGCCCTTGCACCCGCCCCCCTGGCCCTGATCGCGCTGGCCAAGATACTGGCGCACTGGCTGGGTGCCTGCGTCCCGCTGGTGGTTCTGGCGCCGGTGCTGGCCCTGCAGTTCGGACTGGATGCAAGGGCCATTGCGATGCTGTGCCTGTCACTCGCCCTGGGGACCCCGCTCCTGTCATTGCTGGGCGCGATGGGCGCGGCTCTGACCCTCGGGGTGCGCGGCGGCGGCGTTCTGGTCGCACTGATCCTGATGCCGCTGTATGTGCCGGTGCTCATTTTCGGCGCCGGCGTCGTGGATGCCGATGCGACGGGCATGGGTGCGGCAGCGAACCTGTCCCTTCTGGGTGCCATGTTGGCGGCAAGCCTTTTCCTCGCACCGCTCGGAACGGCCTCCGCGTTGCGCATCGCGTTAGAATAGGCGCCGCAAATGTTCAGCCTCTTCAACTGGTTCCGGTACGCGTCACCGCAGACTTTCTATCCGCTTGCCGGGCGCATGATTCCCTGGTTTGCCGGTGCCGCTGCGGTCTTCGCCGCTGCCGGTCTTTATGTCGGTTTCTTTGTAGCGCCCACCGATGCGCAGCAAAGCGAGGTCTACCGCGTCATCTTCATCCATGTCCCGGTGTCATGGATGTCCATGTTCATCTATCTCGTGATGGCGGCCTGGGGTGCCATCGGCCTGGCGTTCAATACGCGCCTGTCCTTCATGATGGCGCGCTCGCTGGCCCCCACAGGCGCGCTGTTCGCGTTCCTGTCCCTTTGGACCGGCGCCCTGTGGGGTCGGCCCACCTGGGGCACCTGGTGGGTGTGGGACGCCCGGCTCACCTCCGAACTGATTCTTCTGTTTCTCTACTTGGGCGTCATGGCCCTGCAGGCGGCCATCGATGATCAGCGGCGCGGCGACCGCGCCGGCGCGCTGTTGGCGATCATCGGCGCCATCAACGTGCCCATCATCTATTTTTCGGTGGTGTGGTGGAACACCCTGCATCAGGGCGCTTCGGTCAGCCTGACGCGGGCCCCCTCCATGGCGAGAGCCATGCTGGCGGGCATGCTGCTGATGAGCCTCGCCTGCTGGATGTACAGCATTGCGGTGTCGCTGGCGCGCGCGCGCTGCATCATGCTTGAGCGTGAACGGCACACTGCATGGGTGGGTGAACTGGCGGGGAGCGCCTCATGAACTGGGGCAGTCCCGCGGAGTTTTTTGCCATGGGTGGATATGCCTTCTATGTCTGGGGCAGCTTCGGTGTGTGCATGATTGCTGTCGTCATTGAAACTATTCTTCTGTTCCGGCGTCGAACGAACCTGCTGCTGCAACTGAAATCGGAAAGTTCGGGCAATCCATGAAACCACGCCACAAACGCATCGCATTCATAGCCTCGGGGGTCTTGTGCCTCGGGGTGGCGACCGCCCTCGTGCTCAATGCCTTCCAGAGCAACCTGGTTTTCTTTCACAGCCCATCCGACGTGTTGGCCGGAAAAGCCCCAAAGGACAAGGCCTTCCGCGTCGGAGGCATGGTTGAAAAAGGCTCGGTCAAGCGCGTCGGGGACGGACTGACTGTGCAGTTCATGGTCACCGATACCGTCAAAACCATCCCGGTCGCCTACACGGGCACCCTGCCCGACCTGTTTCGCGAAGGCAAGGGCGTGGTGGCCCAGGGCAGGATCCGGCCCGATGGCGTGTTTCAGGCCAGCGAGGTTCTTGCGAAGCACGACGAAAATTACATGCCGCCCGAAGCAGCGACCGCCATCGAACACGCCCAGAAAGCGTCAAAGTCGCTGAAATGAATGACATCCTGATCCAACCGGCCGGAAGCGTTGCGCCACGATATGCGCGAGGCAATCCCGGACCCAGCCTGGAGGTGCCGCATGCTCGCTGAACTGGGCCATTTCTCCCTGATCCTTGCACTGTTCGTCGCGCTCACCCAGGCGGTGCTGCCACTGGCAGGGGCGACCTGGAACAACCGCTCATGGATGGCCGTCGCCCGACCAGCGGCACAGACGCAGTTTGTGTTGATTGCCGTCTCCTTCTTCTGTCTCGCGGCCTCGTTCGTGAACAATGATTTCTCAGTCCTGTATGTGGCCAACCAGTCCAATTCGCAGCTGCCGCTGGCGTACCGCATCGCGGCTGTATGGGGTGGCCATGAAGGTTCCCTGCTGCTGTGGAGCCTGATGCTGGCCGGCTGGACCATTGCCGTGTCATTGTTTTCGCGGCAGCTGCCACAGGCCATGGTCGCGCGCGTGCTGGGCGTCCTCGCGCTGGTCAGCGTCGGATTCCTGCTTTTCATTCTGCTGACCTCCAATCCGTTTGAACGCCTGATTCCCGCCGCAGCCGATGGCCGCGACCTCAATCCCCTGCTGCAGGACCCCGGACTGATCATTCATCCGCCCATGCTGTACATGGGCTATGTCGGCTTTTCGGTCGCGTTTGCCTTCGCCATTTCGGCGCTGCTCGCCGGACAGCTCGATGCGGCTTGGGCGCGGTGGTCGCGGCCATGGACAACCGCCGCCTGGATTTTCATGACCATCGGCATCGCCCTTGGCAGCTGGTGGGCCTATTACGAACTGGGCTGGGGAGGTTGGTGGTTCTGGGATCCCGTGGAGAATGCCTCGTTCATGCCCTGGCTGGTGGGCACGGCCCTGGTGCATTCACTGGCGGTCACTGAAAAGCGCGGCAGCTTCAAGAGCTGGACGGTGCTGCTGGCGATCAGCGCATTTTCGCTCTCACTGGTGGGAACCTTCCTCGTTCGTTCGGGCGTGCTGACCTCGGTGCATGCCTTCGCCACCGATCCCCGTCGCGGCATCTTTATCCTCATCTTCCTCGCGCTGGTCATCGGCGGATCGCTCGCGCTGTTTGCCTGGCGCGCGCCCAGGGTGCGCATGGGCGGAAGCTTCGATGCCGCCTCTCGCGAAACCCTGCTGCTCACCAATAATGTGCTGCTCGTGGTCGCCGCGGGCACCGTGCTCCTGGGCACGCTCTACCCCCTCATCATCGATGCCCTGGGCCTGGGAAAACTGTCGGTGGGTCCGCCTTACTTCAATACCGTGTTCGTGCCATTGGTGGTGCCCCTGCTCGTGCTGATGGCGATCGGACCGCTCACTGCATGGAAGCAGGCCGACCTTCGCGCCGTGCTGCGACGCATGCCCGTCGCCTTTGTCGTTGCCCTTGTTGCAGGCTGCGGCTTCGCGGCGCTGCTCGGAGAGGTCAAGCCCGCCGCCGTCCTGGGCATCGGGTTGTCCACGTGGATCGTGGGCGGCATCGCCGTGACCATTCTCGAGCGCCTGCGCGTCAATGCGGCCCTCGGCGCCGTCGCCACATTCAGGCGCCAGCCGCGCTCGTGGTACGGCATGCACCTGGCGCATCTGGGCATCGCCGTGACCGTCGCGGGCGTCACGGTGGTGACCAATTACGAGAATGAAAAAGACGTGCGCATGAATCCGGGGGACGTCGTTGCCATCGGCGGTTATGACCTGAAACTGATCGCGGTGCGCGAATCGGCCGGCCCGAATTACCGCGCGCTTGCGGGAGAATTCGAAATGGCGAAGGACGGCAAGACCCTGCGCAGCCTGTTCCCTGAAAAGCGTTTCTACAATTCATCGACCATGCCCATGACCGAAGCGGCGATCGATACCAGCCTGCTGCGCGATGTCTATGTCTCGCTGGGCGAGGCCCTCCCCGACGGCGCGTGGACCGTGCGCGTGTATCACAAGCCGATGGTGGACTGGATCTGGGGCGGGGCTTTCCTGATGGCCATGGGCGGATTGCTCGCGGTGCTCGACAAACGCTACCGGCTCGGCGCAAGGCGGCCGGAACCGGCGCCCATCCAAGCCGGGGCGGGCGCGCACGCATGAGCCGCTATCTGTGGCCTCTGGGCATCTTTCTCACCCTCGTGGCGTTTCTCGGAATAGGCCTCACGCTCAATCCTCGTGAAGTGCCTTCGCCCCTGGTGGGCAAGGCCGCTCCGCCGTTTGAATTGCCGCAACTGCATGAACCCGCGATGAAGTTCTCTCCCGCCGAAATGAAGGGTCGCGTATGGATGCTCAATGTGTGGGCATCCTGGTGCGTCTCGTGCCGCGACGAGCATCCGGTGCTGCTGGAGCTGTCGAAGAAAAAGCTCGTGCCGATTTATGGCCTGGACTACAAGGACCCGCGCGACGACGCATTGCGCTGGCTGAAGGAATTC
>CAIUKQ010000276.1 GCA_903899705.1 uncultured beta proteobacterium
ACGGACTGCGCCGACCCCGAACGCATTGAGATCTGGTTCAGCTCACTCCTGCAACTCGCGCGCACCATGACGCCGCTCCTGCCCGCAATCGACGCCACCGCCATGTGGAACCGCATCGCATCGCCACCCTGCCAGTTGCGGCTCACCGAAGGTCAGGCGGCGTGGCTGGAACTGTTCCGCGCCGTCGCGAGGCGCGACGCCGCAACCATGGCATCCGTCGCCGACAAGCTGCTCCACGCGCGCTTCAACCACAGCAATGCGCAAAGCCGATATCTGCTGATTGCCGGGATGACCGGGAATCTGGTGACTGGAGACAGGGAAAAAGCGGTCGCGCTCTGGAACCGGAGTCCTGGGATTGCGGACAAGACCAGGGATTTCACGCTGCGACTGTTATATGCCCATGCGTTTGGCGCCGGAGAATCGAATAAGCAATTGAAATAAAGGATATTTTTCAGCGGTCCGGCTGAACCTTCTCATCGGCTTCCGGAGCAACAGTTGCTGCTTCGCCGCCAGCCGCCTGCGGCACCTCTACCGGCACCGGCGCGGGCGCAGGTTGCACTATTTCCACCGCAGGTTTGGGCGGTGGCGCGGGTGGCGCGGGTGGCTCACCCATCAGGATCAGCATCAGCGGCAGGCCGATGGCAAGGGCGCCAAGCAGAATGAATAACAACAGCATGGATCGGGATTCCTGTGTCGGCGGATAACGGAACGACGCGATGATGGTACCGCAGCGCAAGCCGCATCCACGTAACACCGCCCGCCGCGTTGCGGGGTCCGCCCCGGCATGCTAAAAGTCGCGCATCTGAAAAGGAATGCGCCATGTCCGAGCCGCACTACGAAGTCGTCAGCCCCATCGGCGAAGCGGAGACCACCACGCGCCAGGGCAAGGAAAAGATCCCTTCCGCGCCGCCCCTGGCCGACCTGAAGAGAAAGAAGATCGGCCTCCTGTGGACGGTGTTCACCAATGGCGACATTCTTCTCGAGGCCCTTGCCGACTGGATCACGAAGCGCCACCCGGGCATCACCTGCGTGAAGCTGATGCCGGGGCGCAATCTGAATTGGGGCGACTACCCCGATCTATCGTTGCCCGAACTCGCTCGCGAGATGGGGATTGATGCGGTGATCGTCACCGCGGGCGGTTGAGGGACCTGCGCGCCCGCAGTTGCGCGGGCAACGTCATGGACGGAGATTGCCGGCATCCCCGCGGTGGGTATCGTCTGCAAGGGTTTCGGCACATCGACGCGCCTGGTTGCGCGCGCCGAGGGCCTTGCGCACATCCGCATGGTCGAGCTGCCGCCCCCTAATATCGCTGTCCAGAATCCTGAAGAACTTCGCGAGTGCGCGGAAAAAGTCGTCGATGAAGTGATCGCGGCTCTCAGCAAACCGGCCGATGGCGCGGTGGTGGAATCCGGCCGCTCCGCAACCGGACACCCGGAGAGCATCATCTTCTCGGGCGATCTCGAAGCCGTCAACGAGCATTTCCTCAACAACGTCTGGTGCGACGGCCTGCCCGTGATTCCGCCGACGGTTGCCAAAGTGGAAGCGATGCTGCGCTACACCGACCGCAAACGTGATGAGGTGATCGGCATTCTCGCTCCACGCCGCCTCGCGGCCACCGTCTGGAAGATCGCGGTCAACGGCGTGATGGCCGGCTGCCGGCCCGAATACATGCCTGTGCTCATCGCCCTCATCGAAGCCATTGCCGATGAACGCTTCGGCGTGCAGCAGGTGGGCAGCACCGTGGGCTGGACGCCACTCATCATCCTCAACGGCCCGATTGCGAAGGAACTGGGGTTCAACTCCGGACAGGGCGTGCTTCGTCCGCAGGCGCAGGCCAACATCACCGTGAGCCGATTCCTGCGTCTGGCGCTGGTCAACATCGCCGGTTACCGCGTGGGCGAAACCGACATGGCCACCTTCGGGCGCAACTACTATCCGGTGATCGCCGAAGCCGAAGACACCAGCCCGTGGCCTCCCTTCTCCGTCGATCGCGGATTTGCAAGCGGCGAGAACGTGATCACGGTGCAATCGGCCGATTCCACCAGCCACAGCTTTCTGTCCGAAGGCCACGGCGAAGACCATCTGCGGGTCATTGCTCACGAATTCGGCCGCGAACTGGGCGGTCAGATGTTTGTGCCCATGGAACATTTCGGCGGCGAGGTCACACCCATCATCGGCCTCACACCGCTTATTGCAGGCATCATCGCGCGCAATGGCTATTCAAAAGACGACGTACGTCGCTACGTGTTCGAACACGCGACCGTGAGCGCGCGCGAGGCCGATGTGAATCTCAATCGTCATCAACTGGGCTTAAACCTTCGTGAATCCGTCCGCCTCGGCAGGTTGCCTGCGGTGTTTGCACAAAGCGATGATCCCGACCGCCGCGTGCCGGTGGTGCACAGGCCCGAAGAAATCAACATCGTGGTGACCGGCTCCCCTGATCGCAACCGCAGCTTCATTGCTGCGCAATTCGGGCACCAGGGATTTAGAGTCTCCAAAGCCGTCAAAAGTCCAGCCAACTGGGCCTCCCTGCTGAAGCAAAAAGACCTTGTTAATTAAAAGGTTATAGTCTTTTCGGGATTTCAAAAATAGCGGGCTCGCGTGACATAATCGCCGCATGAACCATCCCCTTCCTGCCGGCTTCGACATTGCTCCGCCCGAAATGCTGCGCGCGCTGCGCTTTGACAACCGCTTCGTGCGCGAGCTGCCGGGTGATCCGGTTGATTCACCCCGGCCGCGTCAGGTGCGAGATGCGTGCTGGTCACCGGTGCTGCCCACGCCGGTGCGTGAACCGCGGCTGATTGCGCATTCCGCAGAGGTCGCTGCGCTGCTCGGCATCCCGGACGCCGATATCGCGTCACCCGAATTCGCAAAGATCTTCGCCGGCAACAGCCTGCACGCCGGCATGCAGCCCTACGCCGCCTGCTACGGCGGCCATCAGTTCGGCAACTGGGCCGGGCAACTCGGCGATGGCCGCGCCATCACGTTGGGCGAAACCGTCAACGCCAAAGATGAACGCTGGGAGCTTCAACTCAAAGGCGCGGGCCTCACGCCCTATTCACGCACCGCCGACGGCCGCGCGGTGCTGCGCTCATCGATCCGCGAATTCCTGTGTTCGGAAGCGATGCACCATCTGGGCGTGCCGACCACGCGCGCGTTGTCGCTGGTGTCCACCGGTGAACCGGTCCTTCGTGACATGTTCTACGACGGCAATGCGGCCCATGAACCCGGCGCCGTGGTATGCCGTGTCTCGCCCTCCTTCATCCGCTTCGGTAATTTCGAAATCCTCGCCTCACGCGAAGACAAGGCCCTGCTCGAGCGCCTGGTTGATTTCACCATCGCGCGCGACTACCCGCACATCGCGGGCGACACGACCGAACGCCGCCGCCGCTGGTTCGAGGAGGTGTGCGAGCGCACGGCCCTGATGATTTCGCACTGGATGCGAGTGGGCTTCGTGCACGGCGTGATGAACACAGACAACATGTCCATCCTCGGGCTCACCATCGACTACGGCCCCTACGGCTGGATCGACAACTTCGATCCGGACTGGACACCCAATACCACCGATTCCGGCCAGCGACGGTATCGCTTTGGCCACCAGCCACAGATCGCGCAGTGGAACCTTTCGCGCCTTGCGAGCGCCCTGCTTGACCTATTCCCCTCGCCCGAACCGCTGGAGGCCGCGCTCGAGCGTTACGTCGACGTCTACACCGAATCCCAGGAAGCGATGACCGCGGCGAAATTCGGCTTCAAGTCCTGGCGCGCCGAAGACGATGAACTCACCGGCGAAGCCCTGCGGATCCTGCGCGACGCCGAAATGGACATGACGATTTTCTACCGTGCCCTCGCGAAGATCGACGTCAAGCGCCCCTCGGTGGATATGCTGGATCAATGCTTTTATCGCGAGGACCTGCGCGGAAAGAATGAAACCGCGCTGGATCACTGGCTGGTGCGCTACGCCACCCGCGTGCGCGCCGATGCGGAACCCGCGGAGGTCCGCGTCGCCCGCATGAATGCCGTCAATCCGAAATACGTGATGAGAAATTACCTGGCACAGGAAGCGATCGACGCCGCCCACGAGGGCAATAACGCACCCGTTATCGATCTGCTCGATGTCATGCGCCATCCCTATGACGAGCAGCCGGGCCGCGAGCGCTACGCGAAAAAACGTCCGGACTGGGCGAGGCAGAAGGCAGGCTGCTCGATGCTGTCCTGCAGTTCCTGAACGAATGGGCAAGCTTTCGCGGAAAAAGAGAGTCGGCGTGAGGCCTGCC
>CAIUKQ010000277.1 GCA_903899705.1 uncultured beta proteobacterium
GGCCACGTCGCTCGCCCAGCTCACCGGCCGCAATGAAGAACGGCTGGAGAAGCTTAGGCGCGCGCTGGAGGAAAACCTGGGGCGACTGCAGGAACAGCAGCGCGTCTCGTCCAAGGAAACGCGCGACACGCTGGAGCAGCGCTTCGACCGAATCCAAAAGGACAACGGCGAAAAACTCGAGCAGATGCGCCAGACGGTGGATGAGAAACTGCACGCCACGCTGGAGCTGCGTTTGTCCGAGTCCTTCAAGCAGGTGTCTGATCGCCTGGAACTGGTGCACAAGGGGTTGGGCGAAATGCATGCCCTGGCATCCGATGTCGGCGACCTGAAAAAAGTTTTGACCAACGTGAAGACGCGGGGCACGCTGGGTGAAGTGCAGTTGGCCGCGCTGCTCGAACAGATCCTCACGCCGGATCAGTTTGGCACCAATGTCGCCACGCGCCCCGGTTCCAAGGACCGTGTCGATTTCGCCATCCGGTTGCCGGGACAGGATGCGGAGCATCCGGTATGGCTGCCGCTGGACGCAAAATTCCCCACCGAGGATTACCAGCGCCTGCAGGACGCGCAGGATGCCGTCGATCCCATCCGGGTGGAGGCGGCGGCGAAGGCACTGGAGAATCGCGTGCGTCTCGAGGCGAAGACCATCGCCGAGAAATACATCGAGTCGCCGCACACCACGGATTTCGGATTGCTCTACCTTCCCATGGAAGGCCTGTATGCCGAAGTGCTGCGCAGGCCCGGCCTGTTTGAATCCCTGCAACGCGACCATCATGTGGTGGTGTGCGGTCCGACCACGCTGGCGGCGCTTCTGTCCAGCCTTCAGATGGGTTTCCGTACCCTCGCCATCGAAAAGCGTTCCAGCGAAGTGTGGAAGATCCTTGGCGCGGTGAAATCCGAATTCGGACGCTTTGGCGACGTGCTTGCCAACACCAAGAAGCAGTTGCAGACCGTGGCCAATTCCATCGATCAGGCCGAAACACGCACACGCCAGATTGAAAGAAAACTGAAGGATGTTGAATCACTTCCCGTGCCGGAGGCGGGCGACCTTGCTGGGCATTGATGACGATAAATAATTGATTATAAAGGTATTTATAAGATGCTTCGAAAACTGTTATGTCTTGCCATTGTTCCAGTATCTGTTCTCGGTGCCAGCGTGGCAACGGCACAGGGTTTTCCTTCCAAGCCCATCCGCATGATCGTGCCCTTTCCGCCCGGCGGCGTTGACACCACCGGCCGGCTGCTCGCGCAGAAGATGACCGAGAACCTCGGACAGGCCGTGGTGCTTGAGAATCGCGGCGGCGCCAACGGCATGATCGGCTCGAGCGAAGTGGCGCGCGCTGCGCCCGATGGCTACACCATGCTGATGACCACGCCGAGCACGCACATCACGGCGGTGTTCCTCTCGAAAAACGTGCCCTTCGATCCGGTGAAGGACTTCACGCCCATCTGCATGGCGGTGGAGCCGGTTACGGTGCTGGTGGTCAACAGCGGCGTTAAGGTGACCAGCCTGCGCGCCCTGGTGGATCTCGCGCGCGCCAGCCCGGGGAAGATGTCTTATGCGAGTTCCGGGATAGGTTCTGCGTTCCACCTCATGGGAGAGCTGTTCAAGACCACGGCGAACCTTGACATCCTGCATGTTCCTTACAAGGGCACGGGGCCCATGCTCTCCGACGTGGTCGCAGGCCGCATTGACATGGCTTTTGTTGCGTTGAACAGCGCCCTTGTTCAGGAAAAAAGCGGCAAGCTTAAAATTCTCGCGGTGGCCGAGGGCACGCGCTACGCGCGCATGCCCGACCTTCCCAGCGCCAGCGAGATCGTGCCCGGCTTCGAGAAGCCGCCCAGCTGGTTCGGCTTCTTCGGCCCGGCGGCCATGCCAAAGCCGGTGGTTGACCGCCTGAATGCGGAGATCATCAAGGCGGTGAACGCGCCGGATGTGCGCGCCAAACTTGACGAGGGCGGCTTTGCCATTCACAACAGCACGCCGGAGCAGTTTGCCGCGGCGATGAAGAAGGGATTCGAGCAATATGGCAACGCGGTCCGTATTGCAGGCGTGAAGCCGGAATAGATGTTATTTCTTAGGGAGTCCCCATGATGATCAATCGAATTTGTGCCGTTTGCGTGCTGGCTCTGACTGCCTTGTCCGGAGGCGTGTTCGCGCAATCCTATCCCTCGAAACCCATCCGTCTGGTGGTGCCGTTTCCTGGCGGCTCGAGCGGTGTCGATCTGACCGCGCGCCTGTTCGCGCCCAAGCTGGGCGAAATCATGGGCCAGCCGGTGTACATCGAGAATCGCGGCGGCGCGAACGGCATGATTGGTTCCGACAATATCGCGCACAGCGCGGCCGACGGCTACAACCTGCTCTATACGACGCCCAGCACCCACGTGACGGCAACCTTCATCTCGAAGAATGTGCCCTACGATCCGGTGAAAGACTTCACGCCCATCAGCGCCGCGGTCGAGCCGGTCTCCGGCATCGTGGTCTTTCCCAAACTGCCGATCACCAATGTGCGTGAGCTGGTGTCCTACGCCAAGGCGAATCCTGGCAAGATGACATTCACCAGCTCGGGGATCGGATCGGTATTTCATCTGACCGGAGAGTTGCTCAACAACGCCGCCGGGATCAATATTGTCCATGTGCCCTACAAAGGCACGCAGCAGGCGCTGACGGACAACATGACCGGTGAAGTTTCGATGACGTTGTCTGCGATATCCGGGCCCATGCCCTTCGTGAAAGCCGGCAAGCTGCGCCTGATCGCCATTCTGGAATCGCGGCGCTATCCGGGGTTGCCCGATATGCCCATTGTTGGAGAGTCGGTTCCGGGGTTCGAGAAGCCGGCATCGTGGTTCGGCTTCTTCGGCCCGGCAAACCTTCCGGGGCCCATACTGTCGCGCCTGCATGCCGACATCGTGAAAATGCTCAATTCACCCGATATCCGTGCCAAGGTTGATGATGCCGGCATCGCGATCATCGGCAATTCGCCGGCCGAGTTCGCGGCGCTGATCAAACGCGGATTCGAGGTCTACGGCAAGGCCTTTGCACTGTCCGGCATCAAGCCGGAATAGCAGGCAGTCCGGCGGCGGATTTGAACCGCGCCGGCAACCGGAATGGATCGCCAAGGAGACCCGCCATGTCATCCCCGCTCGCCTATTTCAGGGCCCTGAACCCGCCGCGAATCGCGCTGTGGTGTTATCTACTGTGGTATCTGGTGATGGTGATCTTTCATTTCGATCCGGCGCCGCGAATCTGGCTGACTTCAATCGGCATCAGCTTCATCATCGGTTTTGCGCTGGACCTGAACGGTCGCGCGGCCGGGGCGCCGAAGGCCCGGGGCTGGGCCCTGATGCGGCTCTATCTTTTTCCGTTCTGCGTGTCCAGCTTCTCGTCGCTGGTCAAGGACCACGGCTTCATCCTTGTCTTTTCTCCGGTCCTGGCGGAAACCGGAATGGCCGTTGGCCTTTGCGCGGCGTTCTGGCTGATGGTCATCGCGCTGCGCAGATTCGCCTGAGGATGGGGGGTTAGACCAGTCCGTCCATCAGCAGCACATCGACCGGTTCGCCGGCTGCCACATTGCCCTGGTCGTGACGCAGCACCACGAAGCAGTTCGCCTGCGCCATGGAATGGAGTATCCCTGAGCCCTGCGGGCCGGTGAGGCGGACGCGGTATTCGCCGCCAACGGGTTCGAGGATGCCGCGCAGGTACTCGGTGCGGCCGGGCTTCTTTTTGATCGCGGTGGCGGCCTGCGCGCGTAGCAGGGGCGGGTCGCAGTCATTGCGACCGGCCATGCGAAGCAGCGCGCCACGCACGAAAAAATAGAAAGTCACCATCACCGCGACCGGGTTGCCCGGCAGGCCGAACATCAATGCCGACTTGCCGCCATGGCGAACCTGCCCGAAGGCCATGGGCCGGCCGGGGCGCATGGCCAGCGTCCAGAACACCACTTCGCCCAGGCGCGCCATCATGCCCTTGGTGTAATCGGCTTCGCCGACGGATACGCCACCGGTGGTGATGACGGCGTCGGCCCTGGACGCGGCATCGCGGAACGCCGCCTCGATCAGTGCGGGATCATCGCGGACCACGCCCATGTCGATGGCTTCGCAACCGAGGCGCTCGAGCATTCCCCACAGCGTGTAGCGGTTGCTGTCGTAGACCTCGCCTTCGCCCAAGGGTTGGCCGACTGAACGCAGTTCATTGCCCGTGGAAAAAAATGCCACCCGGGGTTTGCGGCGGACCTGCAATTCACTGAGCCCCAGGGATGCGGCGAGACCCAGTTCAGCGGGACGCAGCCAGGTGCCCGCAAGCAGCGCGGGTTTTCCCTGTGCCAGATCCTCTCCCGCGAGCCGGCGATGCTGTCCGGATTGCTGTCCGGCTGGAATGTGAATGCGCTTGTTTTCCGCGCGCACCAGTTCCTGGGGTACCACCGTATCGGTGTCGCCGGGCATCACCGCTCCGGTCATGATGCGCACGCATTCGCCGGGCCCCACGCGGCCGGCGAAGGCACCGCCGGCAAAGGCGGTTCCGATTTCAGCCAATATTGTCTCCGCGTTGGCGTTGAGGTCCGACCAGCGGAACGCCCAGCCATCCATTGCGGAGTTATTGTGCTGCGGCACATTGATGGGCGATATGAGGTCGGATGCAAGCACGCGTCCAAGGGCGTCTCGTACCGCGAGGGTTTCGGTGCCTTCCACTGGCAAAGCGAGGGAGCGGATGATGCGATTGGCATCGGCCACCGGCAACGCGTTCGGGTCGTAATCCGACAGGCAGCTGATGGCCTCCTTGAGGGTATTCATGGTTTGCTCA
>CAIUKQ010000278.1 GCA_903899705.1 uncultured beta proteobacterium
CTGGATTTTCCTGACGCTTGAATCCGAGATCTCGAAGCCCAATGACTTCATCACCACGCGCATTGCACGCACGCCTGTCTTAGTGACCCGCAAGGCGGATGGAAATATCGGCGCCTTTATCAATGCCTGCCGGCACAAGGGCGCCACCATTGCCCGTGTTGAACGCGGCAACGCCCGTTACCACGTCTGCCCCTATCACGGCTGGGCGTACGACGCCGCGGGAAAGAACGTCGACATCAAGGATCGCAAGTCCGGCTGCTACGCCCCCGCTTTCGATGCGGACAATCACGATCTGTTGCCGATAGCGCGCGTTCAAAGCTACAAGGGCATGGTTTTCGGCAGTCTGTCCGCTGATGTCCCGACATTGGAGGATTTCTTCGGCGACGCAAAATACTTCATCGACATGTGGATGGAGCAAGGCCCCAAGGGCATGGAGATCATTCCCGGCCGCTGCAACTATGTCTACCGCGGCAACTGGAAATTCCAGATGGAAAACGGCCAGGACGCCTACCATTTCAGTTCCACGCACGCGAGCTTCGCGGAAGTCCAGCGCCGCCGCATGACCGGCACCGGCAACACCCAGGCGAGAACCTACGACTGGAAGAAACGCGCCAACCAGGAATCCGGAACCTATGATTTTCCCAACGGCCATACCACCGTGTGGATCAATCTTGCCGAAGTGGAAAAACGGCCCATCTTTCCCGTGCTTGCCGAAATCGAATCGCGAGTTGGCAAGGACAAGGCGCAGTGGATGCTCAAGCAGCGCAACGTGGTCTGCTTTCCCAACCTGCAGATGGCCGACCAGATCACGCCGTTCCTTCGCCTGATTCGTCCGATTTCCGTCGACCGCACCGAGCTATGCAATCTTCTGATCGCGCCCATCGGTGAAGCGCCGGAACTGCGCGCCTGGCGCATCCGCCAGTTCGAGGATTTCATCAATCCCGGCGGCCTTGCCACGCCCGATGATGTCGCGGTATTCGGCGAAATGCAGTTGGGTCTGGCCACACCCGAACTGCCCTGGCTGCAGGGTTACGAGCGCGGCATGTCGGCGCTCCATGATGGCGGCGATGAAACCGCGCGCGGCCTGGGTATCAAACCCGAGCACAACCTGAAGGGTCTGCTTGAGATGCAGAATGAAGTCGGGTTGCATGCACCATTTCGCGAATGGGCGCGATTGATGAAAGCCGGCACCGAGGGCCAAAAGCCTTTTCCCCGATAGCTTTAACAAGGCCCTCACGGCAGGGCCTTTTCTTATTCTGGAGTCACCATGTCCGCCGTTCCAAAGCCCGTCACCTACCCCGCTTCGCGCATGCGCGATCCGATCTCCACCGCAGAACTGCAGCGACGCTGGGCGGCAACCCGCGCCGCCATGCGCTCGGCCGGCATCGATGCCATCGTGGTGCAAAGCTCGGAGGACTGGATGGGCGGCTATTCGCGCTGGCTCACCGATCAACCGGCCACCAACGCCTACCCGCGCTCCGTCGTCTTTCCACTCGAAGGACTCATGACGGCCTGCGACGTCGGCGATTTCGGCAAATCCGTTTCCCTGGATGGCAATGATCCCGACCAGCGCGGCGTCGGCCGGCGCGTTTTCACGCCCAGCTTCAACGGCGCCGTGGATTTCACCGGCCGGTATGACGCGCAACTCATCGCGCAGGAAATCAAAAAGAACGGCTATCGCAACGTCGGCATGGTCTGCCCCAATGGCATGTATCACGGCTTCGCCGCGGGACTTCAGGATCTGCTCAAAGGCATCAACCTGGTCAATGCCACTGACCTGGTCGATGAAATCAAGGCGGTCAAAAGCCCCGAGGAAATTGACTGCCTGCGCCGCACGGCTGCGATGCAGGACGCGTTGATGGCGAAGTTGTGCGGGTATATCAAGCCGGGCATGAAGGAGTTCGAAGTCTCGGCCTACGCACAGTACCTGGCCAACATGGAGGGCAGCTCGCAGGGGCTGTTCTTCTGTTCCTCGGACCCGAAGCTTCCCGGGCCGCCGATGAACCGATATCAGCAGACCCGCGAAATCCAGAAAGGCGATGTGCTGATGATCCTGCTGGAATTCAACGGTCCCGGTGGATTCTTCACGGAACTCGGACGCACGCTGGTGCTGGGCAAGGCGCCGCAGGAACTCAAGGACATGCTGGTGAAAAACCGCGAAGCGCAGGCATTTGATCTTGGCCTGCTCAAACCGGGCGCATCCTGCCGCGAGATTTTCAAACACCACAACGAGGTCATCATGGCCCAGGGCGGTCACGAGGAGAAGCGCATCCTCTCCCATGGTCAGGGCTATGAAATGGTGGAGCGGCCGTTGATTCGGCACGACGAATCAATGTCGATACGCGAAAACATGCACATCGCGGTGCATCCGCACGGCGGCGTGCAGTTGATCGACAATTACCTCATCGGGCCCGATGGTCCCGGAGAATGCCTGCACCGGACCCCCAAGGAAATCCTTGAAATTTCCTGAAAACTACCTATAAATCAATACCATGCACGCTTATCGCACACCGCTCTACGTCGATGACCGTCCGGCCGATGGCGTGTTTCGGGTGCATTGCGACGTGTACACCGATCCTGCCCTGTTCGAACTCGAAATGAAGTTAATCTTCGAGCGCACCTGGAATTACCTCGCCCTCGAATCCGAAATCAGCAATGCGAACGATTTCGTCACACGGTATATAGGGCGCACGCCGATTATCGTCAGCCGGAACACCAAGGGAGAAATAAACGCCTATATCAATGCCTGCCGCCACAAAGGCGCCACGGTGTGCCGACTGGAATCGGGAAACTCGCGATACCACGTGTGCCCGTACCACGGCTGGGCCTACGACTCCTCCGGCAAGAACGTCGACATCAAGGACCGGAAATCCGGCGCCTACGCCCAGGCATTCGATGCCGACAATCACGACCTGATTCCCGTGGCCCGTGTGGCCAGCTACAGGGGCATGATTTTCGGCAGCCTCTCTGCGGATGTGCCGGACCTGGACGAACATCTGGGCGACCTGAAATTCTTTCTCGACCTGCACATGGAACAGGCGCCACAGGGCATGGAGGTGATTCCCGGCCGCGCCTGGTACAGCTATCGCGGCAACTGGAAAATGCAGGCCGAGAACGGTAACGATCCCTATCACGAGACATCCACGCATGGCTGTTTCGTCGCCATCCAGGAGCGGCGCCTCAAGGGCCAGGGAAATGTCGAAGGCCGGCAGGTCGATTGGAAAAAGCGGGCGGCGGCCGACAGCGGAACCTTCGAACTGGGCAATGGCCACTCCTCGGTCTGGATCAACTGCCTCGAACCGGAAAAACGGGCGCTCTACCCGTTGCTTGACGAGGTCCGCTCGCGCGTCGGTGACGTGAAGGCGGACTGGATGCTCAAGCAGCGCAACGCCTTCTGCTTTCCCAATCTGCAGATCGCCGACCACGTGGTGCCGCAACTGCGCGTTATCCGCCCCATCGCGGTCAATCACACGGAACTTCGCAGCTACGTGCTCGCGCCTATCGGGGAACCGCCTGAGTCGCGCGCGGCGCGTCTGAGACAGTTCGAGGACTTCATCAATCCCTGCGGATTCGCCACGCCGGATGACGTCGCGATGTTCGGCGAATCACAGATTTGCCTTGGTTCGACGGGCCTCGATTGGCTGCAGGCACATGAGCGCGGCATCGCCGCCCTGCCCGGCGGATCGCGTGGAATGGCTGAGATGCTGGGCATCAACCCGCCTTCGGCCGTTCGAGGCGAGTTCGAAATGCAACCGGAGACTGCGACGCACGCTTTCTTTCGTGAATGGTCGAGGCGAATGGAACAGGGCCCGGGCCGGAAAACCTAGCCCGGCAAATTTCGCCGCGACATGCAGGCGCCGCTCGTGTGCAACATCAAAACTGCCGAAAATACCTTAGGAATCAATATGGTACAGACACCCGTCGCGTCACGAAACTGCAACCCGATATCCACCGCAGAACTGGAGCGCCGCTGGAGCGCAACCCGGGCGGCGATGCGCGCCGCCGGCGTCGACGCACTCGTGATGCAAGGCGCGCAGGACTTCATGGGAGGCTACGTGCGCTGGTTTGCCGACCAGCCGGCGCTCATGGGTTATCCGCGCACCATCATTTTTCCGGTCGAAGGACTGATGACCATCTGCGACGTCGGCCCGTTCAACGGCGAGGCCAATCCCGACGGCAAGGATCCGGATGCACGCGGCGTCGGACGGCGCGTGTTCACACCCAGCTTCAATGCCACTGTGCATTACACCTCCCGCTACGATGCCGAACTCGTGGCAAAAGAAATCCGCCGCAATGGCTTCAAGACCGTGGGTCTCCTGTGCGCCGATGGCAGCTACCACGGCATGATCGACGGCATCCAGAAAGCGCTTGATGGCGTCACCTTCGTCGATGCCAGTGAAATGGTGGACCAGATCAAGGCGATCAAGAGCCCCGAGGAAATGGACAGCATCCGGCGCAGCGCCGCCATGCAGGACCAGATCCTCGCCAAGGTGCGCGACCATATCCGTCCGGGCATGAAGGAATTCGAAGTATCGGCCTACGCGCAGTACATCGGCCAGCTGCTTGGAAGCCAGCAGGGAATCTTCCTGTGTTCGGCCGCATCCCCCGGCCGCCCCGCACAGTTCCGCTACCGCTTCCAGCAAAGCCGTGTGATTGAAAAGGGCGACGCCTTCACGTTGTTGATTGAGAACAACGGCCCAGGCGGCTATTACACGGAACTGTGCCGGGTCATCACACTGGGCCCGGCGCCGCAGGAACTCAAGGATGCGCTGGCACTGTGCCTTGAAGCGCAGGACCACACACTGAATCAATTGAAGCCGGGCGCCTCATGCTCGGAAATCTTTGCCTCCCACAACGCTTTCATGCGCGAGCATGGGTTGGTGGAGGAAAAGCGCATTCATTGCCACAGCCAGGGTTATGAACTGGTCGAGCGCCCGCTCATCCGCCAGGACGAAACCATGACGTTGAAGGAGCACATGCATCTTGCTGTGCACCCGGTGATCCTGAACGAGCGGGTGTTCATGACCAACACCGACAATTACCTGATCGGCCCCGATGGCCCGTTGCCCTGCCTGCACAAGACGCCAAAGGCGATCATCGAAGTCGTCTGATTGAGAAGCGGCGCAGCGTCGACCGCGATCGCGATCGCGATCGCGATCGCGATCGCGAAGTTTGAATTGGCCGCCGTGCAGGAACCGATACGGCCAACCCATCATGCGGCTCCAAGTGTCGCAATCGTCAGCGGTGAATGCTGCAATACCTGCTGCGCCGCACGTCTCAACGACAATTATTCAGGTTAAATCAAATACATAATCGAGAATCTCAATCTCGGGTTCAACGGGATACAACACATAAATTTCCCTAAAATAAGTCAACGATATTTCGCATAGACGCGTTTATTTCGAACGATCGTGACCACCAATCGGGAACCGTCTCAAGAAAGGCCATCATCGGCACCAAGAAAAATTCCCCTGCGCCAGTCGCCATCGAGGCCATCGCCGGACGCATCCTGCCGCTGCGCGGCCAGCGAGTCATGCTCGATGCCGACCTTGCCGCGCTCTATGGCGTGCAGACCCGACGCCTGAACGAACAGGTGCGTCGCAACCTCGACCGTTTCCCGGCCGATTTCATGTTCCAGCTCAACCGCGATGAACTCAATTCTTTGATGTCGCAATTTGCGACATCAAACGAGGGGCGCGGCGGCCGGCGCAAACTCCCCTTGGCGTTTTCCGAGCATGGCGCGCTCATGGCCGCCACCGTACTCAACTCCCCGCGGGCGGTCGAGATGAGCCTCTATGTGGTGCGCACCTTCGTGCGCCTGCGCGAAACCCTCGCGGCAAACAAGGGCCTGGCTGGCAAGCTCGAAGAACTCGAACAAAAAACCGAGGCCCTCGCCCTACGCCACGACACCCTGGCCGCTAACACCCGCGCTCAGTTGCGCCAACTCTTTGAGGCCGTGCGCGAATTGATGATCCCCCCAGAGAGCAAGCGCCGGCCCATCGGCTTCATCACCCCCGAGGACAAGTAGCGCGACCCGATGTCTGTCGACGCACAAGACGCTTTTGGCCATGCAATTGACCTCGCACAAGCTATGGCGCACCGCGCGCCGTCATGCGGTCATGCGGTCATCATGCTGGAGCTTGAAAACAAACATCGCCGTCAGCGTGCGTGCTGCCGGATGAATTCGATGATCTTGTCCACCATCCGCTTTGCCTCCGCCGAATCGGGCGCGGTGCGAACGAGGTCGTAGGCTGCGCCTTCGAAGAGTTCAAGCTGCAGCTTGCCGCCCGCCTTGCGGTAGCCATCGACAAACTGCTGCAGGTTTTCCATGGGATGCAGGTCATCGATGGGATTTTGCAGGTAGAGCACATCGGGCGTGTCCACTTTGTCGCCACGCGCGAGCGCCTGCACCGGGCTCCCCTCACCCATGGCCTCTTCGGTCACCCAGTACCGGTCCTGGCTTCGGATCTGTTCAGTGCGCACCTTTATCGGATTGCCTTCGGACTGCCGCTTCTTGGCATAACGGTAGCGGCCCAGGGGGCAGATGACAGGCCACAGTGAAACCACGAACGCCGCACGCGCATCTTGCGACGCGCCCTTCTCCGTCGTCGGAATCTCGCGGTAGCGCGAATCGGAAGGCTTCATGGCCGAGAGCACTGCCAGGTGCCCGCCGCTCGAAGTGCCCATGGCTCCCACCCAGTCGGCACGGGTATTGAATTGCGCGGCATTTGTCTTTAGCCAGCGCACGCCATAGTTCACATCCGCCACCGAACCGGGATAAGTGGCTTCCGGGGGCGCGCGAAAATCAAGCGCCGCGATGACGACCCCGCCGCTGGCCACCGGCTTGTTGATCGCATCGTTATTCTTGCGGTCGCCCATGCACCATGCCCCGCCGTGCATTTCCACCACCGCGGGAAAAGGCCCCTCGCCGCGCGGCTTGAAAATCCGCGCCATCAGGGTCATGGTGCCATGCCTCAGGTAGCCGACCTCTTCAATGTCCACTTCGTATCGGCCGGCCCGGTTTTCTGATTCCATCTTTTTTCGCTCCCCTTGATTTGCAAAATCCCGCCTATTCCCTGGCGCCGGCCTGCTTCAACAAGGCGACGATTTCCAGTCGATTGTCGCGAATTGCCCAGGACAGGGCCGTGTCTCCGCTCGGGCTTTTGAAATCGGTCGAGGCGCGGTGGGCCAGCAGCAGCCTCACCGAATTCGTTTTATCCTGAAGCACCGCCATCATCAGCGGTGTCGCTCCATTGGGGGCCTGAACATTGATCCTCGCACGCAGCTCGATGAGCACCGTGCAAATGTCGGTATGCCCCTGCCATGCGCAATAGTGCAGCGGCGTCCACCCCGGCGGATTGACATCCGCTCCGTTCGCAATCAGCAATCGCACCATCTCGATCCTGCCGTGATAGGCGGCGACCATGAGCGGACTGTCTCCAAAGGCATTCCGATTGTTGATTCGCGCCTTCCTCGCGATCAGGAACCGGGCCATTTCCAGATTGCCGTCGGCGGCGGCCGCGGCCAGCAATGTGTTGCCGTTCGGATCGGCGGTATCGGGGTCTGCGCCGCGATCCAGCATTTCACGGACGAAAGGAATGTCACCGATCTCAACTGCCTTCAGCATGCGCTCCGGATCGAGTTGAGCCAATGCCGGGGTGACGGCAAAAGCCGCCGCGTACAAAAACACCCACATGAGAAAGCGCTTCAGGCTCATGCTGCGATTGCACCGCCAGGCTCAATCCGGAACAGGCGAAAGAAATTATCGCTGGTTGCCCGTGCAATTTCCTCGAAGCTCTGGCCGCGCAACCGCGCCACCTCTTCCGCGACGTGTTTCACCAGGGCCGGCTGATTGACCTTGCCGCGATGCGGCACCGGCGCAAGATAGGGCGAATCCGTTTCAACAAGGATGCGTTCAAGCGGCAGCACGCGCGCAACTTCTTTCAGGTCCTTTGCATTCTTGAAAGTGACAATGCCTGAAAAAGATATGTGGAAGCCCATGTCGATGGCGGCGCGCGCCATGTCCAGGCTTTCGGTAAAGCAGTGCAACACACCGCCGGCTTCGCCGGCCTTCTCTTCCCGCATTACGCGAAGCGTGTCATCAGGCGCCGCGCGCGTGTGGATGATGAGCGGCTTTCCCACCTCACGCGCTGCGCGGATGTGGCGGCGAAAGCGCTCGCGCTGCCATTCCAGGTCGCCCTTGAGTCGAAAATAGTCCAGGCCGGTTTCACCCAGCGCCACCACCTTCGGGTGGGCGGCCAGCGCGACGAGTTCCGCCTGGGTGGCCTCCTGCTCGCCTTCGGTGTCCGGATGCACGCCCACCGAACACCAGAAATTGTCGTATCCGGAGGCGATCTCCAGCACCCGGGGGTACCCCGCGATGGTGGTCGATATGCACAGCGCATGGGTGACACCGTTGGCCTGCATCGCCGCGCGAAGCTCGGGCAACCTGCCTTCGAAATCCGGAAAGTCGAGATGGCAATGCGAATCGACCAACAATTTTTCAGTCTGCATGAGAATCGGAACCATCAGGACAGGCCATTCCCGGCGTTTGCCGGTTTGCCTTCGATCATGGCGACATAGCCAAACAGCAGATCTTCCATGAACAGCCGCGGATTCAATGGATGCTCGGCCAGACCCCGTTCACTGGCGAGACGGCGCAGGTAACCCGCCACCAGCCGCGGCGAACATTTCTCGGCCAAGGCTTGCACTTTGGGCACCATGACGGTGTGATAGCGCACCTCGCCGGTGAGATTGCAGGAGAGCAGGTCATAGCACCAGCGGTAAAGCGCCGTAACCACCTCCACCGGCGTTGATTTCTGGCACATGGCCGCCACTGCCAAAGCATCCATGCGCGGGCTGGCCAGTTGATCGGCCAGTTGATGCAGGAACGCCGCCCGGTCGGCAAGGCTTGCGGCCAGCAGTGGCGCCCCCCCCGCCATGGCAAGCAGGGCTTCCGGATACTCCACCGATTGCTCCTGCAACCACCGCAGGGACTCACCCGGCTGGGGTGGCGGGAGACTGACGGTCTGGCACCGGCTCCTGACCGTTGGAAGGAGCCGGTGGGCCCTGCTGGTCGCCAGGAGAAATACCGTGCCTGCTGCCGGCTCCTCAAGGTTCTTCAACAAGGCATTCTGCGTGGCCGTGTTCATGGCGTCGCAGGGGTGGACCACAACCACCCGGCGTCCGGCCCGGTGGGTTCCAACATTCAGAAAGGATTGCAATTCGCGGATCTGGTCGATGCGAATCTGGTCGCTTTTTTTCTCTTTTTCGCGGGCTGTCAGGGGCGGACCGTCCTCGGCCGACTCAGCCTCCTTGATGTGGCTGTCCGGCTGCACCAGGCGAAAATCAGGGTGGTTGCCAGACACAAACCAGTTGCAGGCCGAACAGGTTCCACAGGCCTCACCGTCTGCGGCGAGGGATTCACACAACAGGGCCTGCGCCCAGCTCAGGGAAAACTCAAAAACCCCTGTTCCTTCAGGTGCTTGCAAGACAATGGCGTGCGCAAGACGGGCGCCGTCCTGACGCAGGGATTGGTAAGTCTCTTTATGCCAATAATACATATAATCAAATAGTTGCAATAATTAATTCAAGTTCTTGACGAATTTCATCCATAGATCTGCTTGAATCGATGGGTCTAATCCGTCCACCGGACTCGATTGCCCGGGTTTGATAGGCCTTCCGGACGCGCTCGAAAAATGGCGCCCCCTCCTTCTCGAAACGATCCGGGGGCATCGACGTGTTCGACAGGCGCTGGCGTGCCAATTCCACGGAAAGGTCAAAGAACAGCGTCAGGTCGGGCTGCAGGTCCTGCTGCACCCAGGCTTCAAGCACCCGGATCCGCGCAAAATCCAGCCCGCGCCCGCCGCCCTGATAGGCAAAACTGGCGTCCGAAAAACGATCCGACAACACCCAATCGCCCCGCTCCAGCGCCGGCACAATGAGTTTGTCCAGGTGCTCGCGTCGCGCCGCGAACATCAGGAGCGTTTCGGTTTCCAGGTGCATGGAATCTGCAAGCAGGATATCCCGCAACTTCTCCCCGAGCGGCGTGCCTCCGGGCTCGCGCGTTACCACCAGCGTGATGCCGCGTGCGCGAAGGCGCCCGGCCAACCAGTCCACATGACTGCTCTTGCCGGCACCGTCCACGCCCTCGAGCGTGATGAATTTACCGCGAGTCACTGGCGCGAAACTCCTGATACAGGGAAGTCGAACATGGCGTTAATGTCCGGCCAGATTTCCAGCACGCCGGAACTACAACTCGTTATCAAATGCTAATCGTCATTGGCAAATGATAACGAATGATAACCGCGACGACGCCCGCGCGCGCGTCGCAAACGTTGCGTGCGGCGGTGTTCTGGACTAGATTCACGCGCTCACCGTGCGCAGGAATCAGTAAGCGATTGATGCGGTCCTCGGAATCCGAAGTCGCTGAACAGGAAAGCTGGCTGCATGAGCGTGGACGCGCTTCGCTGTCGGAAGTTCATTCCTCGATTCCTACGCATCAGACCGGCTCGTTTTTTTCGCAGGTTATCCGCGTTTCTCGGCCCCGGATACCTCGTGGCCGTGGGATATATGGATCCTGGCAACTGGGCCACCTCTCTCGCGGGCGGATCCAGTTTCGGCTATTCCCTGCTGACCGTCGCCCTGCTGTCCAATCTGATGGCCATTCTTCTGCAGAGCCTTTGCGCCCGTCTCGGGATCGGCGCGGGATCGGCGCGGGACGTGACCTGGCGCAGGCCTGCCGCGACTCTGTTCCGCGCGCTGTGACCCTGCCCCTGTGGTTGCTGGCGGAAATCGCCATATGCGCCACCGACCTTGCGGAAGTCATCGGTACCGCGATTGGCCTCAATCTGCTTTTCGCCATTCCATTGGAACTGGGAGTTCTGATCACTGCCCTGGACGTATTCCTCATTCCCTGGCTTCAAAACCTGGGTTTCCGCTGGGTGGAGGCATTCGTGATCAACATGCTTGCGGTGATTACTGTCTGTTTCGGCATCCAGATCTTCATGGCCGATCCGGACTGGGGCGCGGCAATTCGCGACTTTGCCCCGACCACGAACATCATCACCAATCCCGACTGCTCTATCTGGCCCTTGGGATACTCGGCGCCACCGTCATGCCGCATAACCTGTACCTGCATTCCGGTGTTGTGCAAACCAAGCGTCATGGCCATTCTGTCGGAGAAAAACGCGAGGCCATACGCCTGGCCACCTGGGACTCCACGATTGCGCTCATGTTTGCGCTGCTGATCAGTGCATCCATCCTGATACTCGCGGCGGCCACCTTCAACAAAGTGGGCAAAACCGATGTCGCGGAACTGCAGCAGGTGCACAGCTTTCTCGCGCCGCTGCTGGGCTCCGCTATGGCACCCACCCTGTTCGGGATCGCCCTGCTGTGCTGCGGTTTCAATTCCGCGGTCACCGCGACCCTCGCCGGCCAGATTGTCATGGACGGATTTCTCAAACTGCGCCTGCCGCCGTGGGCAAGGCGCCTCATCACGCGGTCCATCGCCATCATTCCTGCCGCCATCGTCACCATCTGGTACGGCCACAGCGGCACCGCGAAGCTGCTGATCTTCAGTCAGGTGATACTCAGCCTGCAGCTATCGTTCGCGGTTGTGCCCCTGGTGATGTTCACCGCCGACCGGCGCAAGATGGGAGAACTGATTGCGCCGCGGTAGGTGACGGCGGTGGGTGACGGCGGTGGGTGACGGCGCTGGCTGTCGCGACGGCGGCAATCATCATTGCGCTCAATATCAAGCTGCTGCACGATCAATTGCTAGGCTATCCGTAGGCGTAGAATTGGCCTTGGAGGTGTCGACATGAATCAGACATACACGGCAGTCGTCAAGCAGGATGGCGGTTGGTGGATTGGCTGGATTGAAGAAGTGCCCGGCGTGAATTGCCAGGAAAGCACGCGCGAAGAACTCCTGAAATCCCTGCGCATCACCCTCTCCGAAGCCCTGGAAATGAACCGCACTGACGCCCGTGATGCTGCTGGCCAGGGATATGAAGAACACAGCATTGCCATATGAAACGTCGCGATCTGTTGCGACACCTTTCTGCACACGGATGCGCTCTACTACGCGAAGGCGGCAGCCATTCTTGGTGGCATAACCCATCCCTGAATAAACGTAGCGCCGTCCCTCGGCACGGCGAGATAAACGACTTCCTGGCTAAGAAAATATGCAAGGATCTTGGGGTTCCGCAACCATGACCCCACGTGATGGCCATTCTCGAGGCCAAAGTGAAGCTCGGCTATGGTATCTGGCGAAATCACAAACCAGATTCTAAAAAAGGGGAATCACCTTGCTTTTCGCGTACTTCAACTACCCGAATGCTCAAGTTACCTTCCATAGAAATTGACGAACACCATCATCACAAAGATGTTTACGAACATTCCATTACCGTTTTAGAACAAGCGATAACACATGAAGATCGAC
>CAIUKQ010000279.1 GCA_903899705.1 uncultured beta proteobacterium
CCAACATCATTTTCACGTTGGTGGACATCTTCATTGAAATGCTGGTCTGTGTGCCTGCTGCCGGCCACACCCCGAAGATGGAGCCGGTGGTGCCGAACTTGATGTCGGGATTTCTTGGATCGAGGCTCCTGGCAATGGCGCTGGTCGCGGCCAAGGCCATGGTGGAGGTCACGAAGTGGCGTCGGTTGAGCATGGCATTTCCCCGTCCCATTTTTCACATTGTGAAACCGTGCGAACTTGCGAGCAAGGCCTATCGAATGGTCAATTTGTGAGAAATCCTCTGCCCACCGCATGATATTGTGCGGCAACATTCATATCGCAGTCGCAACATGACGTGTCGGGCTCCGTGGTACTGGGGCAAATCCAGCCTCGGCATGGGGCGACCCCGTAAAATCTTCTGACCATGGTGAGGAGATTGCGCTTTGCGCCAGCCGTCACCGCTTCAATCCGAAGGCGTAGATTTTTCCGTCCCAGGTACAGACGTAGACTTGGCCACCGGCAACGACGGGTTCGTTGAAATGCGTAAAGCTGGTGATGCGCTGGTTGCTCGAATACAGCTCCTGTCCGGTCTGTGCATCGAGAGCATACAGAACGGCATTGGGGTTGAGGCCAGGGGGCGCCTTTATCGTCCCACGGGACTCATCGGATGTTTTGCCGCTGAGAAGCACGTAAACGACTCCGTTCGCCACCGTGGGCGGCTCCGGCGCGTGCATCTCGCGGGACATCCACATCGGCACCAGCGTTGGTTTGCCCGTCGCCGCGTTTTTGCGAACCTCAAATGCCATGGTGCTGCCCTGATCCGCCGGCCCGTAAGACTGTTGAAACTTCGGAGCATCCTTGGCCGGCGCGCCCAGCATGGGCGCATACAGCCAGCGATTTCCCTGCGAATCCTGCCCGGTCGTGATTCCCCATATTCCGCGGTCGTGAAGCTTGCCCTCATCGTTGCCCCAACGCGGTGACGTATATAGTGGGGTGTGGTGGTCGGCTCCTCCAAGGTTATTGGCATCCAGCAGGTAGATGACTGACTCTTTGCCGACAACCGCCGCCAGCGTCCATTGCTCGAATGAGAAGACCACCGGGTTGCCGGAGCCAAGGTCCAGATCTGTTTTATTCAGATATTCAAAGTTGGAAGGCGTAAACGAGTCCTGCAAGCGGAAGTTTTTCGGCGTGACAGCCACGACGCTGTCGCCGAATTTGCCGGAGGCAGGATCGTAAGGCCCGTCGGCAGTCTGGGCCAATATGCTCTTGGGGCCCCGGACCAGTCCGCCGCGGCCCCACGCCCCGGAGGTGATGCCGGTGTTGGTATAATATTCCAGCGGGTGGCGCACCGGGTCCTTCAAGTCCAGCGCCGTAAAATGGGATTGCATATTCAGGCATCCCCGCGCGGTGGGCGAATAAATCACGCCATCGATGAGATTAAGGCTCCAGTTGCGCGCGAAAGGATCGGTGAAGTTGGTGGGCGCCATGCGATCTGCGCCATCCTGCAGACTGAAGCCGCGCAACCTTCCATCGTTCGTCGACACATACAGGATTCCAGCTTCCTTATCGATCACCGGCGTGGCGTTTTGCGAGTTTGGGCAGCGATAATCGCCTTGTTTGGGCTCCTTCATGGTGTTCGTATTCACCCTGCGCCAGACGGTTTTTCCCGTGGCCGCATCGATCGCGAAGACGGTGTTGTCGCTGCCGACCACGAAAACCCGCGCAGCCGGCCCCTGCATTGTATTCACGGTCGCGATCACTGGAGCCGTCATCGTCGAGAGAATATATTCTTTCGGCGCCGTGGAAATCTGAGCAATCCACTTCACTTCGAGATGCGAGACATTGTCCTTGTTCAGGATTTTCTCGTCCGGGTTCGAGCCGGTTCGTTCCGGGTCGTGGCCCCAGGTCAACCACTCGTTGTCGGCATTCGCAAAGCCGGGAAGAAGGAAGAGCATTGCGCCAACCAACGCTTTGCCCAGCGCCTTTGAGATGGATCGACGCGCGCCCATGGTTTTCCCCTATCCTTGTAATGATCAGAATTGGAAATGTTGTCTAACCTGCTGTGTGTTTTCGCTACTGCCGCGTGTTAAAAACGACATAGTGGAACTTGGTGCCCGGCCTCACGGCGTTGAAAAGATGCGGCATGCCTGCGGGAATCTGCAGGAAGTCGCCCGTACGCACCGTCATGCTGGTCCCGCCGACAATCGCATCGCCGCGTATCTGGCCAGGCGCCGTTTCCTTGGCGTTGGAAACAGTACCCCCATAGGTCAAGGTGGCTTCACCCGACAGGACCTGGATGTAATGAGTCCAGTGGACATGGACTTCCGGCACATTGCCCATGTCAGTGCGAGCTGCGTATTCCACATAATAATTTTCATGATCGACCGGAAAGGCTGTCTTCGCGCCGGGACCCGGCCTGTCGGTGAGAGCATCAACCTCCTTGGCGGACAGGAATTTGAACGGCTCGGCCGGCATGGAACGCAAGGACGTCTGCGCAAAGGCTCCCGGAGCCAACAGTGCGGCAGCGAAAAGCGAGGCTGCAATTCTGTAGAACATCTTCCTGATCCCCATCTTTTTGTTCGGCCCAGCCTAACGATCTTCGGCTGAAAAGAAACGCGGAGCGCGCGCAGCCGGTGACCCAAAAAAGGATAGATACATTCTACATCAAACGCTGATCGTTTTTCCCGGCTCGGGCATCTCAGCCAACCTGCTCG
>CAIUKQ010000280.1 GCA_903899705.1 uncultured beta proteobacterium
CCCTGCTACGCTCGCTGATCGTCCCGAGCATGCCCCCCACGGCGTTGTCCTGCACGTTAAGGCCGGTAATGCCGGAAAAAACGCCCCCTTTGCGCTGCGCCTCGCGATCAATCAGCCAGTCATTTCCGGCGTTATTGGGAAGGCGCCAGCGGCCGAACCAGTCCGTGGTATTGGGCAGAAATTCATTCTGCGGGGCGAAGCTCGCGCCCAGACCTGGAATCGGTTTGCCCTCACGTGTCTTTGAAGGCGTGACCACACCCTTGCGCGATACCGTGATCACCAGGGTGTGGGTGTCATCCATGGGGATGTAACCCTTGATCATGATCTGGTCCGCCAGCATGGCCGCCGGTGGAATAACCCAGAACGGAACCATGAGATGCGCGAGGCGCCAATGGGTGTTGGCGTCATCAGCCGGACGATAGGCGCCGTACATCAGGCCGAGGGGCGTGTCCTCCAGATGAAACTGCGGTGCGCGGTCGTTGGCCAGGTAGTACACCGTGTCGCCCGGATTCAGGTTTGCGGAGTCGACACCGCCCAAATGCAGGAACCCGAAGTGCGACGTATCCAGGTCGTTTTCGAGGCCCTGCAGCCAGTTGTACTCCTGCTGCACCATCTGCAGCGAGATGTCATCGGGGTTGAGATCGTTCAGCTCGAAATCCGGAAACGGCGGCGGCACCGCGCGCCCGCCCATGTAGATCCAGATGAGGCCGTAGCGCTCTGTGACCGCGTACGCGGTCAGTTTCACATGGCCCTTCGCATCCTGGTGAGGCGGTACATTCGGCATGTCCAGGCACCGTCCGTCCGGACCGAACTTCCAACCGTGATAAATGCAACGCATGCCGTCTTCCTCGTTGAGCCCGAAGAAAAGTGATGCATTTCGATGCGCGCATCGGTGCTCAATCACACCAAGCCGGCCCTTGCTGTTGCGAAATGCGAGCAGCGGTTCGCCCAACGCCATCACACGCAGCGGGTCACCGGCCGGCTTCACCTCTTCAGACTTCGCAACCGGCACCCAGTATTCGCGCATCAGCGAGCCCATGGGCGTACCCGGGCCGACGCGGGTCAGCGTTTCATTTTCACGAGCGGTTGTCATGGCGTTCCTTCTTGATTCATACGGTCGGGTCCATCATAGCGCCGCATCGCTTCCCGGACCAGATCAGCGGGTTCTCCTCAGGTTGCAGATAATACGGATGATCCCAATTACCAGGAGCAGCCATGCCTGAATCACCCAAAATTCCTGAAGCGTTTCGCCGCTTCGTCGAGCCCTATTATGTGGATGCGTTTGGAAGCATGCCTCCGGTCCCGGGAGAACGGCTGTCGCTTTCCGACAATCCCGGCAGGGATCTGAACGTGAGGCTCGAGGAAGCGCGTGCAAGCGCATTGTTCGGGGATGGCATCGACAAGAAGACCGCGCAGCTGCTGGCGTTTGCGCTTCTTACCGGCAGCGGAAGCCCCGGCGGCATCTGGCACGCCCGGGCCGCTCGGCGCTATGGCGCAACCTTCGAGGAACTCTACAGAACGCTGGAAATTACGACGTTTTTCAAGGGTGTGCAAGCGTTGAACGACGGCGGGCGGTCGCTTGGTCAGCTATGGAAAGAGGAGCAGGATCGCGCTGCCAGTTCCGGGGAATCGAAAGGACAGAAATGACTCCTGTGAAGATCAAATTTCGCTTGTTTTTCATGGGGTTGGTTGTATGGGCCACGGGGGCGAATGCGTTTGCGCAGGCCTATCCGGCAAAACCAATACGGTTGATCTGCCCGTTTGCTGCGGGCGCCACCACGGACCTTGTGGCGAGGGCGATCGCGACGGAACTTTCAAACCGGGTCGGACAACCGGTCATCGTCGAGAACCGCGCAGGTGGGGGTGGAAACCCCGGAACCGAATTCGTCGCCAAATCCGCCCCCGACGGCTACACGCTGGCATTCGTGCCCTCCGGCAACATCGTCATCAATCCGTATCTGTTCAAGTCGCTGGGTTTTGATCCCGCCACCGACCTGACACCCGTCGCGCTGGTTGCCGAGGCGCCGCAGTATCTGGTGGTGAGTTCGACCCTGCAGGTCCGGTCCTTGCGCGAATTGATTGATTACGCCAAGGCCAACACCGGTAAATTCAATTACGCATCGGCGGGCATCGGTTCGACCAATCACTTTGGAGGGCACATTTTCGCGCAGCTGATCGGTGTCGATGCGACCCACATTCCCTACAAGGGCGTGGCCCCGGCAATCACCGACGTGCTCGAAGGCCGGGTGCAACTGATGTCGGTCGGACTTGGCCCGGTCGCGGCCCTCGTGCAGGCGGGCAAGCTGCGCGCGCTTGCCGTCGGCAGCAAGCGGCGCCAGAGCGCGACACCGGACATCCAGACGGCGGCCGAAGCCGGATTGCCGGGTTATGAAGTCGTGACATGGTGGGGGACGATGGCGCCCAGGGGAACGCCCGGGGATGTTGTGCGCCAGCTCAATCGCCAGTCCAACCTCATCACCAGTGACGCACAGATGCAAAAGCGCTTTCGTGAACTTGTTGTTGAACCGCTGGGCGGCACGCCGGAAGAATTCGCCGCAGTCATCAAGGCCGATCTCGTCAGATGGCGTGATGTGGTTCAGAGCACGGGAGTCAAAGCGGAATGAAAGAAAAATTGCTTGTCGCGGCGGGCTGGGCATTGGCGTTGTCAGTGATGGGCCAGCAATCGTCGGCACAGACCTATCCGTCAAAACCGATTCGTGTAATCGTCCCCGTTGGCATCGGCGGCCCGCCAGACATAGCCGGCCGCATGCTGGCGCAGAAAATGTCTGAAAGCATGGGGCAGCCCCTGGTGGTCGAAAACCGCCTTGGGGCCGGAGGAACCATCGGCGGACAGGTTGTGGTCAAGTCGGCGCCTGATGGCTACACATTGTTGATGGGAAGCGGATCCTCCCTCGTGATCGGGCCGACACTGTTTCCCGCAGCCGCCTATTCACCCACCAAGTCGTTTTCACCGATCAGTCTTGTGAGCCATCAACCGTTCGTGTTCGCGGTGCCCACCATTCTAAAGACCGACACGCTGCGTGAATTTATTGCCCTGGTGAAGGCCAATCCCGCCAAATACAACTACGCCTCCACCCTGACCGGAAGCCCGCCCAACATGATGGGGGAATGGTTCAAGCGCAAAACAGGGCTGGACCTCGTTCATATCCCTTTCGGCGGAAGCGCCAAGGCAGTCACGGCCATGGCGGCGGGAGATGCTCAGCTCTACATTGAGGTGGCGCCGGTGTTCCTGTCGCAGGTGCAGGCGGGGCGGATAAAAATACTCGCCACAGCCAGCGCGAAACGCAGTCCCTTCCTGGCCGATGTACCGACGACCAGCGAGGCGGGATTGCCCGATTTCGAAATCGGCAGCTGGAACGCGTTGTTAGGGCCGCTAGGAATGCCGGCCGAAATCGTCACCCGCCTGAGCGCCGAGGTTCGAAAAGCAATATCCACGAAGGAATTGCAGGATGGTTTTGCCAGGGCGTTTTTCGAGGTTCAGCTGAGTTCGCCCGAAGAACTGAGTCGGTTCATGGCAGGCGAACTGGAAAAATGGAGCCGCCTCATCAACGAGACGGGAATCAAGGCCAATTGAGCCTCTTGGTACACCGGAGCATTGGATAGCCGAAAGACAGACGCACCCATCCAGGTTGCCCATGCTCCGTAACGTGTGCAAAGCAGCAGAAGGAATTAAGGAAGCACTGAACAAGGGGGCCTACGCCGAATGGTACTTACTTAATCTTTTTCGGGTGTCCATGTTTGCGGACATGCTCTGTAATTGTGGCGCGTGGTTTGTCCATTGTCGGATAGTTTTTA
>CAIUKQ010000281.1 GCA_903899705.1 uncultured beta proteobacterium
AAGGAACTAGTGTTGCGGGTTCCCGGGAACCCGCAACACCGTCTTTAGGGGTCCTACAGGCCCCTATTAGGGCATACCACGGCGATGGAATATCACAAGTTTGATATGAGTAGCAGGCTGTGTTAACACGTTAACACGACATATATTATTGTTTTATATATGTTTTTTTGCATTTCCCGTGTAGCCGCACATCGCCTGGCATTTTACGAAACAGATTCACTCACCCCCCTTCAATATTCCCAGCCGCTGCGCCATCCCGGCCAGCGATGCCCGGACAAAAGCTTCATGTTCGGCACTAAGACAATGGAAGGTGCGCCACCGCATCCCTTTGGGTTTGCCGCCGTCGCCATTCAGGGTACCCGGCTCCCAGCCCAGGCGTGTGCGGATTCTGCCCGCCTGGCGTAGCGCTCGGTCATCGGCGCGCTCCCTCTGACTGGGATAGACAAGGCGGTAGCAATGCCTGCAGGCAAAGATGCCACCGCCGTACAGGATCGCGACGCGCCGCCCGCATCCCGCCCTTGTCATCCTAAGTGTTTGATTATATGGTGCGCCCGACTGGATTCGAACCAGTGACCCCTGCCTTCGGAGGGCAGTACTCTATCCAGCTGAGCTACGGGCGCGTGGGATGCGCAGTCTACGTTTTTTCGACGGCAGCGTCCATCCACACGGCTGTTTCAATATTCGGCAATACCAGCGCAAGTCCATGCATTCAAAGCGGAAAGTGCATAATCCGCGACGTGTGCTTCGCGGACTTCCTGACATTTCGCGGCTCAATTGAAGCCCCTGCGCCTGATGGCCTCCGGTAATTCACTTCCAGAAAATTCTTCGGTTCTGATCGTAGGCGGCGAATCCGTCGGGCTGTCACTCGCCTGTGAACTCGGCTGGCGTGGGGTCTCCTGAAAGGAGCATCGCCGAGGATTTTCCGCGCAACTACCGTTACGTCACCTCGATCACCGGGCACGAGCTTGCGCGATGTGAACGAAAACGCGGTTGTTGATCTCTACGAAGCCCGCCTCGTGCTTGTGAGGCCTGACGGGCATGTAGCATGGCGCGGCAACGCCGATCCGGAAAACGCAGAAGACATTCTGCGTACCGTGCGAGGCGCCCGCTAACATCCGCGTCCTGGCGCGAATGCAATTGACGAAAGGGAACGAGATGGCGGCAAAACCCGGCTTGGGCAAAACAGCCTCGCTGCGAATACTGGAGCGCATGCTGGTCATCCGGCGATTCGAGGAGTCACTGGTGGAGATGTCGGGCGAGAAATTGTTCAAGTCGCACTACCACCTCTACATCGGGCAGGAAGCCACCGCCGCCGCGGTGGTGGAGTCGCTGCGACCCGATGACAAACTGACGACGACCCACCGCAACCACGGACACGTGCTCGCGCGCGGCGCGGAGCCGGGACGGGCCTACGCCGAAATCCTCGGCCGGGCAACGGGGCTCAACGGTGGACGCGGCGGCACGCTGCACATGAGCGATCCGGATCGCGGATTCCTCGCAACTTCCTCGGTCGTGGGCGGGTGCATCGGCCTCGCACTGGGCGGCGCCTACGCCCAGCAGCGGCGTGGCAAGGGCGGCGTATCCGTCGCATTTTTTGGCGACGGCTCCCTGGAGGAGGGCATTTCATTTGAATCCATGAACATCGCCGCGCTGTGGAAACTGCCCGCGGTATTCATCTGCGAGAACAATGGTGCGGGCGCCACGGGATCTTCGAAAGGCGGCTTTCCATCATCATTGATTTCGGCGCCCCGTCTTGCGGGGATTGCCGAATCACTCGCGATATCCAGCAAACAGGTGGATGGACGCGATGTCGATGCCGTGCACGCAGCGGTATCCGCGGGAGTAGCGCGCTGCCGCTCGGGCAAAGGCCCCGTGTTTGTCGAATGCATAACCGAACGGTGGGAGGGCAGCAAACCAATGTGGCCGGAACTGTCGACCGGAATCACTGATGTTTCCATGGCATGGGACGCCGGCCAGGTGCCGGTAAAGTTTCGCGAGTGGCATACCCATCAGGACCCGATCCTCCTGTTTGTCCGCAAACTGCTGCGAAAAAAGCTGGTCACAAGAGAGGCCATTGTGAAAGTTGATCGCGAGGTCCGTGCCCGTGACGCAACAGCACGCCGATTTGCCGTCAGCAGCCCGATGCCGCATGGCAAAACAGCGCTGCAGCGCGTGTTTGCCTGAGGAATGTCCGACATGAGAAAAATCACCTATTCGCAGGCATTTGTCGAAGGCCTGGACTACTGCATGCGCAAAATGCGCAACTTCTCGCTGGTGGGCAATGAGGTGATGGGCCTGGGGCCCCACCGCGTGCACCTGGAACGAATCTGGAAAACCTATCCCGATCGCGTCCGTTTTCCACCAACCTCGGAGGCGGCATTTTCGGCGCTTGCGGCGGGCGCGGCCATGAGCGGCGAGCATGTGTTCTGTCATCTGGGCGCGGCCAGCTTTTCGTTTCTCTCGATGACCTCCATCGCCAATGAAGCTGCGACCGCACACTACGCATCGGGCGGGAAGATCAAGGTGCCGGTGGTGTTTCACATGCTGCACGGCCTTCGCATCGGCGGCGGCACCCAGCACAGTGTGAGTCCCCAGGCGATGTACTGGAACGTTCCCGGATTGCAGATTGTGCTGCCCTCGTGTGCGCGCGATGCCAAAGGACTGGTCGCCACCGCCGGCCTCTCCGAGAACCCGACGGTGATGTTCACGCATGACCTTCTCATCGGCCTGGAAGGTGAAGTGCCGGAAAAGGATTACGAAATCCCTTTCGGAAAAGCCGACATCAAGCGGCGCGGCAAGGATGTGACGCTGGTGGCCACCTCATGGATGGTGCAGGTGTCCCTGGAGGCGGCGAAGATCCTGGCGGACGAGGGCATCGACGTGGAAGTGGTGGATCCCCGGACACTGGTGCCGTTCGACAAGAAGACCCTCATCGCATCGGTCGCCAAAACCGGGCGACTGGTGGTGGCCGACGAAACGCATCTTTCCTGCGGTGTGACCGCGGAGATTTCCGCAATCGTGGCCGAGGAAGCGTTTCAATATCTGAAAGCTCCCATCCTGCGCGTGGCGCGGCCCGATGTGCCCACGCCCTTTTCACGGCCGCTGGAGGATTTCATTACGCCCACGAAGGAGAAGATCGCGGACGCGGTGCGGCGGGTGATGCGCAAACCCTGACCGCCTGACTAATCGCGCTTTTCGCCGACCGGGATTTTCATTACTTCGAACGGCAACTGCACCTCAGAGGTGCCATCACCAAAACGCGCACTGCGATGAATTTGTGATCCGGGAAAATAAAAACAGCCGTCCGGCCCGACACACCCTTCATTGGGGAAACTAATGCGCGGGTCGGTAATCAGCGTCTCCAGCATTCCGGCACCCGGTTTGAGCCGAAGGATCGCGTCCTGTGTGAACGAGCAGATATAGAGATTGTCCTTCGCGTCGCGCGCCAGACCGGCCAACGGCGGAACCGCAATGACATCTTCAACCGTTTTCGCGACCTGCTCATCAGAAAGTGCCGCATCCTGCAGCGCCGCGGTCGGAACCCGCCTGAGCATGGGCCCGAGCAGCGCCGCGAAATAAAGCCACTTTCCATCGGCGGAAAGCTCCAGAAGATCGACATGCACCTGAGGAACCCCGCCGTTGCGCGCGCGAAACTCGCGCCCCTGGATCATCGCGGTGGCCTTCGGATCCGCCATGGTCAGGGGGTGATTGGCGAGCACCTTGCGGACGGCACCCGTTCCGAGATCGACCACGATGATCGCCGCATCATGGTGTGATTCGGTGACATAGGCGTAGCGCTCATCCACCCTCATATGACCGAGAACCGACCCCGGCGGCAGAAAATCCAGGCTGAAACGATAGACCCGCTCGACCTGATTGCTGTCCAGATCGATCTTTATGAGCTTGGAGGCGCCATCCACCGGCGGACAAACCCTCGGCGTCGCGTCATCGATCACCCAGAGCTTGTTAAATCGGTCCGCAAAAACGGAATGGGCGTTGACGATGGCATTCTCGAAGGGCATGCCCGGCTGCCACTCATTCCATGAATTGCCGGGATAGGCGAGAAACCCGCCATCCGGCGTGGCCTCGGCCACCGAAGGCGAGGGCACCGGCGTCCACCGCGGAAAACTGGAGAACACCCGGCCCTTGGGCGACACCGCGACGCCATTCAGCATGGCCTGCGGCGACGCGGCCACTCGAATCAAATTCATCGCATTCCCCTCCCAAATTGACCCAAAGCACCCGAATGACAGCCCGGACGCGAATATTACCTGCGGCCGGGGAGGGCACGAAATCCTGCGCCCCAAGGACCGCACTATTGGTGCCTGCTGGCGGTCATCACCGCCGCAGAATGACGTTATAATTCGCGCCTTTGCAACCGCCCAGGCACTTCCATGAGCGCGAACGAATCCCACGAACACGAGTCATTGATCAAGACACCGCAGCAGCTGGGCGTGGTCATGGTGCTGTCGTTTGTCATACCGGTCATCGGCATTCTGCTGCTGGTGCAACTGGTTATCGGCGGCATCAACACCGACACCGTGACCAACAGCGCCGAAGCCGTGGCTGACCGGATCAAGCCGGTCGCGCAGGTCACCATTGCGGCCGGCGGCGCCGATGGTGCAGCCAAGACCGGAGAGCAGATTTACCAGACAGTTTGCACGGCATGCCACAGCACCGGTGCAGCCGGCGCGCCCAAGATGGGCGACACGGCTGCCTGGGGAAAATTGATTGCCCAGGGCCAGAAAACCATCGTTGCGGACGCCACCAAGGGAATTCGCGCGATGCCACCCAAGGGTGGCGCGACCGACCTGTCCGATTACGAATTCGAACGGGCGGTGGTGTACATGGCGAACAAGTCCGGCGGCAGCTTCAAGGAGCCTGCCGCGCCCAAGGCAGCCGACAAGGCAGCCAAGAAGTAGCTTTGATTGACTGACGCGCGGCCGCACGGTCGCGCCCCGCTCGGCCCCTGACATCTGGAAGGACCCAGCCGATGATTCCTCATCTGACCACCGCACTGACCGGACCGCTGCAGGAACTTGAAAAGCGCGTGCTCGAGTCCAACACCGTGATCGAGCACTGGTTTCGCGGCAAATGGCAGGAACACACGCCGCCGTTTTACTGCTCGGTTGATCTTCGCAACAGCGGATTCAAACTCGCGCCGGTGGATACCAACCTCTTCCCCGGCGGATTCAACAACCTGAACCCGGCTTTCATGCCGCTTTGTGTTCAGGCGGTGATGGGGGCGATCGAGAAGATCTGCCCAACCGCCAAGGACCTGCTGCTGATTCCCGAAAATCACACACGAAACCAGTTTTATCTGCAAAACGTCGGGCGCCTCTCGACGATTCTGCGGCAGGCGGGATTGAATGTGCGCCTGGGCAGCCTGAATCCGGAGATCACCGAACCGACACGGATTGACGTCGAGGGCGGAACGCCGTTGCTGATGGAGCCCCTGGTCCGGACCAGCCGTCGCCTCGGTCTCGCGAATTTCGATCCCTGCACAATACTGCTCAACAATGACCTGTCCTCGGGTCTTCCCGAGATTCTCAGGGGCCTGGACGAACAGTTCCTGCTTCCCCCGCTGCAGGCGGGCTGGGCGGTTCGCCGCAAGTCGAATCACTTTGCCGCCTATGAAGACGTCGCCCGGGAGTTTGCCTCCCTGCTCTCGATTGACCCCTGGCTGGTCAACCCCTATTTTGCCGTGTGCGGGGAAGTCAACTTTCATGAACGCGCCGGTGAGGAATGCCTCTCCGCAAACGTCGACGCCCTGCTCATACAAATGCGCGCCAAGTATCTCGAATACGGCCTGAAGGAAAAACCCTATGTTGTGATCAAGGCCGACGCGGGAACCTACGGCATGGGCATCATGACGGTTCGCGACGCCTCCGAAGTGCGCGGCCTCAATCGCAAGCAACGCAACAAGATGTCGGTGGTCAAGGAGGGCCTTGAGGTGTCCGAGGTCATCCTTCAGGAGGGCGTTCCCACCTATGAGCGCGTCAACGACGCCGCGGCGGAACCCGTTGTCTACATGATCGACCGGTATGTCGTGGGCGGGTTCTACAGGGTCCATACGGCCAAGGGCGCGGACGAGGTGCTCAATGCCCCGGGCATGCAATTTGTGCCCCTGGCTTTCGATGACTGCTGCACGACGCCCGACCATACGGCTCAGCCGGGTGCAGCACCAAATCGTTTCTACTCCTATGGCGTGGTCGCAAGGCTGGCCCTGCTCGCCGCCGCCGTGGAACTCGAGCGCACCGAATCCGCCGCCGCATAAACTCCCGGCCCCACGCCCGCGCGAGGCCATTGCCCAGTCAAACCGGAATATCTGCCACCCATGAGAATCGGTTTCATCACAGACCCGCTTGATTCGTTCAAGATCAAGAAGGACTCAACCTACGCGATGATGGTGGAGGCCTCCCGGCGGGGCCATGAGATCCACGTCATGCTGCAGGAGGATCTGGTCTGGAAGCGCAATCACGTATATGGCGCGATGAGGCAGATCACCCTTCAGAAAAATGTGCACGACTGGTATGTGGCCGCAGATGCGGTGGAACTGCCCCTGTCGGACATCGACTGCGTGGTGATGCGAAAGGACCCGCCATTCGACGTTGAATACGTCACCAGCACCTGGCTGCTGGAACAGGCGCAGCGGGAAGGCGCGAAGGTGTTCAACGATCCGCGCGCCCTCCGGGATCACAGCGAAAAGCTGGCGATCGCGCAGTTTCCCCGATTCACTTCACCAACGCTGGTTTCGCGCTCGGTCGGGCAAGTTCAGGAATTCATCGACGAATACAACGACGTGGTCCTCAAACCCCTTGACGGCATGGGAGGGCAGTCGATATTCCGTGTGTCGAGGGCCGACCCGAACCGCAACGTCATCGTCGAGACCCTGAGTGAACTGGGAAGCAGGAGCATCATGGCGCAGCGCTACATCCCGGAAATCCGCGACGGTGACAAGCGCGTTCTGGTGATCGGCGGCAAACCCGTGCCGCATTGCCTTGCGCGCATTCCGAAACCCGGCGAATCACGCGGCAACCTGGCAGCCGGCGGAACCGGTGTGGCCAAAGCACTGTCCGCCCGTGACCTTGAAATTGCCACCACCCTGGGGCCAGAGCTCGCCCGGCGTGGCTTGCTGCTGGTCGGGCTTGATGTGATTGGCGATTATCTGACCGAAGTCAATGTGACCAGTCCCACCTGCTTCCAGGAAATCACCGATCAAACCGGATTCAACGTTGCGGGCATGTTCATGGACGAACTTGAAGCGGCCTGCAGGAGGCCCGTCTAGCGGGATTACAAAGATCGTGCCTTGAGAAGAATTCCGGGCCAGCTATTGCCTGGCGCCGGTCACCACCGCTAAAAGTATAATATTTTCAATATGATAGGCATCCTGATTGTGACCCACGGCAGCTTGGGCGACGCGCTCATCAGCGGCGCCGCGCATGTCCTTGGCAGGTCCCTGGAGCACGTGCAGACGATACCGGTGACCTGCAATGACGACCCTGATATCTTGATGGCTCTCGCTCACCGCCTCGCAAATGAGGTCGACCAGGGTCAGGGTGTGCTTGTGCTCTCGGACATCTGTGGTGGCACTCCGAGCAACGTGGTCAATCGCCTCGTCGTTCCGGGCAGGATTGAAGCCGTGTGCGGCGCAAGCCTGCCAATGCTGGTGAGGGTGCTCACCTACCGGAATCGTCCGCTTGCCGAGGTGGTGGAAAAAGCCTTGAGCGGCGGAACCGAGGGCGTGCTTCGATTATCCGGAGAAACGGCAAATGCCCCAAGCAGAAGTTGAAATCATCAACCGGCTGGGCCTGCACGCCCGGGCGTCCGCCAAGATGACACAGACTGCCTCGGGATTTCCGGCGGAAGTCTGGCTCTCCCGCAATGGACGGCGGGTCAATGCAAAAAGCATCATGGGCGTGATGATGCTGGCCGCAGGCAAGGGTAGCCGGGTTGTTGTTGAAACCTCCGGGGACGATGCGGAGGCGGCGCTCCAGGCCGTATTGGCGCTCATAGCGGATCGCTTCGGCGAGGGCGAATAGCCGATGGACACGTCGAGCCAGACCATACAGCACGCCGGGGCCAGCTTCACGCTGCACGGTGCGGGCGTGTTCAGCGGAATCGCCATCGGCCGCGCCCACCTGATATCCAGCGCGCGTTTCGAAGTCGGCCATTACGAAATCGCCGAAGCGGACATTGACGCGGAGCTCAGGCGTTTTGACGCAGCCATTGAACGCGTGCGCGGCGAACTGCGTGATCTGCATTCGAGCATTGCGCCCAGCGCGCCCGCGGAAATGGGGGCATTCCTTGATCTGCATCTGATGATCCTCGACGATTCGAACCTCTCGGAAGTTCCGCGCACGCTGATCCGCGAGCGGCGCTACAACGCGGAATGGGCGCTGATCCAGCAGATGGAGTCGATTGCCGCGCAGTTTGACGCGATCGAGGATCCCTACCTGCGGGAGCGCAAGAACGACATCGAGCAGGTCGCCGAGCGTGTTCTGAAGGCAATGCCGGGCAATGCGTACGACGCCGTGCCGACCCAGGACCTCGAACACGACCTCATCGTCGTCGCGCACGACCTGTCGCCTGCGGACATGATCCTTTTCAAGCAGCATGAGTTCGCGGGCTTTGTCACGGATCTGGGCGGGGTGACTTCCCATACCGCCATTGTTGCCCGCAGCCTGGCCATACCGGCGATTGTCGGGATGCACAACGCACGCGCCATGATCCGTGAAAACGAACTTCTGATCCTCGACGGACGCGAAGGCGTGCTGATCGTGAACCCGAACGATCAGGTACTGGAGGAGTTTCGTCTTCGCCGCGACCTGATCGAAGACGAACGCACCCAGTTGAAATCCCTGCGAACGACTCGGGCCACCACCACGGACGGCCACGACGTGGCGTTGCAGGCCAACATCGAGCTGCCCCAGGACGTGGAGGAAGCGCGCGAGGCGGGTGCCACCGGCATAGGACTGTTTCGAAGCGAATTCCTGTTCCTTAATCGGTCCGACCTGCCGGAGGAGGACGAGCAGTACGAGTCCTACCGCAGCGTGGTGATGGCCATGGACGGCCTGCCCGTCACCATTCGGACGCTGGATCTGGGCGCAGACAAAGTGCTCGACGGAAGCTCGAATCCGGCACCCAATCCGGCCCTGGGCCTGCGGGCTATCCGGTATTGCCTTGCCGAACCGCAGATCTTCCAGGCGCAGCTTCGCGCCCTGCTGCGGGCATCGGGCCACGGCAGGATTCGGCTGCTGATTCCAATGCTCGCGCACGCGCATGAAATCGACCAGACGCTTGCCGCGATCGCGCAGGCGAAGGCGGACCTCGATTCGCGCGGCATTGCCTATGACCGCTCGGTGCAGGTGGGCGGGATGATCGAAATTCCGGCGGCGGCCCTGTCACTGGGGTACTTCATGCGAAAACTCGATTTCGTCTCGATCGGCACCAACGACCTGATCCAGTACACGCTCGCCATCGACCGCAATGACGACGCCGTGGCACATCTCTATGATCCCCTGCATCCGGCCGTGCTGCAGCTGATTTCGCAAACCATTGCCGCGGCAAACAAGGCCGGGAAGTCCGTTGCGGTGTGCGGTGAAATGGCAGGCGATCTGACCGCCACCCGCCTGCTTCTGGGGCTCGGGCTGCGGGAATTTTCGATGCATCCCGCGCAGCTGCTCACCGTCAAGCGGGAAGTTCTGCGAACCAACCTGGGCGATGTGCGCAAAGTGGCGGCCCAAATCATGCGGGCGCATGATCCCCGGCGGCGCAAGCGCCTGCTCGATCAACTCAATCCACGCCAGGCCTGATGCGCGGTTCCATAAGATCGCTTACTCACGCATTTGACCAGCTTTCCGGCTTGGGTTAAGTTTCGTCATCGCGCCGATTTGATCGTCAGATTGCGGGCGCTTAATAAATTCGGCTAAAGAGAGGGAAACCCGTTCAGCGCCGATTGAATCAGCCTGACCGGGTTTTTGCTTTCCGGCACCGCGTACCGTGAAAGCACCATCCCGCGACATGGCCACATAGATAGGGGCGCCCGTAACAGCGCGGTTGCGACAAGTCATGAACTCAGCACAATGAACTCAGAGCATTCGGTTGGCGCCGTCCAGCCCCGGGACCAGGTCTTCAGCGAACCCCTGCGCTTTCGAAGTGGTGCGGTTCTGGATGCCTACTCCCTCCGGTACGAGACCTACGGCGCCCTCAATGCCGACAAATCCAACGCGGTGCTGGTCTGTCACGCGCTCAATGCCGCGCACCACATCGCGGGCTGGTACGAGGACGATCCCTCGAATATCGGCTGGTGGGACAACATGATTGGTCCGGGCAAGCCCCTGGACACAAACCGGTTCTTCGTCATCGGCGTGAATAATCTGGGTGGTTGTTTCGGGTCAACCGGCCCCTCCAGCATCGACCCGAAGACCGGCGCGCCATTCGGCTCCACGTTTCCAGTGATCACCGTCGAGGACTGGGTCAACGCGCAGGCGCGGTTGGCCGACACCCTGGGCATCGCGCGTTTCGCCGCAGTGATGGGGGGAAGCCTGGGGGCCATGCAGGCGCTGCAATGGTCGATCGGCTATCCAGAGCGGGTCAATCACGTGGTCGCGGTCGCCGCCGCCCCGAAACTGTCCGCCCAGAATATTGCCTTCAACGAGGTCGCACGCCAGGCCATTACCACCGATCCGGATTTTCACGGCGGCAATTTCTACCGGCATGGCGTCGTGCCGAAACGCGGTCTTCGCCTCGCGCGCATGATCGGCCACATCACCTATCTGTCCGATGACGCGATGATGGAGAAGTTCGGGCGGTCGCTTCGCGAAGGAAAACTCGGATTCCATTTCGATGTCGATTTCGAAGTCGAATCCTATCTGCGCCACCAGGGCGACAAGTTTTCCGAATACTTTGATGCCAACACCTACCTGCTGATCACGCGGGCCCTCGATTACTTCGACCCTGCACAGAACGCAGGAGGCAATCTCTCGCACGCGTTTGCAGGCGCGCTGGCGAAGTTCCTGGTGATATCGTTCACCTCCGACTGGCGGTTCTCCCCCGGACGCTCACGCGAAATCGTCAAGGCGTTGCAGGAAAACCGGCGCGATGTGGCCTACGCCGAAATCGATGCGCCGCATGGTCATGACGCCTTCCTGCTTGAAGACCCCAGATACCATGCCCTGGTACGAAGTTTTTTCGAGAATATCCATGCAGGGGTGGGGAAATGAGCCTGAACGGGAACACCAGCCTCCCGGGCCGCAAGGATTTCGAAACCATCGCGCAGTGGATCAGGCCTGGCTCCACGGTGCTGGACCTGGGTTGCGGAGACGGGCTGCTGCTCAAATACCTGCGCCAGTCCAAGGGCGTGCACGGATACGGCATAGAAATCGACGATGCCAGCGTGCTCGCCTGCGTCAAGAATGGCGTGAATGTGATCCAGAGCGACCTGGAACGGGGACTGGCCGGATTCGAAGCGGGCTCTTTCGATTATGTGATCCTGTCCCAGACGCTGCAGGCGGTTCGTCACACCGAGGAAATCCTGAAAGAAATCCTGCGGGTGGGCAGGCAGGGCATTGTCACCTTTCCCAACTTCGGTCACTGGTCCCAGCGGCTGCAGATCATCTTTGCCGGGCGGATGCCGGTGTCCGATGTGCTGCCCTATCAGTGGTACAACACGCCCAACCTGCACCTGTTCACCATCGCGGACTTCGAGAGTTTCTGCGACTCGCACGCGGTCCGGGTTCTCGAACGTCTGGTGCTGCATCGCGACCAGCCGGTCCGGTTCATGCCCAATCTGCTGGGGACGCTGGCGGTATTCCGCTTCGAGAAAGACAGCGCTACTTGAGGACTTCGATCATGTTGTTGAAGTCGTCGGTCCAGACATGCAGTCCTTCGGGCACCTCGATTTTCTCGGTCGCACCCGCAAGCGGTTTGTGACTGAATATCGCGGGATTTCGCGTCACCAGCACCCAGTCAGTCGACGAGGCAAAGCGCGAAGTCTCCCCGTCGTCGGCGACATTCAGTGCGGCAAGGCCGCGCGCCTGCGCGAGCAGTGCCACCACGGGCTTCAGATTCAGGTAACGATTGGTGACGTGAAACGCAATCACGCCGTCGGGTTTCATGTGCCTGAGAAAAGTGTCGAGCGCCTCCAGCGTGATCAGGTGCACAGGTATTGCATCGCTGGAGAAGGCATCCACGACCAGGATGTCGTATTGCTGCGACGGCTCCCTCTCCATCGACAATCGCGCGTCACCCAGTACCGTTTCGGTCTTCGCATCGGAATCTGACAGGTAGGTGAACTCCTTGCGGGCCACCTCGATCACCTGCGGGTTGATGTCGTAAAAACGCATGACATCGCCCTTGCGGCCATAGGTGGCAAGGGTTCCTGAACCCAGTCCAATCACGCCGGCTCTCACGGGCGCATCGGCGAATGCCGCGAAAGTGCGCCCGATGCCGGATTCCTCCGTGTAATACGTCGTCGGCTTCCTCTTATATTCGGGATCGTAGGACTGCTTGCCGTGCAGAATGACGCCATGCACCAGATTGCGAACGCGTTCCGCGCCTTCGCCGGTTTCCTGAACGCGCAGCATGCCGAAAAAGTTGCGCTCCATCAACACGGTGGTATCGGCCAGGTATTCATGCTGGTATTGGTAAACATACCAACCTGTCACGCCGGTCACGCCCAGGGCCACACCGGCCATGATCGAGCGCGACAGAAGGGACGCGATCCCAGTTTTCCCTGCCGACAGCGATCGCAATGCTTTCTCCAGCTGACCGGGCGTACCGCCCGACCGGAACAACAGCCAGACTGCGATCAGGCCACCCACCACCAGGGCGACCGGCAATTCGTAGTACGCGGAGAATATCCGCGGCGCCAGGACACCGACGATCATGCCCCCGATCGCGCCCCCAAGCGAAACCATCAAGTAGAACCGTGTCAGGTAGCGCGGCGCCGGCTTGGCCAGCGCCAGTTCCCCGTGAAAAAACATGCAGGATACGAACAGGCCGACACAGTAGAGCGGAATCGCCTTCTTGAGTTCCAGTACACCGCTGTGGGCCTGCAATCCCCAGGCCATGGCGGGTAACAGGGCGAGAAAGGGAACCACAAACAGCCAGCGCCGGTACCACCCTCGACCCTCGAAGCACAGGATGAAGGTGAGCAGGTACAGCGTCAGCGGCGCAAGCCACAAGAGCGGAATGGAGGCGATGTTCTGTGTGATGTGGTTGGTTACCGCGAGCAGCATGACGGTGCCCAGCGCCGCCAGGGTGAGCCAGAGGCCCTGTTCCGGCAGGGTTGGCGGCAAGCCGTCTTCGGCTGCCTCGACGCGCGCAGATCCTGCCGCCACGGGGCCGGCGGCAATCACGACGCTGGCCGCGCAGAACAGGACGAACAGGCCGTAACCGACGCTCCAGGCCACCGCCTGCCCGTGCGTGCTGACCAGCATTTCGATCGCAAATGGAAATGCCAGCAATGCCAGGAGCGAGCCAAAATTTGAAAGCGCAAAAAGGCGATACACACGCTCCCCGCCATAACGCCGCGCAAACCCGGCCTGTATCAAAGGACCGGTTGAGGAGAGCAGAAAATAGGGCAAACCAATGGTCGCGCCCAACAAAGCAAGGATGCGCCAGACCGGGTCCTCTTCCCCGGTGGGCTTCCAACCGAGGTCGGCGACGATGGGAAGTACCGCGAGACTCGCAACGAGCAGGACGCAATGCAGGATGGCCTGCCCTCGCGGCGACAATTTCCGGATGGTCCAGTCGGAATAGGCGTAGCCGGCCAGCAGCAACATCTGGAAAAACAACATGCAGGTATTCCACACCGCCGGCGTGCCGCCAAACCAGGGAAGGATCTGCTTGGCAATGATGGGTTGAACCAGAAACAGCAAAAACGCGGACAGGAAGATCGTAGAGGCAAATACCGGCATGTCGTGGCCTGGATGGAATGAGATGAGTGGAGCCCCGGGGCAAGCCGGGCGACGGGGTAAAATCTTCGCTTCGCAAAAGCGCGAAGTATAGCTTCACGCGCGGCCATACCGGCGCCGTACTACGGGAAACTCCTTGTGATTGAACACGACCGCCCGCGCCTGCTGCGCTCAAAGCTATTCTGGGTGGCCATTCTCTATTTCTCCGAAGGTTTCCCGCTCGGCCTGTTTTTTGACCTGTTCCCCGTGTATTTTCGCCAGCAGGGCGTGGACCTCGGCAGCATAGGGCTGCTGAGCCTGTTGGGGCTTGCCTGGACCGTCAAATTTCTCTGGGCCCCTGCCATCGACCACTATCGCCATCACCGTTACTGGATGGTGGCGGTGGACTGCCTCATGGGGGCAACGCTGATGGTGCTCTCACAGATGGCGGGCTTTGGTCCCGGCGTGTGGCTTGCCATCGGCATCTTCACCCTGTTGTCGGCAACCAACGACATCGCCATCGACGGCTATACCATCGACATGCTGGACAAGGATGAAATGGGCCTCGCCAACGGGGTGCGCATCGGTTTCTATCGCGTGGGGATGCTGAGCGCGGGGTTCATCCTCATCCTTTCCGATCATGTCGGCTGGTTCTGGTCGTTCGGGGCCGGCGCCTTGTTGTTCCTTGTGTGCGCACTGGCATGCCTTTCCGCACCCCGTGAAAAGCCGGTTGAACGCGCGGCGTTTGGAACGTCGGCGCTTGGCGAAATCAAACTGCTTGTCGCGCGCCCGGGAATTTCCCTCGCCATCGGCCTTTTTGTCCTTGGCCTGCTGTGGCCGATTACCGGCAGCCTGCAATGGGAGTGGCTGTCCGGACCGCAGAAGGCATGGTGGTTCAAGGCCGCAATACCGGTGATGATCTTCGTGCTGTCCGGGTGGCTGATCACCGCGCAGGCCCGGTCCGGCCCAACCCGAAATGGCGATGCGCTGTCTCAGGGCCCGGTTTTTGGCGCCTTGGTCGAATTGCTCGCCCGCCCCGGCATCGTGCCGGTCATGATATTCATTCTGATATTCAAGCTGGGCGATTCCTCGATGGGTTTCATGATCAAGCCGTTCTGGGTCGATGCCGGCTTTACGAACCAGCAGATCGGACTGGTGTCGGTCAACATCGGCCTGCTGCTGTCAATCATCGGCGGGCTCGTCGGCGGCTGGTACACGGACAGAGTGGGCATCTTCCGCGCACTGTGGGTGCTGGGACTGTGGCAGGCATTCTCGAATCTGGGATATGCATGGGCCGCGTGGTCCGTACCCATGTTGCCGCAAGGCTCACCCATGGCCTTGCACCACCAATGGGCCATGTATGCAGCCAGCGCGACCGAATCCTTCACCGGCGGATTGGGCACTGCGGCCTTCCTGGCGTTCCTGATGGCCATCGTCAACAAGGAGCGATCCACCACCGAATACGCCATCCTTTCCTCGATATTCGCGTTTTCGCGCTCGCTTTCAGGGGGTGTCAGCGGTTTTGGCGTGGAGGCGATGGGTTACAGCGGATATTTCCTTTTGACCTTTTTTCTTGCATTTCCCGCCTACTTCCTTTTGCCATGGGCCAGACGCATGATCGATGGCATGGACCCGCCCGGCGAAAATCGCCAGCCAAACGCACCCGATCTTTCGACGTGACATTTGACCAATTGCGGTTGAATTGCCCTTGAAAAGGCTTTAGAGTTTGCCCTCACGTTGCGGTTTTTTCCTGTGAAAACGCCGGTCACGGAAATCGGGTTTTCAGCCGCGAAATTCTGAGATAACACCGACAGGCCGGAATTGCCGGCCCTTTTTACCTGTGAGGATGCAATGGATAGCGAAGTCAACCGTGACAAGCTCGTAACCGATCTTAAAGTCGTGATCGCGGATGCCGAGGAACTCCTGAAGGCCACCGCCAGCCATGCCGGCGACAAAGCCGCCGCTGCGCGACTGAAGATCCAGGAGAGCATCGATTCGGCCAAGGTCAAACTGGCCGATTTGAGCGAAGCCGGCGTGTACAAGGCAAAAGCCGCGGCACGTGCCACGGATGACTACGTGCACGACAATCCCTGGCAGGCTGTGGGCATCGCCGCTGCGGCGGGCGTTGTGCTGGGCCTCCTGATCGGTCGTCGATAGAACCCGAGAATCCGATATGACCGAGGGCAGCAGCCCCGGTAAAGGCCTGCTCGCCTCGATGCGTGGTTTTGCCGGCACGCTCACTGAGATCGCGCAAACCCGCTTGGCAATCCTTGCAAGCGACCTCGAAGAGCAGGGCGCAAGCTTTACCCGAATCGCCATATACGCCGCCATCGGTGCGGCAAGCCTTTTTTGCGCGCTGGTCATGGCCATCGTGTTCGTGATCGTGGCATCTGGCGAGCACCGCCTTGTCGCCTTGGCCATCCTTTTCGCCTTGTTTTTCGCTGTGGCACTCTGGTCGTTGGCGATGCTGAAACGCCATGTTGCCGGACGGCCCCGGTTGCTCGCCGCAACCCTCGCCGAACTCGAGAAAGACAAATCCGCCCTGTCCGGACGCCATGAAGCCAATCGCTGAAATACACCTGCACCGCGAGCGACTCGTGGCCGAGGCAGCCCGGCAGCGTGACGTGCTCTCTGAGCACTACGCGGGATTCGAGGGCCCCGCCAACGTCGCTGCTCGCGGCATCGACGTTGTCTCCTGGCTGCGCAAGCGCCCGCTGGTTGTCGGCACGATCGCTGCAGTACTGGTTGCGATCCGTCCACGCGGCGCAATGAAGCTGGCGGGCCGCGGGTTGATTGCCTGGCGTGCGGTGCGCTCGATCAGAGGGTTCTTGAAGGAATCCGGCGTGACATGGTGAAGAAGTACGTCAAGCCCATCAAGAGCTTTTACGCGGTCATGGATCGCGAACGCCTCAACATGCAGCGCGAGTTTGCATCAGTTCAAGGTCTCATGCCGCTGCTGATGAAGCCGCGCAACCGCCAGAAATGGTCGCGTGAAGACAAGCAGGAACTTGCCCAGCACATGCGGCGCATGGCGCAGTTGAGCCCCTACATCGCCGTCATCGTATTGCCGGGCGGATTCGCGATGCTGCCGGTGCTTGCATGGTGGCTCGATCGGCGCCGCCTCCGCGGGCGCAGGCCGCCGAGCAACGGCGTGACCGAAAAAAGCCTGTAATGACAATCGGGGCCACGCTCCCTGGCAACTCCCCCAATGGTGAATTGCGGTAACCAGGGAACTGCCCCCTCTCTCCCAACCCCTTGCCAGTACTCGCGGCCTACCTCAAAGGTCGGTAAAGACCTTGGCCGGCTTTTTTGCATCAATGAGAATGAAGGCAATGCGGCAGGTTTTGCTGCCCCGGTTGACCCAGCCGTGCCAGGTGCCCTGCTGGATCATGATATCCCCCTGATTCATGTGGACCTCCTTGTCGTCGTCCAGAATCATGTCGCACTCGCCCTCCATCAGCAGCACATAATCGAGGGTGTCGGTCCGGTGCATGAGCGCCGGCGCACCAGGCGGCAACTCCAGGATACGAAGAATGCTGCCGTTGGCGCTGGGGTGCAGACCAAGCTTCTGTGCCGCGGGGTCATCACTGCCTGACATGTCCACCGGCACCTGCGTCGTTGCCCAGAGGACGGCGCCCTGGACATTCTTGTCTTTCACCCCCGGCTTCGATTCAATCAGCGAATCCATGCCGATGATGGCTTTTCCATCGGCGTCGTGTGAAGTGACAATCCGGCGAATCTTGAACGGCATGCTTGACTCCTCGTTTTGTCCCGCCCGGGGACGATATTGAACCGCTGATGCGACGTCTGAACCTGCCCTGACCTCACGGCATTTTGCAGGCGGGCAATATACGCCCGCGATCGCGCACACGGCAATAGCGAAATTGCGCCCCTGCATCGGCATATCCGGATGAACTCCCCGTCGCCAATGACGGGAACATGTTACGATTTTTGGGTACGGCGCAAGAAAGTTCCCCCGCGCCGCAGCGCAAATCCGCGCAATCATTTCCATCAGAATCGGTCAACGGAGGTCTTCATGTTTTCCACGGACTGGCAAACGTCCAAGCGCGAATACGGCGTCACCATCGAACGCAACGTCGAAATTCCCGTCGGCAACGGCATCACGATGAAGGCCGATGTGTACCGGCCGGACGCCGAGGGAAAGTTCCCGGTTCTCTTCACCGCCAGTCCGTACTCGAAGGAAGTGCAGGGCATGGCCATGATGCCCAATGGCTTCACCTATGCGCGTGGATGGATTGAAGCGGGCGATTTCAATTTCTATGTACGGCGCGGCTATGTCATGGTGATCGCCACCATCCGCGGCGCGCGCGGTTCCGGCGGCCAGTTTGGAAATCTTGAACCCGATCCGCAAACCATCCGTGATTTGTACGAAGCTATCGAGTGGCTGGCCGCGCGCCCTTGGTCCAGCGGCAAGGTGGGCATGAACGGCGTCTCCTATTTTTCAATGGTCGCCAAGCGCGTCGCGGCGCTGAAGCCCCCGCACCTGGGCGCCATCTTTTCGCCTTACGGATTTACCGACGGCTATCGCGACGTGCTTTACCGTGGCGGCATATTGGCCCCGGACTTCATGGAGTACTGGGCGCGCCGGCAGGCGCCGTTCTTCAACATCGAAAACACGCTGCGCAAGAAATGGGGCGACGAAAAATACAACGCCGGGGTCAAGGCAGCATTGAGCGATCCCGAAATCGTGACCAACCCTCTGCTGGTGGCCGCGCTGCGCAATCCGGACGCCGGCGGCAATCCCATGCTGGTTGAAATCCTGCTCAATCCGCTGTGCAACGAATACTGGAAGGAACGCGCGGTGAATTTCGAGGCCGGCTGCGAGGTGCCTGCCTATCTGGGTGCCGACTGGGGCATGTTCGGCCTGCACCTGCCAGGCGACGTGCGCGCCTATGAACAGTGGAAGGGCCCGAAGCGCCTCACGATCGGGCCGCCGGTCTATCTGGACCGTCCCTGCTACCAGTATGACTACGAATCCCTGCGCTGGTTCGACTACTGGTTGAAGGGCATTCAGAACGGCATCATGGACGAGGCGCCGGTACAACTGTTCATCGAGGGCACCGGCGAATGGAAGGCAGCAACCGAGTGGCCCGTGCCCGGCACGCGCTGGACGCCTTTCTACCTGCACAAGGGCGGCCTGCTCTCCGAGCACGAGTTTTGGCCCAATGAGGGATGCACGACCTACGAGGATTCCGCCTTCAGCCATCAGGGCATGGAATTCTGGACGCCCAACATGGTCGAGACCACCGAGTTGTGCGGCCCGATTGCGCTCAACCTGTACGGGTCTACCACGGATACCGAGGTGCTGTGGTTTGCCACCATCTTGCATCGTGATGCGGCCGGTGCCGAACGCATCCTCACGCGCGGATGGCTGCGCGGCTCACAGCGCAAACTGGATGAAAAGCGATCGAAACCCTGGCAGCCGTACCACACGCACGACCAGCGCGAGCCCCTCAAGCCGAACCAGATTTACGAATTCAACATCGAGATCCGGCCCATCGGAATACTGCTCAAACCCGGCGAGAGCATCGGCCTTCGCATCAAGAGTGCCGACAACGATCCGCCAACCAACATCACCGAGGATATCGGACTGGGTTCGGTTTCCCGGCCCATGGCTTCGCATGTCTCGGTCCACCACAATGCCGACAATCCCTCGCATCTGCTGTTGCCGGTCACGCGCGGCAACCGCATTGGCACCTTCATTTCCGGCGGAAAATTGCCGCCGCTGGCGAAGGGTTGATGGCAATGCTTGAGAATGCTTCCGCGTCTTCCGGGGAAGGGGCATGACACAGGACTGGAAGCGGTTCCTCAACCAGCGCGATCGCGATGTCTTGCAGGCGCTGGGCTTTGGCGCGCGAATGGGGTTCGGCCAGCGTCCGGCACTCGTGATCATCGATACGAACTATGAGTTTTGTGGCGAAGGCCCTCTGCCGATTCTGGATTCCATCCGGCGATGGCGGGGGTCCTGCGGCGAAGAAGGCTGGGCTGCGGTGGCCGTGATGAAAAGGTTGATTGCTGCGGCCCACGGCAAAGGCGTGCCGGTATTTTATTCAACAAATTCAAGGCGTTCCGACCGCTGGGACGCGGGCAGCTGGCGTTGGAAAAGCGCCGGCGAACGGGCCCCCGGTGCCCGCGACCCGCATCTGGATGACATCGTCGCGGATATTGCGCCGCAGCCGCAGGACATCATCATCCGAAAAACCAAACCCAGTGTTTTTTTCGGCACACCGTTTCTGTCCTACCTCACCTTGCTCAAGGTGGATTCCCTCATCGTCTGCGGTGGAACCACCAGCGGTTGCGTGCGCGCTTCGGTGCTGGACGCTTTTTCGGAAAACATCCGATGCGCGGTCGTAGCCGATGGCTGCTTTGACCGCGTCGAGGTTTCGCACGCCATGAATCTGGTCGACATGCAGACCAAGTACGCCGATGTCGTCGATGCGGACGAGGCCGGACAATTCATCGCCGGTCTAGAATCGGGGATGTTCGAGCTCCCCGGTTCTCCCGGTTGATCCGATCAGTTTTTTTTCCAATTATTTCCGAGGTAAATCATGACGGTATTAATCATAGGCGCGGGCCTAGTGGGTTCGCAGATTGCACGCATCCTGGTGGAACAGGGCGAACGCCCCACGTTGCTTGACCAGCGGTTTCAACGCGAGGCACTCGCCCAGATTGTCGATCTGGAAAAGGTTGACCTGGTCGAAGGCGACATCCTTCGCCCGCTCACCCTCTCGCAGGCGATCTGCAAGGCCGGGATCACATCGATTGTTCACACGGCCGCCCATCCCATGCTTACGCTGGGCGCGGCGCGCGACCCCTATGCGGCCATTCAGCTAAACATCATGGGCACCGTCAATGTGCTCGATGCGGCGCGCGTGCATGGCGTCAAGCGCGTCGTTGTTTCGAGTTCGAGTGTCTTAAATGGCCACATGGCCGGCGGCGAGGATGGCGGCGACCTGACGCGAGAAGAGGCTTTCCCGCGGCCCTCGACGTTCTATGCCGCCACCAAGCAGGCGGTCGAGAGCATCGGCCACAACTACGCCGCAATAGGAATCGAATTCGCCGCCATGCGCTACGGCCCCGTTGCCGGCCCCTGGGGCGGTCCCGGCGGCGGCGGCCCGACCGTGATGTTCCGCGACATGATGGATGCCGCCATTGCCGGACGCGAAGCCGTCGTTCCCAGCGCCGCGCTCGAATGGGTCTATTCCAAGGACGCAGCACGGGGGACGGTCATGGCATTGCAGGCTTCCGCTCTGCCTTCGCGCGTGTTCAACATCACCATGGGCAAGGCCACCACGGCGGAAGAACTCGCCGCGGCCCTGAAGGAAGTTTTCCCCGGCGTCAAGATCCGCCAGGACAAGAACAATGTGCCCAGCAGTGCGCGCACCAAGCCCGCCGAAATCACCCGCGCGAAAAAGATTCTGGGATACGAACCGCAGTTTCCCATTGTCGCGGCCATGCGCGATTACCTGGAATGGTCGCGAAAGTTCGCCCCAAAGGCATGAGTTCCCACAGTAACGGGTGTATGGCGCGTTGAACGCTCGCGCCAGATCGCCCTGGAGGTCGGCGTACCCGCTGCTGACGGTCACTGCCTTCCTCTGGTCGCTCAATTTTGTCGTGGGTCGCGGCATACAGGGGCAGTTGCCCCCGCTTGCCATGGCCTTCTGGCGCTGGGCCCTCGCGTTCCTGGTGCTGCTGCCGTTTGCCGCCGCGCCCATGTGGCGGCAGCGCGTCATCATCGCGCGGGAATGGAAGATCCTGGCCGTGCTGGGCGTACTCGGCGCGGGCAGCTTCAACACCCTGGTCTACATCGGCCTTGGGAGCACCACCGCCACCAATGCGCTGCTGATCAATTCATCCATCCCGGTGCTGATCGCCGGCATCGGGTGGCTATTCATGGCGCAGAAAGTCAGCCCCCGCCAGGCAGTGGGGATTTTGGTGTCGCTCCTTGGCGTGGCCTCCATTATTTTCCGCGGTGAGGTTTCGCAGTTGCTGGAATTTCGCATCAACGCGGGCGATGTCTGGGTGTTCTCCGCCATGTTCGTGTGGGCCGTGTATACGCTCCTGCTCAAACGCCGACCCGCCGATCTGGAACCGCTGCCGTTCCTTGCCGCCACCATACTGATCGGTGCGACGGCCAATCTGCCGTTCTACCTGGCCGACCTTGCCCGCGGGGCACAGGCGCATTGGTCATGGGCAAGCTTTGCCGCCGTCGCCTACTTCGGCATCTTTCCCTCGGTGATTGCCTATCTCTTCTGGAACCGGGCGGTCGCAGAGGTTGGTCCGACCCGCGCCGGCGTTTTTGTGCACCTGATGCCGGTGTTCGGCACCCTGCTGGCGATACAGTTTCTCGGCGAAACCTTTCACGCCTATCACGCGTTCGGGTTCTCACTGATCCTTGCAGGCATCGTCATCACCAGCATCGCGGAAAAGAAATCAATTTCCGCCGATGCCGGAACCGGCTAACTCCGCCAGAAGCATCTGCAGGACACGACGTTCCGTGTCGGGCGAGACCAGATCCCGGCGCTGTCCGATTGCGCTCTGCAGAGAACCTAGCCACCGGGAATCACTGCGCGCACGCGACATCAGCGCGGCCAGCGCCTTTTCATCGCCCGCGGGGTAGTAACCCGGGTAATCCTCGCCAAGCAAGCCGACATTGCCCGGAATCGCCGATGCAATCACAGGCACACCTGTGGCAATGGCTTCGGATACCACATGGGCCCCGCCTTCCATGAGACTGGAAATCACCATCACATGGCTTCGAGCCAGCCAGCGCATCGCACCCGAATGATCCAGTTCGCCCAGCCACCGGTATCGTGGTTCACGGCACATCAGTTCCCGGGCCTGGTTCTCAAACTCGACGGACATGGCCTTGCCCATGTGAACCACACGAATCTTCTCATCGGCTGGAACGAGCGCCAAGGCATGCGCAGCGCGAAACGGGTCTTTCTCTTCCCGCAAATGCCCGATGACTGTCACCAGAAAATAACCCCTCGGTGCCACCTGACGGCGGTACGCGCGTATCGATTGAAATATCACCCGGGTCTTGGCCCGATGCGCCGATGCCAGTTCATCAAGCCCCCGCGTCTGCAACACCACCATGCGGTCGGCGAGTTCCAGCGATTCCTGCGCATCGGGATCACTCCTTATATCGCGGTACAAGTCGGTTCCGGTCAGCACCAGCAGCAACGGCCGCCGCGGATACCGTGCCCTCCAGGCCTTGATCGCGGCATGGCTTCGCCGCGCATGCAATGCAATCAGCAGATCGGCATCTCGCCCGTCCCATTCGACCATCACATCGGTGCGATAACCCAACGCCCGCAGATGCCGCAACCAGCGCTCGGCGGTATTCCGATTGCCATGGCGCGACCCTGGCGGGGCTGGCGTTACAATGGAAATTCGCATGATATGACCTGTTTCTCAGCCCGGACCTGAAAAATAACTATTTGATTTTATTGATAATATTAGCACGAACCGAAAAATAGACAGGCATTGCCACCGCCCCCCCCATGGACCTCCCCAACACCCCTTTGCATCGCAGTGGCTGGCCGGACTTTGCGCAGTTTCGCCTGCATCCTGCAGCAGCCCGCTTGCGCGCAAACCTGCGCGATGCACAGACGCGCACCACCCTGCTGACCCGGAATTTCAACGACGCCAACGCGGTAGTGCCCATGCTCGCCATCGTCAATCCGCCGATATGGGAACTCGGCCACATCGCCTGGTTCCAGGAATTCTGGATGCAGCGCGGCGGCAATCCCGACGCACCGTCCCTGCTGCGCCATGCCGACCGCTGGTATGACTCCTCACGGGTCACGCACGATACGCGCTGGACCCTGGATCTGCCCGACATTGCGGCTACGCGCGCCTACATGGAAGACGTGGTGACACGCAGCGAAGCCTTGCTGGACCAGGACGCTCCGGGCGATGAAGTGTTCTATTTCGCCCAGCTCGCCTTGTTTCATCAGGACATGCATAACGAGGCATTTACCTACACGCTCCATACTCTGGGCCTGCCCATGCCCGGCTTGTTGGACACGCCGGTTCCGGGACCCGGCGGCGATATCGCAATACCGGAGAGCACGTTCCGGATGGGCTCACCCCGCGGCGAAGGCTTTGTTTTCGACAACGAAAAATGGGCGCATGAAGTGCGCGTCCCCGCGTTTCACATTTCACGCCGGGTTACCACCAACGGCGAATTCGCGGCGTTCGTCGACGCCGGAGGATATGCGCGACGCGAGTTCTGGAGCGAGGCTGGTTGGTCGGCGCGCGAACAGGCCGCGCTGGATTGTCCGCGTTACTGGAAGCGCGGAAGCGGCAATTGGTTGCTGAGGCGTTTCGATCAATGGATTTCCCTCCCGCAGGACGAGGCGGTCATCCACGTCAGCGCCCATGAAGCCGGGGCCTATTGCGAATGGGCCGAGCGGCGTCTGCCCACGGAAGCGGA